>CAJMOP010000081.1 GCA_905215115.1 uncultured bacterium | reverse complement strand
ACCACGTCCGACTGTCCAATAAAAAAGTCGTTCGTTCCCTTTATGACCGGACGCCCGCCGGCAAACGCGCGTACCACGCGACGCGTGTCCAGATCGGGCACCAGCTTGCGTGCTCCCGTCAGCAGCGCGTTCACATCGCTTGCGTAGGTCTGCGTGTCGCCCGGCTCGCGCACGGCAGCCGTCGCGGTGATCACGGTGTTGCCGTGGACCGTGCCCGTGACGATTACGCCCTTGGACACTGGCGTGGGCACGGGGTAGAGCGGCATGAGCGCGCGCGGCTCCTTGTCCAGCACCACGATGTTGCCCTGGCGCCAGACCATCTGGAACTCCTCGGCGCTCGCCATATGCGAGATGTCCGCTGCACCGTTGCCCGCGGCGTTGATCAGATAGCGGCAGCGCACATCGCCGACAGGCGTCACCAGCGTAAAGCGCGCAGCCCCGTCGGTAGCCTCGCCGCCGGCAACCTCAATTGCTTCCACCGGAGCCGACCGAATAAACGTCACCCCGTTGGCCACGGCGTTCTCCAGCGCGGCAATGGCGACCTCAAAGGGATCGACAAATCCAGTCGAGGGGCACCACAGCGCGCACGTCGCCTTGGCGCTCGCACGCGGTTCCAGCTCGTGGATGCGCTCGGTGCCGATAATCGACAACTCGGGCACGCCGTTGGCCAGGCCATTCTGGCGCAGCTTCTCTAGGTGTGCGCGGTCTTCGTCGTTAAACCCCAGCACCATCGACCCGGTGCGGCGGAACAAAAATCCAAGCTCCTGGGCCCACGTGCCATATAGCTCGCAGCCGCGGGCGTTGACCTGCGCCTTTACGGTGCCCGGCGCCGGATCGTAGCCGGCGTGTACCAGGCCGCCGTTGGCCTTCGATGCGCCTAGGGCGACATCGTTGGCCGCCTCGACCACGCAAATGGTCAGGTCATAGCGCGCGAGTTGCCGCGCAATGGCACACCCGGTGATGCCCGCGCCCACAACCGCGATATCAAACGTTTCTGTCACAGTGCCTCCCAGACAAGTTGACAGGCTGTCAATAGGACTATCCTACGGTCTGCAGACCCCCAGTGCAGCGGCAATGCGGCGAACAGCCCCGCAACACCCGCCAACGGCAGGCGAGGGGAGACTCGGCAACGTCGATAACCTCGTCTGCCAACAACTAGGGCAACCGTTCGTCTCGTTCTCTAACAGTAAGCAGAAGAGTTGGGTCCCAGATGTTACAGATCGAGACGTTTGCCAGGCGGGCCCTCTGTTTGTCTCGATCTGTAACAGTAAGAGGGGAAAATCGGTCCTACGTGTTACAGATTGAGATTTAAAGTCGGGGAGAGATCTTCTGTCTCGATCTGTAACATCTAGGGACCGTTTTGGGGTCTAGATGTTACAGATTTAGATGAACCTATCAGTCGGTTTCGAATGTCTTAATCTATAACAGTTAGACCTGTTTTTGCCGAGTAACTGTTACAGATTGAGACATTCGGCCTGGACGCTTTCCTTTGTCTCAATCTGTAACAGTTAGCTGATGATTTGGGTTCTAGATGTTACAGATCAAGACAAACCTTCCGGCGGATTTTGAATGTCTCGATCTGTAACAGTAAGAGGGGTTTTGGGGCCCCAGTTGTTACAGATCGAGATTGAACTCGGGGAGGGACCCCTGTGTCTCGTTCTGTAACATCTAGACCCGGATCCCGCTCCCACCTGTTACAGATTGAGATGTTTGTGTCCGCGCCGGCCCCGTACCCAGCCGTGGTCCCATATAAACAAACCCCGTGGTAAACTTGACCGGACTGTTAATATTCCGAAAGGTACCCGTAATGTCCAAGTACATCTCCGAGCTCATGTCGCCGCAGCTTATGGGCGTCGTCTATGCCTTCGTTGGCTTTATCATCGCCCTGTATGTGCTGTCGGTCGTCTATGTGTTCATCGACGCTCGCCGCCGCGGCGCCAGCGCCTACGTAGCATGGGGCATCATCGCCCTCATCCCGTTTGTAGGCCTCATCGCCTACCTGGTCCTGCGCCCGCACTCCTACGCGTCCGATCGCGAGGAGCAGGAGCTGGACATGGCCCTGCGCGAGCGCCAGCTTGCCCAGTACGGCACCTGCCCGCAGTGCGGCGCGCCCATCGAGAAGGACTTCGTCGTCTGCCCGGTGTGCGACACCCAGGTTCGCAACGTCTGCCCCAGCTGCCATCGCCCGCTCGATGCGCACTGGAAGGTCTGCCCTTACTGCCGAACTCGCATCCAGTAACGCATCCATCGCCAGGCCGGCCGCAAGCCACGGGCACCGCGCGTCCCGCGCAAGCCCCACACGCAACCAACCCCACACGATGAAGCATGCGTAGAAAATCGCCCGCCGTGCCATTAAGGTGCGGCGGGCGCTTGTATACCAAGGCAACCTGCCTATAATGATGCAAGTCAAAAACGCCGAGCGCATCGCACGCACTTGCATCAGGCATCCGAGAGGAGAAAACATACCCATGAAGGCACTCTACAATGACGGTTCGGTGGCCGAGCTCCCGCAGGACGAGGTCACGCACGTCATCCGCCACTCCGCCGCGCACATTATGGCGCAGGCCATCAAGCGCCTGTACCCCGAGGCCGACTTTGCCTACGGTCCCGCGACCGACAACGGCTTCTACTACGACGTCGACCTGCCCGAGGGCGTCAAGATCAGCGAGGACGACTTCCCCGCGATCGAGGCCGAGATGAAGAAGATCGTTAAGGAGAACCTCAAGTTCACCGTGTACGAGAAGCCCCGCGCCGAGGCCATCGCCCTTATGGAGGAGCGTGGCGAGAAGTACAAGGTCGAGCACATCGGCGACCTGGACGATGACGCCCGCATCACCTTCTACCAGCAGGGCGACTACATCGACATGTGCGTCGGCCCCCACATCTGCTACACCAAGGCCCTCAAGGCCTTTAAGCTCACCGGCGTCTCGGGCGCCTACTGGAAGGGCGACAAGGACAACAAGATGCTCACCCGCATCAACGGCGTCGCCTTTGCCACCAAGGAAGAGCTCGATGAGCACATGCACATGCTGGAGGAGGCCAAGAAGCGCGACCACCGCAAGATCGGCCGCGAGATGGACCTCTTTATGATGCGCGACGAGGCCCCCGGCTTCCCGTTCTTCCTGCCCAACGGCATGATCCTTAAGAACACGCTGCTGGACTACTGGCGCGAGATCCACCACAAGGCCGGCTACGTGGAGATTTCCACGCCGCTCATCATGAACAAGCAGCTGTGGAAGACCTCTGGCCACTGGGACCACTACAAGGACAACATGTACTCCACCGTCATCGACGACGAAGAGTACTGCATTAAGCCCATGAACTGCCCGGGCGGCGTGCTGGTGTACGCCTCCAGGCCGCACTCCTACCGCGAGCTGCCCATCCGCGCCGGCGAGATTGGCCTGGTGCACCGCCACGAGCTGCGCGGCGCCCTGCACGGCCTGTTCCGCGTGCGGTGCTTTAACCAGGACGACGCCCACCTGTTTGTACGTCCCGACCAGCTGACCGACGAGATCGTGGGTGTGGTCAACCTCATCGACTCCGTGTACCAGAAGTTTGGCTTTAAGTACCACGTTGAGCTTTCCACCCGCCCCGAGGATTCCATGGGTTCCGACGAGGACTGGGCACGCGCCGAGGAGGGCCTGCGCACCGCTCTGGAGAAGCTGGGCATGGACTACGAGGTCAACGAGGGCGACGGCGCCTTCTACGGCCCCAAGATCGACTTCCACCTGGAGGACTCGCTCGGCCGTACCTGGCAGTGCGGTACCGTGCAGCTCGACTTCCAGATGCCGCTCAACTTTGACCTGGAGTACGTGGACGCCGACGGCACCAAGAAGCGCCCCATCATGCTGCACCGCGTGTGCTTTGGCTCCATCGAGCGCTTCATCGGTATTCTGATTGAGCACTTTGCTGGCAAGTTCCCCGCCTGGCTGGCTCCCGTGCAGGTCAAGGCACTTCCCGTCTCTGAGAAGAGCCGCGACTACGCCCACGAGGTGTGCGCCAAGCTGGAGGAGGCCGGCATTCGCGTGGTCTGCGACGACCGCGACGAGAAGATCGGCTACAAGATCCGCGAGGCCCGCAGCATCGACCGCGTGCCCTACATGCTCATCCTGGGCGAGAAGGAGGTCGAGGCCGGCAACATCTCCGTCCGCGACCGCTCCAACGAGACCGTTCAGATGAGCGTTGACGAGTTTGTTGCCAAGGTCCTCGAGGAGATCAAGACTCGCGCCTAAGGCAAACTGCACAACAATTAACAAAGGCGACCGTCCACACAGGGCGGTCGCCTTTTTTCTTACCAAAATTAGAAAAGCCGCTGGTTGAGCGGCTTTTTTTGTTGCACAAAAAGGTACAGGTTTTTGTATCTTTCGATAGACGACATTATACGAGCAATTAATCAGCGTTTGCCCAGATTACGCAAAATGTACTGCTAGTAGGTACATCTCCATACCCCTCTATAAAAACCTGTACTTTTGCGACTGCGCCTAGCTGCGGGCGAGAAGCCTGTTCTAAACGCCCCTGCATTTGCGTGCATCGCAAAGCCAAATAGAGGGGGCGAGAACATGGAACAGACAACGCGGCGCCAAGAGCAGCTGCCGGGCGCATTTAACGGCGCCACTACCAACAGCCAGCACGGCCGCGTCCGCTGGTATCTGGTCCACACCCCCAACGGCAAAGAGTGCGAGACCTGCGAAAAGGTCCGCCGAATTATTCCGCATGAGCTGATGCAGAACGCTTTTGTGATGCAAAAGGAGTTCTGGTTTAAGCGGGACGGTGCCTGGTCGCTCCAAACCAAACCCATGTACAAGGAATATTTCTTCGTCGCCACGCACGATGTCGCAGCGCTCGATAGGGCCCTGGCCCAGCTGAGCTTTGGCTGTCGCATCGCCGGCAGTAGGGAGCGGGCGTACATGCCCATGCCGGACGATGCGCAGGACTGGTACCGCAGCGTGCTTGACGACGACGGCGTGGTGCGCAACAGCGTTGCGCGCATAGAAGACGGTGTGTTGCACATAGAACATGGGCCCTTGGTGGGGCAAGAGGCTCGTGTTAAGAAGATCGACCGTCATAAGCGCTGGTGCCTGGTAGACGTGGGC
Source organism: uncultured bacterium (assembly GCA_905215115.1). GTDB lineage: Bacteria > Actinomycetota > Coriobacteriia > Coriobacteriales > Coriobacteriaceae > Collinsella. The sequence goes on along the minus strand of CAJMOP010000081.1, from coordinate 3,781 downwards.
GAAGGTGACTCCGCTTTTAGGGAGCTGCTTGCGCTGGACGTTCCCAGCAAGACGTAAGGGAGACGTTGCACTAGCAAATTACTTGATTTTGGATTCATAGATGGGGGGGGGTTCCTGGGGACAGGAACGTAAGTTTTATTGTGGCTGCTAATAAAGAAGTGACAGAGAGCAATGCGCCCGCGGGGGCAGCGCTGATTGCTCAGGCTATGGACCAGCGTGAATGCACCGGTCGATATAAGGCTGTGCAATCCATCATGGACTGGGACAACTCGCGCCTGGGCTACCGTGCCGTCAAGCGCGCGTTCGACATCGTGTTCAGCGGCTGCGTGCTGGCCGTCATTGCCGTGCCGAGTCTGGTGCTTGCCGCGGCAATCCGCCTGGAGAGCGAGGGCAACCCGTTCTACAGTCAAATTCGCGTGGGCCAGACCCACCGCGACGGCAGCCTGTCCACCTTCCGCATGTGGAAGTTCCGCAGCATGTACAGGGACGCCGACGAGCGCCTCGCCGAGCTCAAGGGGCAGAACGAGATCGCCGGCGCCATGTTCAAGATGAGGGAGGACCCCCGCGTCACCAAGATCGGCAGGTTCATCCGCAAGCATTCCATCGACGAGTTTCCGCAGTTCGTCAACGTGTTCCTGGGGCAGATGTCCGTCGTGGGCCCGCGCCCGCCGCTGCCTAACGAGGTGGCCGAGTACACAGAATTCGACCTGCAGCGTCTGGCCGTCAAGCCCGGCATCACCGGCTGGTGGCAGGTGACCGACCGCAATTCAACGGGTTTCGACGGAATGGTCCAGCGCGACCTTGAGTACATAGCCAAGCGCGGCGTCATCACGGATCTCAAGATCGTTCTACTCACTGTCGTCGAGGTAATTACGGGAAGCGGGGCGTGCTAGTGTCAGCCGGCAATCGTTATCCAATTCTGAACACGTATGTAAACGCCATCTCGCTTGACGAGACGGTGAATGAAATCGAGAAGATCATCGCGAGGGGCGTACCGACCCAGCATGTCGTAATCAACGCCTCCAAGGTCAACCTGATGGAGGCGGATCCCGAGCTCGCGTCAATCGTCAACGAATGCCCCCTGATCAACGCCGACGGCGCCTCGATCGTCTGGGCGGCGAAAAAGCTGGGGGTTCCTCTCGGGGAACGCGTCACGGGCATCGACCTGTTCCAGAGGCTTGTCGGGCTGGCGTCCGAGAAGGGCTACCGCATCTACCTCTTCGGGGCGAAGGAAGAGGTGGTCACCAAGGTCAAAGCGATTTTCGAGGACAGGTACCCGGGCATCCAGATCGCAGGGTATCGCAACGGCTACTTCACCGAGGCGGACGAGCCCCAGATCGTATCCGATATGGCCGCCTCGGGAGCCGACATGATGTTCGTCGCTTTCTCCTCTCCCAAGAAAGAGTACTGGGTCCACAAGTACATCGACCAGATCGGAATCCCCTTCGTCATGGGCGTCGGCGGCAGCTTCGATGTTATCGCCGGCGTAACCGACCGAGCTCCGACGTGGATGCAGAAGCACGGCCTGGAGTGGTTCTACCGCTTCATCCAGGAGCCCGGAAGGCTGTGGAAACGCTACATCATCGGCAACCTAAAATTCGTCGCCCTCACGTATAAATACAAGTTCGCTAAGAAAGGTGAATAGCAATGGTTAACGTTATCGGTCTCGGCTACATCGGCCTGCCCACCGCCCTCATGATGGCATCCCACGGCGTGGAGGTCGTGGGCACGGATTACAACGAGGAGCTCGTCGCCACGCTCAACGCCGGCAAGACTACCTTCAAGGAGGAGGGCCTGGACGAGCTGTTCGCCGACGCGCTGGAGTCCGGAATCAAGTTCTCCACCGACTACCAGGTCTGCGACACCTACATCGTCTCGGTCCCCACTCCCTACGACAAGCTAGACAAGAAGATCGACCCCTGCTACGTCGTGGCGGCCTGCAAGACCGTCCTCGAGGTCGCGCCCGAGGGCGCCGTGCTCGTAGTCGAGTCCACCGTCTCGCCCAACACCATCGACCGCTTCGTTCGCCCGCTGCTCATAGAGGCCGGCCGCGGGGACGTCAGGCTCGTCCACGCCCCCGAGCGCATCATCCCGGGCAACATGGTCTACGAGCTGCTGCACAACAACCGCACCATCGGCGCCGACGACCCCGAGGTGGGCGAGGCCGTGGCGAAGGTCTACGCCAGCTTCTGCCAGGGCGAGATCTCCGTCACCGACATCCGCACCGCCGAGATGACCAAGGTCGTCGAGAACACCTTCCGCGCGGTGAACATCGCCTTCTCCAACGAGCTCGCCAAGATCTGCCGCATCGGCGGCATGGACGTCGCCGAGGTCATCCGCATCGCCAACAAGCACCCGCGCGTGAACATCCTCAACCCCGGCCCGGGCGTCGGCGGCCACTGCATCCCGGTCGACCCGTGGTTCCTGGTCGGCGACTACCCCGAGACGGCCAACTTCATCCGCCTCGCCCTTCAGACCAACGCCTCCATGCCCGAGTACGTCATGCACCGGGCCCACGAGGTCATGGTCGAGCGCGGCATCACGGACGCCTCGAAGGTCGGCATCTACGGCCTCACCTACAAGGAGAACGTCGACGACGTCCGCGAGTCCCCGACGCTGCAGATGCTCGAGTCCATGTCCGAGCACCTCTGCGCCGGCTCCGTCAAGGTCTACGACCCGTGGGTCGAGCGCGACGAGGTTCCCGGCCAGGTCCACTCTATGGATGAGTTCCTGGACGGACTGGAGATGGTGATCGTGATGGTCGGCCACTCCCAGGTCACGGACAACCCCGGCATCTTCGGCGAGCGCGTCCTCATCGACCCGCGCAACGTCTGCGGCGACGGAGAGAACGTCTACAAGCTGTAAGACCATGTGACTCTTCAGGAGAAATCGTTTTGAAGAAGGTAATGCTCGTCTTCGGCACCCGCCCGGAGGCAATCAAGATGTGCCCGCTCGTCAACGAGCTGAAGGCGCGTGTGGATGAGTTCGAGACCGTCGTGACAGTGACCGGCCAGCACCGCGAGATGCTCGACCAGGTGCTGCGCGTCTTCGATGTGACTCCCGACCACGACCTGGCGATCATGAAGCCGGGCCAGACGCTGTTCGACGTGACGTGCGACGTGCTGCTCAAGCTCAAGGCCGTCCTCGAGGACGAGACGCCCGACGTGGTCCTGGTCCACGGCGACACCACGACCAGCTTCGCCGCGGCGCTCGCTTGCTTCTACCTGCAGATCCCCGTGGGGCATGTGGAGGCCGGCCTGCGCACGCACGACATCTACAGCCCCTGGCCGGAGGAGTTCAACCGCCAGGCCGTCGACATCGTGAGCGAGTATTACTTCGCCCCCACGGAGGCCAGCAAGAAGAACCTCCTCGCCGAGGGCAAACCCGAGTCCAGGATCTGGGTCACCGGCAACACCGGCATCGACGCACTGCGTACCACCGTTCGCGATGGCTATACCCACCCCGAGCTCGACTGGGCGGAGGGCTCGCGCCTCATCCTCATCACGGCGCACCGCCGCGAGAACCTGGGAGAGCCCATGCACCGCATGTTCCGCGCCATCCGCCGCGTGATGGAGGAACACCCCGACACCAAGGCGATCTACCCGATCCACATGAACCCGCTCGTCCGCAAGGCGGCCCACGAGGAGCTCGACGGCTTCGACCGACTTCACATCATCGACCCGCTCGAGGTTCTCGACTTCCACAACTTCATGGCGGCGAGCCACCTCATCCTCACCGACTCGGGCGGCATCCAGGAGGAGGCCCCGAGCCTGGGCAAGCC
>CAJMOP010000080.1 GCA_905215115.1 uncultured bacterium | reverse complement strand
TGGCAGAGCACGAGTACGCGCTTGCCGTTGAGGTCGCTGGCGGCCGTAGCTTCGGTGGCGGCAGCAGCGGGGGCAGCGTCGGTCTTTACGACCTCGGCAGCGGCGCCGGCGGCAACACTCTTGGCGTCGGCCTTACCCTGGAAGGCGTCGTTGAGCTTGGCGGCCTTCTCGGCGTTCTTGGCGGCGAGCTCCTCCTGGGAGATCTCGGCCTCCTCGGCGCACTTCTGGGCGTCATAGGCACGGAAGAACGGGTAGTACAGGGCAAAGTCGATGACTAGGATGATGGCGAGCATCACAAAGGCGAGCGGCTGGAAGCCCAGGCCCATGATGGTGCCGATGGGGCCGGGGACGGTCCAGGGCAGGGTGTACATAAAGCCGTTCATGCCCAAGAAGTCGATAAAGACCTTGAGGATCCAGATGTTGGCGATCGGGGCAAAGACAAACGGGACAAAGAAGACGGGGTTGAGCACGATAGGCGCGGCGAACAGCAGCGGCTCGTTGACGGCAAAGCACACGGGGACGATGGCTGCTTTGCCGACGGCGCGCATCTCCTGGGACTTGGCCAGGAAGCAGAACATAAAGACCAGGACGAGCGTGGCGCCGGTGCCGCCCATGCAGACGACGAAGTACTGGGCTCCCTGCGTCAGGACGGCGGTGGCGTGCTCGCCGGCCTGGAATGCAGCCAGGTTGTCGGTCATGTTGGCAACGAGAGCGGCGGCGATGGCGGGCTCGACGATCGAGGGGCCGTGGACGCCGACGAACCAGAAGAGGCTCATAGCGCCGTAGATCACAGCGAGGCCGATATAGCCGTCGGCGGCGGTGAACAGGGGCTGGAACACCTGGATGACGCCCTGGGCAAAGCAGAAGCCAAAGGCAGCGCGGAAGACGATGTCAAAGACCCAAAAGACGGTGATGCAGACGGAGAAGGGGATGATGTCCTTAAAGGTCTGCGAGATGTTGGGCGGAACCTGCTCGGGCATCTTGACGGTGATGTTGCGCTTAATGAAGAACTTGTAGATGATGCCGGTCACAAACGCAGCGATAAAGGCGGTCAACAGGCCTTTGGAACCAAGGTAGGTGGTGTTGAAGCCGCTGGCAGCATCCGTGGCGATCGTGTCGCTCGAAAGGAGCAAGAAGCCGATGATGGCTGCGCACATGCACGAGATGAAGTTGATCTGGTTGTTCTTGGGTAGATCGCGGTTCTGGGCGTCGGCGAAGTGCTTGGCCGTGGTGGCGGCGCAGGCGATGGCCAGAATGCCCATGGAGTAGTTGTAGCACTTCCACAGGGCGTTGTTGATGTCATCGGGCCAGTAGAAACCCCAGATGTTGGGGACCGAGGCTACCAGGCAGAAGATGGACGAGAAGATGATGATGGGGATGACGGAGATAAAGCCGTCGCGGATCGCCTTGAGGTACTTGTTGCGGGCGATCGCGTTGAAAAAGGGCTGGCCCTTTTCGATGATGGCGATGAGTTGCTCCATGCAATGCTCCTAAGAGTCGGTGGGTTAGCAACGATGGTAGCTTTTGACGTTCGGTTGCCAAAATGTTGACGTTGCCATTTTGCGGCACAAAAAAAGACGCGAACCGGTGGCCCTTGTGCCTGTGGACCGTCGATTCCTTGCGCGTAAACGTTTGAGCCGCCCGGTGGCTCTGTGTTTGCACAATGGCAACGTTAACATTTGGGCGACAAAAGCCGCTCGGGGAAGCAGAATTGTCGGTGAACGGTAGGTTTTGGGTGGTAAGCGTATCGTTGGGGAGGCGTTGGATATACTTAAAGGTGTTCAAAATGACTGCGCAGGATGTCTTCAATGGCATCGTTGACATAGAAAGATCGACCTATGGCCGCTGTTAAAAAATCGGTTTCCGTTAAGGACGTGGCGCGTCTCGCGGGCGTCTCGGAGCAGACAGTCTCGCGTACGGTGCACGATTCGCCCAGCGTGCGCCTCGAGACCAAGGAGCGCGTGCGCGCCGCCATGCGCGAGCTGGGGTATCGCCCCAATTTTGCCGGTCGATCGCTGCGCCGCGGCAAGTTTAAGACCGTCGGCGTCGCCATGTTCAACATTACCGGCACCGGCAACCTCGACCGTATGGAGGGCTTTGCCGCCGCGGCCGACAAACATGGCTATGCCATCACCCTCACTAAAGTAGACGGGCATCCGTATACCCTCGAGAGCGCATCGTCGCGCATGAGCGCGCTGCCGGTGGATGGCATGGTTGTGATCATGAATCGCATGCCGGCGGACTTTGGCACCTTCGAGCCGCTGCCCGGTATGCAGACGGTGCTCGTTACCATGCTGGAGCACCCGCTCTGTTCAACAGTCGATAACGACCAGTTCGATTGCTCGCGCCAGGTGGTCGAGTACCTGCTGGAGCAGGGGCACAAGACCGTGCACTTTATCTCGTGCCCCGAGCGCTCGCTTTCGGGCATGCGTCGCGAGGAGGGCTGGCGCGAGACATTGCGCGCGCATGGTATTGAGCCGCCGCGACTCGTCCGTGGCGATTGGACGGCACAGAGCGGATATGCCGCCGGCCAGGTGCTTGCGGACGATTCGAACTGCACAGCCATTTATGCTTCCAACGATGCCATGGCCTACGGCTGCATTCGCGGGCTCGAGTCGCGCGGGAAGCACGTGCCCCAGGACGTAAGCGTGGTGGGTGTTGACGATAGTTTGGGCGATATCGTGCCCGATCGTCGCCTGACTACGGTGCGCTTTGACAACAAGCGCGTCGGCATGTGGGCGGTCGACAAGATTGCCGGCGCCGAGGGCGCTGCACCCGGTGTGGAGCACATGCTGTTTCCGGGTGTGCTCGTCGAGGGCGATACGGTGCGCGATATACGCTAGGGTGCGGACCTGTTTGGGTTGCCGCTAATTGTGTTTGAGAATGTTCAGATTGGTTTAAAAACCGTTCACGGGTGAAAAGCAACCGTTCATAGCTCGAAATTACGTTTTGCGCTGTTCTTTTTTGTTTGAATGTTAATGTTCCTGCCATACACAGCGCAGCGCGTATGCCCGGACGCGATGCTCTCCGTTGGTTCATATGTGAAAGGAACGCAATATGGCAACCAAAGAAGAAATCTCGATGGTTGGATTTGAGATTGTCGCATACGCGGGCGACGCCCAGACCGATCTGCTTGCAGCGCTCGATGCTGCTCGCGAGGGTGATTTTGAGAAGGCCGAGCAGCTGCACAAGGATGCCAGCGATGCACTTATCGGCGCCCACGACACGCAGACCAAGCTGCTTTCGCAGGAGGCCGGCGGCGGCGAGATGGAGATGACCTTCATCATGGCTCACGCTCAGGACACTCTCATGACCACCATGATCCTGGAGAAGCAGACCCGCTTTACCATCGATGCCTATAAGCGCATCGCCGCACTCGAGGCTAAGCTCGCCTAACGAGCTCTCACAACCAAGTCCCCTTCCAAAAGCTCTGCCGCTACCCGCGGCAGGGCTTTTCTGTTTACCCGGCACTTGGGGACGTTCCTTATCTGCCGGCAGTTTGGGACACTCCTGCCATGCATTCGATCCTTTGAGGATGGAAGAAACCGGGTCATTAGGTTTGCTGCGGTGCCGACTCGGTCTGTCGGTTACAAAACTATGCCGGTTTACTACGATGAATCGCATTCTTTCAACTATGGAAAGAACAGCGTTATCAAAGCCGCAGGTAGAAAGCTTGTCATTTTCTGCTAATAGCAAATGTGGTCGGTCCTATCGGTTTTATCGTAGTAAACCGGCATAGTTTTGAAATGGCACTATTCGACTAGCAGCGTTATGGAGCTTCTGCACGCCCTCCCGTTCGGTTTTTCGATGGGTGGGTATACTTTCCACCGCAATACAGGCCGGAATGAGGAGGCATCCAAATGCCGGATAACGGGTCAATACAAAAAAGAGACGCGCACGAGATGGCTCATGGGCGTCCTGTCCAGATAACCGAGCACACGACGGTAACCGAGCTGCAGCCCAGCCTGTCCGATGTCGTGTGCGCAAACAAAAAGCTGCAGATTGGCTTTATCGTTGCACTCGTGGTACTGGCGCTGCTGTCGGGCTTTGTGGCTCGTCCGCATTTTGCCGATACCAAAACATGGGACTCCACCATCGAGGTCATCGACCAAAAGAAGGGCAACGTTTTGGCGCTCACGACCTCGTGCGTGGCGCTGTCTGCGGGCATTACCGCGCTGCCGGGTGATACGGGAACGCCGGTTGCCGAGCAGCTCGCGCAGCTTTCGGGTAACTTGGGCATCGTGCTTGCCGTGCTCTACCTAGAGAAATATTTGCTCACGATTTTGTGGTCGGTTGGCTTGGGCATCTTAATCCCGTTTGCGCTGGTGCTCTTTGCGGTCTCGCTTGGCATTCACGGACGCTGGAGCACGAGCGCTGTCCTGCGCCGCGTGGCGACCCGCGTGCTGGTGGTTGCCGTGATCGGCATGGCCTTGGTGCCTGCAAGCGTATGGGTGTCGCAAAAGGTCGACGAGACGTATCGGGTGAGCATCGAAGCGGCCGAGCAAAAGGCGGCCGACGCTGCGGGTGCGGCAGACGGCAATAGCTCCAAAACGAGCAAGAAAAAGTCCGAGTCCACAGAATCCAAGAACGTGCTTGAGCAGCTTGCCGACGGTGCCTCGGGTCTTGTCGCGTCGGTGACCAACGGCGCCAAACAGATGACCGATGAGATTGTGCAACAGGTGACCGATCTGATCGAAGGCGTCATCGTGATGATTGTGACTTCGTGCGTTATTCCATTGCTGGTGCTCGCGGCGTTTCTGTGGCTGGGGCACACGCTGCTGGGGATCGATATTTCCGGCCCGGCGAACTATTTAACGGGACGTTTTCTGAGCGCTCCGTCCAAACATGCCAAGAAGAGCGGGCAGTCTGAGTAGGCGGCAAAGCGATCTTTGGAAGATCAACCGTAAGAAGGGCGGCCGAGACACGTTCTCGGCCGCCCTTTTGTTTGTTGAACACATGGTCGCTACGTCTGCGCCGGGCTCAAACGGTCGGCAATCAACCGTAAACGGTATTTGTTCAAAAAAGAACAAAGTAAACAAATAATGGTTGCAACCTATGTTCGAATGTGTTCAAATAAACATGAACAGTGAAGAACCGCACATTCAGATGCCCGGACCTGAGCGCGATTCAACACTTCCAAACAGAAACTACGCACCTGCGTATCTCTCAAGGAGGATGTCATGAGGGTTGTAATCGCTTCCGATGCCGACGGTATGTCGATGAAGGAGTCCATCAAGGAGATGCTCATCGCTGACGGTCACGAGGTCGTCGACTATTCCGAGACCCCTGCTGCGGACTTTGTCGATTCCGCGACCGCCGTTGCCAAGGACCTGCTGGAGCACAAGGATTCCCAGGGCTTCGCATTCGATAAGTACGGCGTCGGCTCCTATATGGCCGCCGTCAAGATCAAGGGCATGGTCGTCGCCAACATTTCCGACGAGCGTTCCGCCTACATGACCCGCGAGCACAACGGCTCGCGCATGGTCACCATGGGCCCGGGCGTTGTGGGCACCGAGGTCGCCAAGAAGATCGCCCGCGAGTTCCTGCGCGCCCAGTACGCCGGCGGCCGTCACCAGATCCGTGTCGACATGCTCAACAAGATGGCCTAACGAGAGCCACCGAGAACTCGAACTTCTATCTCAACTTGTGAATTCAGACGAAAGGACGTTCTGATGAAGAAGACCATCGCAATCGGTTGCGACCATATCGTTACGGACGAGAAGATCTATCTGGCCGACCGCCTGGAGCAGGCTGGCTACAAGGTGCTCGACTGCGGCACCTACAGCCACACCCGTACGCACTATCCCATCTACGGTAAGGCCGTGGGCGAGGCTGTTGCCAGCGGCAAGGCCGACTTTGGCGTGGCCCTGTGCGGCACCGGCATCGGCATCACCAACGCCGTCAACAAGGTTCCCGGCGCTCGCTGCGCCCTGGTTCGCGACATGACCTCTGCCCTGTATGCCCGTCGCGAGCTCAACGCCAACATCGTGGGCTTTGGCGGCAAGATCACCGGCGAGTTCCTGATGGCCGATATCATGCTTGCCTTCCTGGAGGAGCCCTACGAGAAGACTCCCGAGCACGACGCCCTGATTGCCAAGATCGACGCCTGCAATAAGGCCGACGCCGAGGCTCAGGCTGACCCGCACTTCTTTGACGAGTTCCTCGAGAAGTGGGACCGCGGCGAGTATCACGACTAAGGGGGTTCCGGCGTTTTAACAAACGCCGGACCGGTCGACGCTGCGAAGCCATCTGGCGGGCAATCTGCCGCTCAGCTTCGACGGCATGACCAGAAGGTCAATGCCGTCTCGCTTCACGGCACCTTGCCTCGCCAGCTGGCTTCTCGCTGATGTCTGAGTGACCTGTGGGGTTACCGCTGTTGTTGCGAAGCGTTCTGGTATGGCAAGTTGCTCCGATAACACGTTTGCTTGCTTGGCTTGAGTGCTTCGTTTTGGCGGCCCCCGGCATTCTGCAGCTTTTCAATTGACGGCTCGCGTTTCTGTGAGGGGGCGCGGGCCGGTTTTCTATCAGCCCCACTGACTTGGCGGGCTGTCGTAAGAAAGGGAAGGCTCCTATGGAGTTTGTTCTTGATAACGGTTCTATCCGCGTAGCACTGAGCACGGCTGGCGGATCGTTCACTTCTATTGCGGCCAACGGCCGTGAGTACCTGTGGCAGGGTGACCCGGCGGTCTGGTCGGGCCAGGCACCCATTTGTTTCCCGATCTGCGGCGGCCTTCGCGACGGTCACGCAATGACCATGGGCGGCCGCGAGGTTAGGCTCGCCCGCCACGGCTTTGCGCGCAAACAGGAGTGGAAGCTCGAGGAACAGAGCGACAACATGGTTGCACTGGGCCTAAGCTCTGCCGACCATGCCGAGCTGCTCGAGCAGTACCCGTATCCGTTTAAGATCGTTGCTCGTTACACGATCGATGCGGCAAAGGTGGCCGTGTCGTACGAGGTGACCAATGAGGGCACCGAGGACATGCCGTTCTTTGTGGGTGGCCACCCCGGCTTTAAGTGCCCGCTCGACGAGGACGAGTCCTATGACGACTATGAGCTTCGTTTTGATCAGCGTGAGGCCGCCGAGCTCTGTACTGCCGTTCCCTCGACGGGCCTGATTGATGTTGAGCATCGCAGTAAGAACCCCATGATCGACCAGAACCTGCCGCTTGCCCACGAACTCTTCGACTTCGCGGAGACCATCTTTGACGTGCTCGAGAGCCGCGTGGTTACGCTGACCAAGAAAACCGAGGACAAGGGCGTGCGCCTGACGTTCCCCGATATGCCATACCTGATTGTGTGGAGCAAGCCCGAGGGTGACTTTGTGGCCGTGGAACCGTGGGGCGGCCTGTCTACCTGCTCCGATGAGGACGATATTCTGGAGCACAAGCGTGGCTGCCTGGTTGCCAAGCCGGGGGAGACCGTCATTCGCGGTTTTGAGATCGAGATCCTTTAACGAGTTATCGTATGTTTGGGGCGGGTCATGCCGCCCCGGAACAGGAGTTCAATATGATTCTGACCGTCACCATGAACCCGTCGATTGATACGCGCTATCAGCTCGACAAGCTGATCATTGACGACGTTAACCGCGTCACGCCCGAAAAGACCGCTGGCGGCAAGGGCCTCAACGTGAGCCGTGTGCTGCTGCAACTGGGAGACGACGTGCTCGCGACTGGTCTGCTTGGCGGCCACATGGGTGCCTATATGGCCGAGCTTATGGATGCCGACGGCGTCAAGAACGACTTTGTGCCCATCGCCGGTGAGACGCGCATTTGCCTGAATATTCTGCACGAGGGTAATCAGACCGAGCTGCTGGAGAGCGGCCCGCAGATCGCCCCGGCCGAGCTCGAGGCCTTTACGGCCAAGTTCGCCGAGCTCGCGGCGAAGGCGGACGTTGTGACGCTTTCGGGCTCGCTGCCGCGTGGCGTCGATGCCGGCTACTATGCCGAGCTCGTCAAGATCGCCGAGGAGGCGGGCGCCAAGGTGCTGCTCGACACCTCGGGTGCATCGCTGGAGGCAGCGCTGGAGTCCGACGCTAAGCCCGAGCTCGTAAAGCCCAACCTGACCGAGATTAACGGCCTACTGGGTACGTCCTTTACGACCGATGATGTCGATGCCCTGCGCGAGGCGCTTGCCGCCGATGGCCGCTTTGCCGGTATTCCCTGGGTTGTCGTTTCGATGGGCGCTGCCGGTTCGGTGGGCTTCCATGAGGGTCGCGCGTTCCGCGCCAAGACGCCCGCGATTGCGGCTGTGAACGCAACGGGTTCCGGCGACTCGACCATCGCCGGTTTTGCGCATGCCATTGCTGCTGGTGCCGACGACGTCACGGTGCTCAAGACCGCCAATACCTGCGGTAAGCTCAACGCCATGGATCCCAAGACCGGCCACCTGATCATGGACCGCTGGGACGAGATCTACAGCAACGTTGAGGTCGTAGAGTTGTAGCGGTTGCGACTCCTAATAGAATGATCGTGGATAATCTCCCGCTTTTGGTGCCCATACGAGTTCAAAGTGGGGGATTTTCCACGCTCGAGTCATTAGTTGTTGGGGACGTTCTTGTTTGACTAGTCGTTTAAGAACGTCCCCAATGACTACACTCAAAAACGGCGCCCGTCGGCGATGTTGCCGGCGGGCGCCGTTGTCTTGAAGACGAAATAGTCCGTTTTCCTCCGTCCCCAAGGGATCATTACAGTGAGTCGATAAAGCGCTGCTGGGCGGCGCGGCCGGCTTCGTCCCACTTAAAGACGCCGGCGTTGTCGAGCACGTGGCCAAACACTACGCCGACCTCCTCGTGCAGGATGTCGATGGCGTTGTCCGCCGTAAGCTCGTCGGCGCGGCGGGCATAGACGTCCTCGGCCCACGCGGCATGGCTGCGGCAAAGGTCGTCGCCCTCGAGCGCTGCGGCAAGGTCGTAGCTGGTATCGGCTTTGGCTGCCAGCAGGTGCTCGCGGACAGCGCCGAGCTCGGGAACCAGGCGCGGCGGAAGAATAGC
>CAJMOP010000079.1 GCA_905215115.1 uncultured bacterium | reverse complement strand
GGATGCCGCTCTCGTAGTGGCGCACGGCCCCCTCGGTCAGGCCGACCGCCTCGGCGAGCTGCGCCTGCGTCATGCCGCGCGACTTGCGGTACCGCCTTATGTTCTCGCCTACGGACATGAGCCCTCCTCCTGGAATTACGTACCAGCACATCTTATCAGCGTACGCAAATGTACGCAATTCTATTGACAGTACAGATATGTACGTTTACTCTGAATCTGTGAACCGTACGTATCCGTACGCCATTGATTGGAGGAGCCATGGACGAGAAGGTGGCGAAGACGCCGAGGCCGCACATGCTGGACGCCGACGAGGTCGCGGAGCTGCTGAGGATCAAGAAAGGCAGCGCCTACGAGGTGATCAGGAAGATAAACGCCGAGCAGGAGGCGCGCGGGCGCGTGGTCATCCGCGGGCGCGTTCGAAGCGACGTCTTCGACGCCCTGTACTTCCCGGAGGTGGACTGACATGCCCGTGTACAAGGACGACGGCAACGGCACGTTCTACGTGCAGTGCTACTACCGCGACGCCCGCGGCTCGAAGCGCCACAAGACGAAGCGCGGCTTCTCCTCCGAGGTGGAGGCCGCAGTGTGGGAGAGCCAGTTCAAGAGCCTTAACGGCGGGGCCATGGACATGACGTTCTCCGAGTTCGTCGAGGTGTACGCCTCCGAGGTGAAGCCGCGCATACGCGAGCACACGTGGATCACCAAGGAGTACATCATCAACGACAAGCTCGTGCCGTTCTTCGGGGACATGCGCATGTGCGACGTGAGGCCGATCGACGTCATCAGGTGGCAAAACGAGCTCACCGAGCACCGGGACGCCGACGGGAAGCCCTGGGCACCGACGTACCTGCGCACAGTGAACAACCAGCTCAACGCCATCTTCAACCACGCCGAGCGCTACTACGGCCTCAGCGACAACCCGGTGCGCAGGGTCGACAAGATAGGCTCGAAGAAGGGCGGCGAGATGCAGTTCTGGACCAAGGACGAGTACCTGAGGTTCAGCGAGGCCGTCATGGACAAGCCTCTCTCATTCCACGCCTTCGAGCTGCTTTACTGGACGGGCATACGCTGCGGCGAGCTCCTGGCGCTCACGCCGTCCGACTTCATGCTGGAGAGCTCGCGGCTGCGCATCAACAAGTCGTACCAGAGCCTCAACGGCGTTGACACCGTGACCGACCCCAAGACGCCCAAGTCCGTGCGCACGATCGTCATGCCCGCCTTCCTGCGCGACGAGATGGCGGACTTCATCGAGATGCGCGACGACGTCGCCCCCGACGAGCGCCTGTTCGCCGTGACCAAGCACTTCCTGGCCCACGAGATGGAGCGCGGGTGCAAGGCGTCGGGCGTGAAGCGCATCCGCATACACGACATACGCCACAGCCATGTGAGCCTGCTGATAGAGATGGGCTTCTCCGCGCTGGCCATCGCCGAGCGCATGGGCCACGAGGCGGTGGACATCACCTACCGCTACGCGCACCTGTTCCCCACGAAGCAGGACGAGATGGCCGCCGCGCTCGACGGGGCGAGGGGGTAAGAAGGATGCCGTGCGAGAACAGCGCCCGCAAGCGCAGCAAGACGATGGCGTTCCGCTGCACGCCCGAGGAGCGCAAGCTCATATGCGAGATGGCAGCCTGGAGCGGCATGAACAGGCAGGACTACATCATCGCCAAGCTCACCGATACCCAGGTCGAGGTGAGGCCCTCCGTGAGCGTGCAGAAGGCACTGAGGGACTCGATGGCGGAATTGGCCAAGGAGGTGCGGCTGGCGGCCTCCTACGGCGAGCTGAGCGAGTCCCTGCAACAGAGAATTGAGCACGTGATGAGGTTCTTCCTAGCGCTCGGCGAGCCTCTTGACGCGCCGACGGAAGAGACATCGCCACGAACTACGTTTTTGGAAGAGCCGGTTCCATCCGTCATCGATGCGGGTTCCGACACCGCAAGCATCTTCGAGATGGGACGCAGGTAGGGCCTAGCGCCAGACCTCCAACGCCTTGTCCGCAAGCCATTCGGCGCGATCGGCGATATCGCCCTCGTTCCAAGACTCCTTCTCTAGGGCGCCGGCCATGGTCGCAAGGCCGGCGGCGCAGAGGGCAAGGCCGTCCTTGTATCCCTTTCCCTGCTTCTTGGTGGGCCAATCGGCATCGCGGATGGAGGCGTTGAGCGAATGCGTGATGATGGCGAGGTTGCCGAGCGTGAGGAGCTTCCGGTCCCTTCGCGTGGCAGCCTCATCGTCGAGGGCTCCCCATTTGTTGCGCCACTTCTTGGGCATCATGTGCTCGAGGGTGTACTGGTTGAACCCGAGCAGGGCCGTGCTGCTCATGCCCGGACGAATGGCGCTTTCCAGCAGATAGAGGACGCCCTTGGACTGGAGGTTGTACAGACACGATTCCTCGAATGCCGCTCGAACCTCGGCGTCGCCGGGCATGTACGTCGTCGCCTCGTCATTGGCTTCGAGAGCCTTCCTCAGCGCCTCCGCGTCCTTCACCTCGTTCAAGATCAGCGAGGTGAACAGCCTGTTGTAGTTCTTCGTGGTCGCCTGAACCAGCATTCGGCGGACGATGTAGCTCTCAAGCAGGGCGTAGATCTTAGATTCCTCGCTCGAAGACTCCGCGTTCTTTCGAACGTAGAGCACGTACGGGATGAGCGTCGAGTTCTTGAGGCCGAATATCAGCACGTTCAGGCGCTCGACGCCGGAAGCGGAGGGGATGTCCGCGTCGCAGTAGCCAGGGTCGAACGTGGACTCGAACGCCTCGGCATACGCCTTCATGTTGTCGAGAATCTCGACCTTGTCGCCGTTGCAGTACCTGCCGATGAAATCCTTGTAGGACTGGAAGAGGTTCGAAGTACGCGAATAGAAGAGCTTGTCCTCGGTCGTGACGCCACGCCTCTTGTCCTGGACCAGAATCTGGAGGAACGCGTCGAAGAAGAGGTCGACGAGCGTGCGCTTGATGCGCCCGGTAACGATCTCCTGCTCCCAATACTCCCTCTTCTCAGCCGTGGGCTCGAAGACGTCTTCCCAGCACTCCTTGAACGCCTGCTCGTTCTCGCGGTTGAAGAAGTAGTTCTTAAGGAGCTCCGCCGTCGTCAGGCGCACCCCGAGCGAGTTGATGGTGTCGAATATCTGCTGCTCGTCCTCGCCCTCGGTAAGATCGATGCAGACGAACTGGACGTTCGACTTGATCGTGTTCCTGTCGACCTTCTCCGGGTCGATATTCTTGAGGAAGTAGTTGTAGGCAAGGACGATGGCCGAGGAGCCCTCGAGGGGTTCGCAGCCCGTGGCGCTGACGACCTTTTCGAAATCCTGCCGGTCGTACTTGCCGTGCCGCAAGGCGACATCGCCGGTCTCCAGGACGAAATCTCGCTCAAACAAATTGTTGGTGCCGTTTTTTGCACAGAGTGCCTTGAAGAAGATGACCATGGTCGTGAGTCGCTGCTGGCCGTCGATGACGGTGCGAACCTCGGAGACCTCGGACCAGGTGTTGCCGGAGGAGGCCTGCTTCAGGATGATGGAGCCCAGGAAATAGGGCCGCTTCGAGGCCGTGACGAACTCCATGTCGCCGAGGAAACGCTCCCATTGCTCTTCTCCCCAGACGTACGCCCTTTGGTAAAAAGGTATTTCGAGCAGGCGCGATCCGTTGAACACGCCGCTTATCGTTGCTTTTCCTGCATCCATCCTTAAAGCCCTATCTATCCTTTGCGGTTATTGCTGGCGGGGTCAATTTTATCAATACGCTGCTTGACCCTTTAATGTTCCCGGTCCTTGCCGTCTTCTCCCCAGAAGGTGCTCGAAGATGATGCGCAGGTCCTCGTCATCAAGGCAGCCGCCCTCGAGGCAGCCACGGTCGATGGTATCGATCATCGTCTGCCCCTTCTTCTTCGAGCGGTCGTAGATCACTGTGTCGAGGGATAGCTCCCTGCCGTCGCGCGTGAACATCTCGTGCATGAATTCGGCACTGTTCGCTTGACTTCAATCGCGTACCGCGTGCTCGAGCGGGCCGCTTCCCCTCGATATGGCGACATCCCAATGCTCGCAGTTAAGCAGAAGAAGTCGGTTCATGAACTCGACGCCCGAAAAACCGAGTCTCGCAAACGGCGGAAATAGAGGGTCATCTGAAAAGACCGCAGCATACTCACTGCTCAACGGCATATACGCGAGATGAAAATCGTACGAGTCGTCCTCGGGCCCGATGATGAACATAGGCATCGACGTCGTAACGAACCCTGAGCCGACGGGTGCCCTAAGGATGGAGAAGCTCTTCTCAAAAAAAGCCTTTCGAATACGGTTAACTGGCACAATATCATCGTTGGAGAAGAGCATGGTTGCGGCGGCGGCAAGCTCGACCACCGCTTGGGAATCCCCGCGCCAATCCGACCAATCGAGCAAGCCGAGCTCATAGGGTGTCAGATGAACGTTTCTGAGCAGCTCTTCGGCAGTCTCGCGTGACCATTTCTTGTCGACGCGCATACTGATAGGGTGCCGGACGATGATATTTGCTGCCAGCTCGCAAACGGCGGCTTTCCCATCAGAATACCCTTCGTCTTCGCACTGGTCTTCTTTCTGGCGTTCCAAAAAGCGATCGTAAAGCGGCGCGATGCGGCTCTCGAGCTCAGATAGCTTAACCTCGATGAGGTTCTGCGCATAGAATCTGTCTGTCGCATCGCCTGTCGCATCGGCATGCTCGACCTCATAAAGATCGCGCATGCTGCAAAGGTTCTCGCAATTCGTGCGGAAGAAGGAGCCCTTCTGTCTGCTGTAGGCATGAAGCTGCCCGGAGGAATCCGCGAAATGGCGCAGGTAGAACCGCGGCACCCAGTGCTGCTTTCGCGTCATCTTTCCGGGCAGCTTCGACATCCTAAGCCTTCACCGCCTCGTATTGGTAGGTCGTGCGCACGTTGTAATGGAAGTCGTTTCCGAGGTCCAGCGCCTCGAAGTGCTTCTTGGCGCAGCCGATCTTGATCTTCTCCGCGTCGCGCAGGGCGGGCTCGCCGTTCTTGCCGCCCTTGGTCTCGGTCACGAAGTACACGCGGCGCTCGCCGTCGGCCTCCTCGACGTACGCCCAGTCGGGGTTGTAACTGCCGAGCGGCGTGTCGATCTTGAACGCCGAGGGCAATTTCGCGAACACGAGAACCTCCTCCTGCTTGTCTAGAGCCTCGGCAAAGGAGCGCTCGACCCCCGCCGAGTCGTAGACCACGTAGTTGTACAGGCTCTTGCTCGTCATGTCCGGCTTCCACGCGTTCTGCCCAAGGTAGGCCGTGTAGTCGTCAAGCTCGAGGTCGCGCATGGTGTACCACTCGTCCTCGGGAAGGCGCACGTACTTGATGCCCTGGGCGATGAGGTCGTTCTTCACGCGGTTGATCTTGTCGCCGACCTGCGCGAGGAAGGTCGCGGGGTCGATCTCGAACTCGTCGAGGCGGCTGCAGCCCTCGAGGATCGCCTTGATGGTGCCGCGGGTGAGCCCGACGGCGTCCTGCAGCTCTGCGATCGGGTCGGGAAGGTCGTATTTCACCTTTCCCGAAACGGACACCACGGAGGTGCCCGTGCCCTCGGCGCTCACGCCCGCGTCGTCGATGCCCAGCGAGGCACGCTCGCTCGTCACCTGGGGCGGGCGCACGGCGAGCATGCCGTCGACAGCTTCGATGGCATGTTCGATGAGCTTGCCGGAGTCGACCTCGACCTGGAAGCGCGTGCGCTGGCGGATGCGGTCCCACAGGGCCTGGAACGCAGGGTCGAGCGTGACGTCCTTCTGCAGCTCGACCGAGACCTCCTTGGCCTTGTCACGGATCTGGACCCTCTGGGACTTGTGGATGATGATCGCCTCGACCTGCTCCTTGGCAGGCTCGAGCTCGGCGGGGAGCTCGACCTTGCCCTCCTCGGCGGCCGCCTTCAGCTCGGGCGTCACCGCGCCCTTGTCGTCGACCATGCCGGTCGCGACGAGGTGGTCGTAGACCTGCTTGGACTTCTCGTAGCCCAGGCGCTCCTCGACGCCATCATCGCCCTTGACCGTGACCTTCGTGAAGCTCTCCGGAGTGATGACGCCGAACTTGAAGTCCTCAGCCTCAAGCTCCTTCTGCAGGCCGTTGGCGAAGTCGTCGTAGCTCTCGTTCGCGATGACGGTGAGCACGTTCGCCTCTGGGTCGTACAGGCGCTCGCCATCCTGGTTCACGCACAGGCGCAGACCGCGGCCGATCTTCTGGCGCTTGGTCAGGTTGTCCTTTGTCTCGACGAGCGTGCAGATCTGGAACACGTTGGGGTTGTCCCAGCCCTCCTTGAGCGCGGAGTGGCTGAAGACGAAAGAGACGTCCTTGTCCGCGTCCTTGCCGTCCGGGAAGGAGATGAGCGTCTCCTTCTTCTGCATGATGAGCTCGAAGGCCCCGGCGTCGTCGGCGGTGCCGGCGGCTCCCTTGGAGTCCTTGAACTTGCCCTTCTTGTCCTTGGCGAAGTATCCCTGGTGCACGGCGTGGGGGTCGCGCACCAGCGGGGCGCCGACGGCTTCGTAGCACTCGAGCCACGTGCCCTTGCCGATCCCCGCCGCCTTTGCGATGCGACGAGGCGCCTTCGAGTTCAGGGCACCTGCGTACTCCTCCTCAAACATCAGGGCGTACAGGCCGCCGTGGACTTCGGGCTCGTAGACGCGGTATCGGTCGACGCGGTCGATGAAGAAGAGCGAGAGCACCTTCACGCCGCGCGGCCACAGCTCGAACTGGCGGGCCAGGTGGTCCTCGATGGTGCGGCGGATCTGCGCGCGCTTGACGACCTCCTCGTTGACGTCGCCCAGCGCCTCGCCGAGCTCGAGCACCTCGCCGTTCTGGAACTCTATGAACTCGTCGCCCACTGCGGCGCCGATGTTGTTGACCACCCAGCCGCTCTCGTAGTCGCTGTTCTCGCCGCTCTTCTGGTAGAGGTCGTTGCCGGTCTTCACCGTGACGGCCTTGCGCTTCTGCGTGCCGTCGGCCTGGCGCACGTCGATGGACACCTTGGCGGAGAACGGGTCGGACTTGACGGACTCGAGCCTCACGTACGCGCCGTTGAGGTTCGCCTCGGCCTTGATCGAGTCCACGCAGATGCCCTTCACCAGGTGGCGCTCGAAGGCGTCGACCGGCGTGAGGCGGTAGATCATGTTGTAGGCCTGCTTGTGCGTGGCCGAGTAGCGCAGCACGAACAGCGGGTTCAGGCTCTTGATGGCGGCCTTGGCCTGCTTGGTGTTGTCGACGCTCTGGGGCTCGTCGATGATGACGACGGGCTTGCAGGCGCTCACGAGCTCGCGAGGGCTGAAGCCGCCGGTGAGCTTCTCGCTGGGACGGTGGAAGAGGTTGCCCTCCTTCGCGGTGCCATCCTTCTCGAGGCCCTTGTTGAACGCGTCGATGTTGATGACCATGACCTGGATGGAGCTCGACGTGGCGAAGTTACCCACCGGCCCCATGTCCTTCGAGTCGTACACGAAGTAGTCGAGCGGCGTGCGGTCGTAGAGCGTCTCGAAGTGCCTGCGGGTGGTCTGGAGGCTCTTGAGGACGCCCTCGCGGATGGCCACGCTCGGCACGACGATAACGAACTTGGTGATGCCGTAGCGGCGGTTTAGCTCGTAGATGGAGCGGATGTAGACGTAGGTCTTGCCGGTGCCGGTCTCCATCTCGACGGTGAAGTCTCGCAGGCGCCCATCGGTGAGGACGTCGGTTGCCGGGAGGCAGCCCTCCTCCTGCACGGCGTGCAGGTTGTCGAGGAGCTGGCCCGGCGCCACGCGAAGCTCGTTGCCGTGGCCGACCATGAGCTCGCCGATTGCCGTCTGGCCTTTGCGGCCGGAATCGGCGGAGAATACGCTGCCAATAAATTGTTGTCCGCGGAACAGGTCGCAGGTTGCTTCGATGGCCTCCAGCTGGTGCTGCTGGTCGGATGAGAACTTGAACTCGAGCGCCGCCATGCTAGACCGTCCTCAATTCGATCTCACAGCCCATGCGCTCGCCGGCGTGCTTGAAGATCTGCACGGCGTTGAGCTTGAGGGTGTCGTCGAGGACGGAATCGAGGATGAGAACGCGCCTGGGCTCCATGTCGGCGATGGCCTCGAGCGCCTCAATGGTGAGGCCTCGGGACATGCAGCAGACGAGCTCGTCGCAAGCGACGGACCAGATGGGATAGCCCGCGGCTTCAGACTTCTCGACGGGCAGCGTGAGCTCGAGGCCCCATTTGAGCATCATCTCGAAGACGATATCCATATCGGAGCGATCGGGCTTGACCACGTCGAAGAGGAGCTGACCGGGCTCGGGCTTCTCAATGCCGGACTCATCGAGCTCGAACACACGGAAGCCGATGTCGGGAAGCTGCTTGGGTCCCTCGCCAAGCTTGAGTTGACGGTTGGATTCCTCGAGCTCGGTTTTGATTTTGTCGCCTGCGCGGCGAATGCGTCCTTCGCCTATGTCGCAGAGAGTCTCATACCCGTCCTTGTAGGCGTCGCGTTTCGGGTCACAAGGCTCTGGAAGCTGGACAAGGATAAACTGATAGCGATCATCTTTTCCGAGCTCCTGCAGGAACATGGCATGGGCGGTCGATGCTGAGCCTGAGAAAAAATCAAGCACAATATCACCCGTGCTTAAATGCTCATGTACGGTAAAGAAGCAAGCAACCGAAAACAATAGATAGACCGCCAGCACTACACTATTCCGAACCAAAGACCAAAAGATAAGCATTTTGAGAAAATCTAAACTTTTGGATTTTCCTACAATGCCGACTACGGCGGAATCCCTCCCACTCCTTATATATTTCTTTCTGTATACATTGAATTTGTATTTAGTAAAATGCAGACAACACCACGGATCGGCTTTTGGCTGGACAATTCCAACCAAACACCGCAGCAGACAGTAGAAACCATTCTGAACGTTAGGAAGCCGGTATGATTGTTACATATAAGGGGAAGAAAAATTTCTTTTAGATACTTGTTTTCCTAAAACTGATGTGATATAATAATTCAAGTCCAGAAAAGGAGTAAAAAATATGCGGCAAGGTATTCTTAAATAAAACTATAATC
>CAJMOP010000078.1 GCA_905215115.1 uncultured bacterium | reverse complement strand
AAGTTGAGCAGTTCGGGCAGGGCGCCGGCCTTCATGCCGGCCGCCTGCAGCATGGTGCCCATGCCGCCGTCGAACAGCAGGTGTCCCGTGCCCTCGATGGCGGCGCGCAGGCGGTCATCCTTAATGCGAAGGTCGTCGATCGTGCGCGTCTTGTATGCATCGCCGCTGCGGCGGGCAGCATCAACGGGTGCCGCCAGCGCGGCACCGTCCAGATCATGAGTGATAAGCGGAGTAAACATCGGGGGCTCCTAATGGCTGGAATAGCAGGTGGTGTGGGCGGCGCGGAAGCGGCAGTGCTCGCGCATGCGGCAGATATTGCAGGTGGGGCGGCTCTGGGCGTCGTGGACTTCGCCGTCAAACAGGCCGATCACCGCGGTCACGCTCTTGGTGGGCATGAGCAGGCTGGTGGGGGTGACGGTAAGTCCAATGAGGCGCGTGGCGTTGAGTGCATCCACGATTGAGCGCTGGGCCGAGAGCGGGCAGTCGCCATAGCCGGGACTAAAGCGCCAGTTACCGGCGAGTCCGTGTGCAGCGGCCGCAGCCTTGACCTGCTGGTCCATCTGCTCGACGGCGGCTTCTACATAGGCAGAGCATGCGGCGTCGAGCACGGCGCCTTCCAGGGGTTGCTGGGCTCCAGTGGTTCGCAGACGGCGTTCGGCAGACATCCCGAGGGTGCAGGCCATGAGCGCCGCCAGGCGGGCGTCCTTAAGGTGGCGATAGATGTCGCGACCACGCAGCTCAACGTTGGTGCCGACCAAGCGAATGCAAGGCTCTCCCTGCTCGTCCACGCCCGTGGCATCGACGGTAAACACGCGCCGCACGCCGCGGGGCTCAATGTCCAGTTCCAGACGCTCAACGACAAGCTCAATACGCCGCGACAGCTCGGGCTCAATTTGCTGACCGCCGTAGCCCAGATAGCGCAACATTTCGGCACGGTCGACGCGGGGATGGTGGGCATCATCGATACGATAATGCGCCGGCGACGCAAGGTCGGCCGGCACTTCGACAGCGGTTGTATCGATGTGCGGTTTTTCCATTACCCCAGGCGCTCCATAATGGTTGCGGCGATTGCAGGACGATTCATAGTGTACAGGTGCAGACCGGCGGCGCCGTGCTTCTTGAGGTCGCAAAGCTGGCGGGCGGCATAATCTACACCGGCTGCCTGCAGGCTCTCGGGGTCGTTCTCGTACTTGGCGAGGATCTTGATGACGGGGGAGGGCAGCGATGCGCCGCACATAAAGACCATGCGGCTGATCTGCGACTTGCCCATAAACGGCATG
Organism: uncultured bacterium; assembly: GCA_905215115.1. GTDB lineage: Bacteria > Actinomycetota > Coriobacteriia > Coriobacteriales > Coriobacteriaceae > Collinsella. The sequence continues at coordinate 7,743 of CAJMOP010000078.1, read as the reverse complement.
ATGCCCGCGGTAATGGGCACGGTGATACCTGCCTTGTCGGCAAGCTCGCGAAAACGGTAGAAGCATTCGTTATCAAAGAAGAGCTGCGTCACAAAGAAGCTCGCGCCGGCATCTTGCTTTTGCTTGAGGTATTCGACCGAAGCGTTGAGGTCCTCACAGGCAATGTGGCCCTCGGGGTAGGCTGCGGCGCCCACACAAAAGCCGGCGTCGACGAGCTCGGGGATGAGGTCGCGGGCGTAGGCGTAGTCCGAGGCGGGCTTGTCGTCCTCGGTCGCGCCGGCGGGCAGATCACCGCGCAGGGCCAGGATGTTTTCTACGCCGGCGGAGCGGTATTCGTCGATCTTGGCGGCGATGTCGACGTGCGAGCGGCCCACGCAGGTAAGGTGTGCCACCGAGGGTGTATCGAATTCGCTCGTAATCATATGCGCGATGGGGGCGGTGGTGGCACTGTTGCCTGAGCCGCCGGCCGAGCAGGTGACCGAGACAAAGCTCGGCGAAAGCTTGCACAGATTGCCTGCCACCTCGCGAGCCGTGTCGAGGGAAAGCTCGCCCTTGGGCGGGAACATCTCAAACGAAACGGGCGCGGTGCCCCGGGATGCCGCCTGCTTAAAAACCTCGTCGACGCGCATATCGTGCTCCTTTAGATACTTGATAGGGTGATGTGTTGTAAGGATTCTACAGCACCACTGTGTCACGGTGGAGTTTCACTCGCTATTCGGGGATACCAATCAAAGATGCCCTGCTATCGGCATTCCCTATAGCAGGGCGGTCAATCTAGGATGGGCTATAAAGACTGGTATCTGATGCGAAATACCAGTTAATAAAGCCCCATCCCAAATTGACTACCCTTAAACTATGGGGAGAGGTCTGCAATTTATACAGTTGATTGGCCATTAAGGGCGGCAGCGCCGCTGTGATGCGGTAACCTCATTGATTGGTTTCGCGACAGCAACATAACGGTAATGTCGCGGAAACACGGCGAGTCTAAGCTATGACTCGTTCGTTAGTAATCAACACCGCATCTCACGCGGTGCCGATACGAAGGGAGTTCCGTATGGCCGATCTTACTGACCGCTTCGGGACCATGGTGTTCTCTGAGGAAGTCATGAAGGACTACCTCCCCAAGGACATTTGGAAGCGCCTTGCTGCAACCCTCGAGGACGGTGAGCCGCTCGACCTGGATGTGGCCAACGCCGTTGCCCACGCCATGAAGGTCTGGGCCATCTCCAAGGGCGCGACGCACTACGCGCACTGGTTCCAGCCGCTTTCGGGCATTACTTCCGAGAAGCACGACAGCTTCCTCGAGCCCAACCACGACGGCACCGCCATTACCAAGTTTACGGGCAAGAACCTCATCCAGGGCGAGCCCGATGCCTCCAGCTTCCCCAACGGCGGTCTGCGTGCCACCTTCGAGGCCCGTGGCTACACCGCTTGGGATCCCACCAGCCCCGCTTTTATCAAGGACGATGTCCTGTGCATCCCCACGGCTTTCTGCTCCTACACGGGCGAGGCCCTGGACAAGAAGACCCCGCTGCTGCGCTCCATGACTGCGCTCTCGCGTGAGTCTAAGCGTGTACTGGCACTCTTTGGCAAGACCCCCAAGAAGGTCGTTCCTTCCGTTGGCGACGAGCAGGAGTACTTCTTGATCAAGAAGGACGCCTACCGCAAGCGCAAGGACCTGGTCATCACCGGCCGCACGCTCTTTGGCGCCGCTCCCTGCAAGGGCCAGGAGCTCGAGGAGCACTACTTTGGCGCAATCCGCCCCACCGTCTCGTCCTATATGAAGGACCTGGACAACGAGCTGTGGGCGCTCGGCATTCCCGCCAAGACCAAGCACAACGAGGTTGCCCCCTGCCAGCATGAGCTCGCCCCCGTCTATGGCGAGGTCAACGAGGCCATCGACCAGAACCTGGTCATGATGGAGAAGATGAAGCTCATCGCCTCCCGCCACGATCTGGTCTGCCTGCTGCATGAGAAGCCGTTCGAGGGCATCAACGGTTCGGGCAAGCACAACAACTGGTCGCTCGGCACCGAGTCCGAGAACCTGCTCGATCCGGGCGACACCCCGCTCGACAACCTGCAGTTCATCGTCTTCCTCACCGCGGTGATCGAGGCCGTCGACAACTATCAGGAGCTCCTGCGCGCTTCCGTCGCTTCGGCCGGCAATGACCACCGTCTGGGCGCCAACGAGGCTCCTCCGGCGATTATGTCCATCTTCCTGGGCGACCAGCTTACCGAGGTCGTCGAGAAGATCATCGACGGCAAGGCTTCCGTCCACGCCACGCGCGGCGTGCTCGACCTGGGCGCCGACACCCTGCCCAAGCTGATGCAGGACAACACCGACCGCAACCGCACCTCCCCGTTCGCTTTCACCGGCAACAAGTTTGAGTTCCGTGCCTGCGGCTCCGAGCAGAACGTCTCCGACTCCAACCTGGTGCTCGATGCTGCCGTGGCCAAGTCGCTCAAGTCCTTTGCCGATGCACTTGAGGGCACGCCCGAGGACAAATTCCAGGACGCTGCGCTCGAGTACTGCAAGAAGGTCCTGACCGATCACCAGCGCATCCTGTTCTCCGGCGACGGCTACTCCGACGAGTGGCCCGTCGAGGCCGAGAAGCGCGGCCTTGCCAACAACAAGACCACGGCCGACGCTCTTCCCGCCTTTGTTTCCGATAAGGCTATCGCGCTCTTTGAGGAGACGGGCGTCCTGACCCGCGCCGAGGCCCAGTGCCGCTATGACTGCAAGCTCGAGAAGTACAACAAGCTCATGAACATCGAAGCTACCACGATGGTTCGCGAGGCGCGTCGTACCTATCGCCCGGTCATTACCGCCTACGCCACCAAGGTCGCTAAGGGCCTTGAGACTATTCGTGCCGCCGGTGCTGAGGCCGCCATGCAGTGCGAGCAGAACACGCTCAACAAGCTCTGCAACGGCATCACCGCCATCAACGACTCCATCAAGGCGCTCGACGCCGTGCATCAGAAGGCCGAGGCCCTCGATGGCCAGGAGCAGGCTAATGTGTATGCACACGAGGTCGTTCCCGCTATGGATACGCTGCGCGCCGCCGTGGATGCCATGGAGGAGATCGTGGCAGCCGACTACTGGCCGGTCCCGACCTACGACGACATCCTGTTCTACGTGTAGAACGTAACCGACATATCGTCACGGTATTGAGCCGGGGTCCGCATCATGCGGGCTCCGGTTTTTGTTTGCGAAGGACGCTTTGGATCCCGCTTTGCAACTGATTCGCCCACGCAATAAGGGGTCGTGGGCAAAAAACGTCAAATATGAGTACTGTCACAAGCCCTGTAGCATTATCTTTTTGCAAAATATGCAGTGTTACGCAACATATGTCCAAGTACTTAGCTGATAAATGCCTGCAATTCCTCCGCCATAGGACGCCTTGTGTCCAAATCGCCTTCTGATGGCATGAAATCGCTGTTACTAAATTGGTAACAGTACTCATATTTGCTATTTTTTTTCCACGGGCCCTTGGATGACAGTGTGATTTTATGCCTTCAGGGTTCGAATCCCGGCGTATGGGTAGCAAAAAGCCCGTCACCGAATTGGTAACGGGCTTCTCAGATTCTGTGGTGCCCCCAGCGGGATGTCCGCGTGCGGCTGGCGCCGCCCGCTTTCGCTGCGTCGCTCCGCTCCTTGCGTGCTGCGCTGGAAAACGCTTACGCGTTTCCTCAGCTCCGCACCCTGTCGGGTTCGAATCCCGGCGTTGGAGAAGAAAAAAGCCCGTCACCACAAGGGTAACGGGCTTTGCATTTCAAATGGTGCCCCCAGCGGGATTCGAACCCGCGATATCCACCTTGAAAGGGTGGCGTCCTTGGCCGCTAGACGATGGGGACAGCGGGAAAGAGTATAGCAGACTTTTTTGCCGGCGCGTATATCGTTGGCAAACTGGAAAACCACCACAAAGGTGCCTATCTCCTTTGTGGTGGTGGGGCGTTAGGGGAGGAGCTTCATGGCGGCGTCGTGAGCGGTGCGCTCGTAGGTGTCGTCGAGGGGCTTGAGCGGCAGCAGGGCTGTGGCCTGCGCATCGCCGCGGCGCTCGAGGGCGTGGGTGATGAGCCAGTCGGCGAGCTCGGGGTTCTTGGGGAGCGCCGGCCCGTGCAGGTACGTGCCGATGACACCCTTGTAGATGATGCCCTCAAAGCCATCGTCGCCGTTGTTGCCGGTGCCTGTGACGACAGACGTTCCGAGCGGCGTGGCCTCTGCATCGAGCAAGGTGCGGCCGCCGTGGTTCTCGAATCCCACAAAGGGCTCGGGTGACAGGTCGGTCTTGACGGCGACGTTGCCGATCAGGCGGTCGGAGCCGCGTACGGTTTCGGCGGCAATGACGCCCAGGCCCTCGATGCGATCTTCGCCCATATAGTACGAACGGCCGAGCAGCTGATAGCCGCCACAGATAGCAAGCAGTGTGCCGCCGTCCTCAACATAGGCCGCGACCTTGTCTTTTTGAGCGAGCAGTTCGTGTGCCACGGCCAGCTGGTCGCGATCGGAGCCGCCGCCCATCATAACGATGTCGGCGTCGGTCAGGTCGAGCGTCTCGCCCATGTGGACTTCGTCCACACGCACGGGAATGCCGCGCCAGGCGCAGCGGCGTTCGAGCGCGATAACGTTGCCGCCGTCGGCGTAGAGGTTGAGCGCATCGGGATACAGGTAGACGATGCGCAGGGGGCGCGAAAGCTCGACCGGCGCAATATCGGTGGGGACAGCGCTACCATCGGCGCGCGTTACGGCGTGGGAGACAATCGAGCTTGCATCGTCGTCTTTAAGCCCGTCGAGCTCCTTGACTAACGGCGGGAAGGCCGTGTAGTTGGCGACGGCGTAGAAGGTGTCATCGGCGGCCTCGTCTGCCACGGCACCAATCGCCTGCTCGACATTCGAGATAATCGTGGCATCGATGCCGGCGTACTTGAGGCGCACCTGCATGTCGTGCGCGCGCGTGCCGCCGGCAAAGGCGACAAGTCCCGTTGTGTCGGCGATGCGCTCAAAGTCGACGTCGTAGATCCACGATACATCGTGGCCGTCGGCATCGTTGTCGTTGAGGAAGAAAGCGCAGAGCCTGCCGCCTGCCGTTTTAATGGACTGAATCTGACGATCGAAGCCCACGGGATTTTTGGCCAGGTTTGCCTCGACGGTACGGCCGGCGATCTCCCAGCGGCCCATGCGTCCGCCGGCGGGGACGTAGGCATCGAGCGTGGGCTGCAGATGTGCCGCGTCCACGCCCAGCTCGCGCGCCGCAAAGAAGGCGGCGGCAACGTTATAGACCATGTACAGGCCGTTGTAGCGCGTGGCGATGTGCGTGGCGGGTGCGTCGGTATCGGGTCTAAAGTCCAGGTCAAAGCCGTAGCCGTCGCAGCCGAGTTCCACGTCCGTTACGCGACGGACCAGTGCGGGACGACCCCAGCCGCACGAAGGGCAATGATAGGCTCCGAGCTGGCCGTACTGCACATAGTCGTACTCCAACGGTGCGTTGCACTGTGAGCAAAAACGTGAGTCGCTAATGCGGTCGGACTCGGTGCCCGTGGCACCGTCGATGCCAAAGGCGATGCTCGTGTTGGGAACGCGCGAGGCGATCGAGGCACACAGCGGGTCGTCGGCGTTGTAGATGAGCGTTGTTGTCGGCGAAAGCTCCAACGCGTGGGCGATGACCTCCTGGGTGTGATCGATCTCGCCGTAGCGGTCTAGCTGGTCGCGGAACAGGTTGAGCAGCACAAAGTACGTTGGCTTGAGCTTGGGCAGAACGCGTACGGTGTAAAGCTCATCGCACTCGAAAACGCCCACGCGCTTGCCGCTGACAGTGTGCTTAAGGCCACCGCGGGCCTCGAGCAGTGCGCCCACCACGCCCGGCTCCATGTTGTTGCCGGCACGGTTGCATACCACGGTAGCACCGCTGGCAGCAACGGCGTCGGCGATGAGGTTGGAGGTGGTGGTCTTACCGTTGGTGCCGGTGATCACCACGCTGCGGTCGACCAGGCTCGCGAGGTCGCTTAGCAGCTCGGGGTCGATCTTCATGGCGATGCGGCCGGGGAGTACGCCACCCTGGCGCTTGAGGACGGAGCGCAGTCCCCAGCGAGCGATATCGCTCGAGGTGCAGGCAAGAGATGAGCGGAGGTTCATGAAACCGTTCCTAACGTAAACGACATGGTCGGGTCGAGTGCGTCACTAAAAACCGTAGCGGCGCGCAAATTCCTGGGCAAGCTGCGATACGTCTTCGCAGGCATTGGCCCAGGGGGCAAAGTCGGGGGTGTCCGAGATAATGCCGTCGGCTTCCCAAACCGCCTGGTGCGAGAGGTCCCAGGGGTCGCGCGGCGCGGGTCGGCAGGGAAGATACGGCGTCTGGTACATGGGGTTCAGCAAGAAGAACGCGCCGCCCTCGCAGCGGTTAGCGAACTCACGCAGCGCACGCGCCGCCGGACGCATCTTGTTCGTTTTGAACAAGAGGATCGTGCGGGCGAGCAGGTACCAGGGGGAGTTCTCGAGTGCATCGGCCCCCACCTGTTCCTCGAGCTGATGCGCCAGGGCAAAAAAGCCGTCCTGGTCTTCCAAACGGGCGAGGGCAAGCAGCACGGTGCCGGCGGCCCGGGTGGGATAGCCTTCTGCTTTAAGGACGCGGCGAGCGTAGTTGGCAGCAGCGCGGTAGCGGGCGCTCGCCATGCATAGCTGCGAGATGGCCTCGAGCGTGTGGAGCCACCCGATAAGCGCCGGCTCGCTCACGGTGAGATCTGCCGCTGTCACGCCGTCCGTCAAAACCTTGTTGGCCCAGTAGTGCGGGGCTTCCATATCGAACCCGGGTACGCTTTGCTGCAGGTAATCGGCCGTGGTCGCTTCGAGCTTCATCAGGTCGCCCAGGCAGGCATCGATGGGCGTGTCAGCCAGGATGATGGCGAGCAGCTGCGCGTCGACGGCCAGTGCATCGACGCGGACGATCTTGAGCAGCTCATCGCGCATGTCGTCGAACAGGCGGTTGCGCGTCTGCTCGAACTCCTCGTCGCTGCCCATGTCCTCGATGCGATGGAGCTCGTCGAGCAGGTGGCGGTGAACACCGGCATAGGACAGCAGCGCCTGGGCATGCTCGGACTGCGCATACTTTTGGGGATTCGCGCTAATGTCGTTATGGACAAGCTCGCGTGCTGCATCGGTGAGCTCGGGGTGCGATGCCAGATAGATGCGCTCCAAGTAGGCGGGGATGTAGACGCTCGGATCCATTAGAGGTCCCCTCCCTTAAATGGAAGCCCCTGCTCGGCTGCGCGCAGGATGCGCTCGTCGATCTGAGAGCGCACGATGTCGTTGGTGGCGACCCAGGCGGCAAAGCTGGCGTTGTCGGGAGCGCCCAGGCCCTCCTGCAGTACCGGCGTCGCCTCGGACAATGCAAGGACAAGCTCGTCGGTCGAGCCCACGCCCACGTTAACGCGGGCATAGACGCCATCGGGAAACTCGGTTTGGAAGTAGAGCGCCTCGGCGGCGTGGGGGCACGAACGCACAAGGATACGCAGGTAGTGTTCGGCACCCTCGTAGTCCAGCTCGCGCCAGGCTGCGCTCATCAGTGCGATGAGTGTCCACGGGTCCAAGTCGCGCTCCGCGTCCTTGGGGCGGCGGCGCAGCGGCGTGTTGGTGAGATAGGGCACGGAGTGGGCAGAGCGAAAGCGCTTGAGCTCCTCGGCGGGGTACTCGAGCTTTGCCATGGCGAGCATCGCGGTGTGGCGGACGCCGGCGGGGTCGTCGGGCGC
>CAJMOP010000077.1 GCA_905215115.1 uncultured bacterium | reverse complement strand
CGATTCGGTCGCACGGAGAGCATTTCCCAGTTGACAAAACTATAGGAACACCCCCTGAGCGTGGATTATCGGACGTACGAGCGTGGAAAATCTCCCGCTTAGTGAATGATCGTGGATAATCTGCCACTTTGGCCTTGGGGGCACGCCAATAGTGGGAGATTGTCCACGCTCGATTTCAAACGGAAGAAAATCCACGCTCGAATCTGCCGCGGAAGCCCGATCTCGACCTATATATAGGTGCAAATAGGCTGTTATCGAAGTCCGATCCTGAAGGTGTACTCCACTACACCAAAGTATTCGCTCGGGAAATGTCACCAGCGCAGCCAAATCCACCGTCCTTCACATCCAAACTCAACAAAACCGCAGGTCACGGCTATATAGATACGCCCGGAACCGTGTATCTAGAGGTTTTCGTTGACAGCCCCCAAGGTTGCATCGTATTATCTTTTTCGTTCGCGGGGGCGGCGGTCCAAAAGACCAAAGGACCTGCGGATACTTGAACGATTGGGAGTTTGCCCGAGTGGTTAATGGGGACGGGCTGTAAACCCGTTGGCTCTGCCTACATAGGTTCGAATCCTATAGCTCCCACCCGTCAAGTGCCTGTATAGCTCAGTCGGTAGAGCACTTCGTTGGTAACGAAGAGGTCACCAGTTCAAGTCTGGTTGCAGGCTCCATCCGGCGGTGTAGCTCAGTTGGTTAGAGCACACGGTTCATACCCGTGGCGTCACTGGTTCGAATCCAGTCACCGCTACCATAGGTAACACGGTGGCTTCTCAATAGTATGTTGAGAGGCCACTATGGTATAAAGGCAAAGTCCCGTCCGGGGACGACCTGTTTAGAGGAGGGCTTTATGGCCAAAGAGAAGTTTGAGCGCACTAAGCCGCATGTTAACATCGGCACCATTGGTCACGTCGACCACGGCAAGACCACGCTGACCGCCGCCATCACCAAGGTTCTCTCCGAGACCGAGGGCTGCAAGGCTGACTTCACTGCGTTCGAGAACATCGACAAGGCTCCTGAGGAGCGCGAGCGCGGCATTACGATCTCCGTCTCCCACGTCGAGTACGAGACTGCTGCCCGTCACTACGCTCACGTTGACTGCCCGGGCCACGCTGACTACGTCAAGAACATGATCTCCGGTGCTGCTCAGATGGACGGCGCTATCCTGGTCATCGCCGCTACCGACGGCCCCATGGCTCAGACCCGCGAGCACATCCTGCTCGCCCGTCAGGTCGGCGTTCCCTACATCGTCGTCTTCCTGAACAAGTGCGACATGGTCGACGATGACGAGCTCATCGACCTCGTCGAGATGGAGACCCGTGAGCTCCTCTCCGAGTACGATTTCCCCGGCGACGACATCCCCGTCATCCGCGGTTCCGCTCTGGGCGCTCTCGAGGGCGACGCCAAGTGGATGGACGCTATCCGCGAGCTCATGAACGCCGTCGACGAGTACATCCCGACGCCTGCTCGTAACAACGACCTCCCGTTCCTGATGGCCGTTGAGGACGTTATGACCATCTCCGGCCGTGGTACCGTTGCTACCGGCCGTGTCGAGCGCGGTGAGCTCAAGCTCAACGAGCCCGTCGAGATCGTCGGCATCAAGGATACCCAGAACACCGTCGTTACCGGTATTGAGATGTTCCGTAAGTCCATGGACTTCTGCGAGGCTGGCGACAACGTCGGTCTGCTGCTCCGCGGCATCAAGCGCGAGGACATCGAGCGCGGCCAGGTTCTCTGCAAGCCCGGTTCGGTTACCCCGCACACCAAGTTCACCGGTGAGATCTACGTTCTGACCAAGGAGGAGGGCGGCCGTCACACCCCGTTCTTCGATGGTTATCGTCCTCAGTTCTACTTCCGTACCACCGACGTTACCGGTACGGTCAAGCTCCCCGAGGGCACCGAGATGGCTATGCCTGGTGACCACATCACCATCGAGGGCGACCTCATCCACCCGATCGCCATGGAGGAGGGCCTGCGCTTCGCTATCCGCGAGGGTGGCCACACCGTCGGTTCGGGCATCGTCTCCACGATCATTGAGTAAATTAGCTCTTTGGTATAGCTGACTTAGAGAACCCGGCACTTATATGGGTGCCGGGTTCTTTTCTGCAATGGATATTGAGCCGTTGCTGGTGTCGAGAGGATCGATAATGGTCCTGGATGCACCGTCGATTAGCTCTCGATGGCTTCATTGATGTGTTCCAAATATGAATGGATCCACCGAGAACCAATTGACTCGAGGTTTTCATTGACAGCACTTACGTGGAGCTGATAAAGTAACAACTCGTGCCCGTACGGGGCGGAAATGAAAGGTTCAGGATACATGCGTACTCTAGTTACTCTTGCGTGCACTGAGTGCAAGCGCCGCAACTATACGACCACCAAGAACAAGTCGACCATGCCTGATCGTATGGAGATCAAGAAGTATTGCCCCTGGTGCCGTCACCACACGCTGCACAAAGAGACTCGCTAGTCTCTAGTCACATACGCCAGTAGTTCAATTGGTAGAGCATCGGTCTCCAAAACCGAGTGTTGAGGGTTCGAGTCCTTCCTGGCGTGCCAGTCATTATTCCGTAAGCTCCCACTTGGGGGCTTACGGTTTACTCATGTATAAGCGCATTGCGCGGAGGTAACCCAAATGGCCAACAAGAAGAACAAGAAGAAGGCTCAGCAGCCGGCACCTGCCAACAGCGCTGCCGCCAACTCCAAGGTTGAGGCCAAGAAGGCCGTTGCCAAGAAGAACGAGAAGGCTGCGAAGTCCAAGAAGAACGAGAAGCCTGGTTTCTTCGCCCGCACCAAGAAGTATTTCGCTTCGGTCAAGTCCGAGATGAAGCGTGTCACGTGGCCTGATAAGAAGGAGCTCGTGAACTACTCGGTCGTCGTTTGCGCTTCTCTGATCGTCGTCGGCGTCGTCATCGCTCTGCTCGATGCTGGCTTTGGCGAGGCTCTTGCTCTGTTCTCTGGATTGAGGGGCTAAACCATGTCTAAGCGTTGGTACGTCGTTCACACTTACTCTGGATACGAGAACCGCGTTAAGTCCGATCTCGAGCATCGTATCGAGACCATGGGTATGCAGGACCGTATCTTTGATATCGAGATTCCTATGGAGCGCGTCACCGAGATTAAAGAGGGTGGCAAGCGCGAGACCAAGGATTCTAAGATCTTCCCGGGTTATGTTCTGGTTCGCATGGAGATGGATGACGATGCGTGGACGTGTGTTCGCAACACGCCCGGCGTCACCGGTTTCCTAGGCGGCAACGGCAAGCCCGCTCCGCTTTCCCGCGACGAGTACAACAAGATGACTCGTCGTCCCGGTAAGGGCGATTCGCCCAAGCGCACCTCGGTTGATATTCAGGTCGGCACGTCCGTCCGCGTCACCGATGGCCCGCTTACCGACTTTGATGGCAAGGTCTCCGAGGTTAACACCGAGGCTGGCAAGCTCAAGGTCACGCTGATGATCTTTGGCCGCGAGACGCCGGTCGAGCTCGACTTTAACCAGGTCGCTGTCATCGCTTAAGTTTTCGTCCGTTCGCGCGAGCGTGCTTCTTCTGTGACTGCTCATCTCAGGAGTGCTTCTAACACGTGCGTGCTTACGATATAGCAAGTACTTCACACTCGTGATTCGAAAGGAATGACCATGGCTGAGAAGAAGGTTGCCAACGTCATTAAGCTCCAGATTCCTGCTGGTGCAGCTAACCCCGCTCCTCCCGTCGGCCCCGCCCTGGGCGCTGCTGGCGTGAACATCATGCAGTTCTGCCAGGCCTTTAACGCCGAGACGCAGGACAAGAAGGGCGACATCATCCCCGTTGAGATCTCTGTCTACGAGGATAAGTCCTTCTCCTTCATCACCAAGACCCCGCCGGCGGCTCACCTCATCAAGAAGGAGCTGAACCTCAAGTCTGGTTCCGCTAAGCCGCAGGCTGACAAGGTTGGTCAGCTCTCCCAGGAGCAGCTCACCAAGATCGCCGAGATCAAGATGCCGGACCTCAATGCCAACGACATTGACGCCGCTAAGAAGATCATCGCCGGTACCGCCCGTTCCATGGGCGTCACCATCGCTGAGTAGCGATTTCTTATGGTAACGACGGGTGCTCCGACCGGGGCGCCCGTTAAATGTGTGCAATAGGGCACACGATACGATGTGGGAGGGCTCACGCCCGTTTAACCACAGGAGGTAATGCACATGGCTAAGCATGGTAAGAGCTATAACGCCGCTGCCGAGAAGATCGACCGCGCCACGCTCTACACCCCCCTTCAGGCTGCCAAGCTCATCAAGGAGCTCGACACCGCCAAGTTCGACGAGACCGTCGAGGCCCACTTCCGTCTGGGCATCGATACTCGTAAGGCTGACCAGAACATCCGTGGCTCCATCTCCCTGCCCCACGGCACCGGCAAGACCGTTCGTGTTGCCGTCTTCGCCGAGGGCGAGAAGGCCCGCGAGGCCGAGGCCGCCGGCGCCGACATCATCGGTTCCGACGAGCTCGTCGCCCAGATCCAGAAGGGCGAGATCAACTTCGACGCCGCTATCGCTACGCCGAACATGATGGCCAAGGTTGGCCGCATCGGTAAGATCCTTGGTCCCCGTGGCCTCATGCCGAACCCCAAGCTCGGCACCGTGACCATGGACGTCGCCAAGATGGTTTCCGAGCTCAAGGCTGGCCGCGTTGAGTACCGCGCCGACCGTTACGGCATCTGCCACGTGCCCCTGGGCAAGAAGTCCTTCTCTGAGCAGCAGCTCGTCGAGAACTACGCTGCCCTGTACACCGAGATCCTGCGCGTCAAGCCCTCTTCTGCTAAGGGCAAGTACGTCAAGTCCATCTCCGTGTCTTCCACCATGGGCCCTGGCGTCAAGGTCGATCCCGCTGTCCAGCGCGACTTCCTGGCTGAGTAACTTTTAGTTACTGCCTGAGCAAAGCAAGCATTGCTAAAGAAACCCGGTTCTGCCCTGCGCAGGACCGGGTCTCTTGCTTTTGAGTCAACGAAACCACCACGAAGGGGACAGGCACCCTTGTGGTGGTTTTACTCGTGTTGTACTTTAGCGCGATGTAGTACTACCCGAGGCCGAAGGGAGCCCAACATGTTTAAGAACACGCAACAGCTCCTAGGCATAGCGCTACTAGATTGGATAGCGCGCTAGGGTTGTAATCTCGCTATAACGATTTGTTGTACCCGGGTGCGCTATCGTCTGCCGCTTTCAGGCGTGATGAGCGACACGGGTATTTTCTATCTCTAGGCCTTCTCTCTCTCCTGAAAGCCATCTGTCATAAAACGGTCAATCAGGAGGAACATATAAGCCGCAAAATCACAATCTTTGACGCCACCCTGTGCGACGGTGAGCAGTCGCCGGGCGCCAGCATGAATACCGAGGTAAAGCTCTTCATCGCCCGCCAGCTGGTGCGCATGAACGTGGACGTTATCGAGGCGGGCTTTCCCATCTCGAGTCCTGGTGACTTTCGCTCCGTACAGGAGATTGGCAAGATTGCGGGCGACCGATGCACGGTATGCGGCCTGACGCGCGCTGTCGACAGGGATATCGAAGTGGCTGCAGAGGCGCTCAAAACGGCCCAGAGGCCCCGTATCCATACAGGGCTGGGTGTGAGCACCAGTCACCTGCGCGACAAGCTCCATATGACTGAGGAAAGGGCAATTGAGTGAGCGATCCATGCCGTCAAACATGCTCGCAAGTTCGTTGACGATGTTGAGTTTTATGCCGAGGATGCCGGCCGCTCCGATCAGGAGTTTCTGGTGCGCATTATCGAGGCGGCCGTAAAGGCCGGTGCCACGGTCGTGAACATCCCCGATACGATGGGCTACAACATGCCGTGGGACTTTGGCGCCCGCATCCGTGACCTGCGCGGGCGCTGCGGGTGCGGCCGGTCAGCGTGCGGTCGACGTGATGGAGTATCGCGAGTACGAGATTGAGCGCATTGCGCGCCAGGCATTTGAGGCGGCGCGCAAACGTCGCGGCAAGGTGACGAGCGTTGATAAGCGCAACGTGCTGGAGACGAGCCGCATGTGGCGCGAGATCGTGCATCGCGTGCAAGACGAGGAGTACTCCGACGTGGAGCTTGAGGACCTGCTCGTCGACAACGCCGCCATGCAGCTCATCAGTCGACCGGCAGACTTTGACGTCGTGGTGACGGAGAACATGTTCGGCGACATCCTGTCCGATGAGGCGGCTCAGATTACCGGATCGCTCGGTATGCTTGCCTCTGCCTCGCTGGATGATGGCGTATCGCTGTTTGGGCCGAGCGCTGGCAGCGCTCCTGACATCGCGGGGCTCGGCGTGGCCAATCCGCTGGCTCAAATCTTGTCGGTGGCGATGCTGCTGGCCTACGCGCTCGACATGGGCGAGCAAGCCGCGTGGATCGAGAGCGCCGTGGCGCGCGTGCTCGACGAGGGCTGGCGCACCCGTGACATCGCCGATGTCAACACCCCGGCAGATAAGATCCTCGGCACCACGACGATGGGCGACAAGGTCGTCGCCGCGCTGTAGGCGATGCCGATTCAAGCTGTCAAATATCTCAATCTGTAACATCTAAGGGGCAAAATCGTTCCTACCTGTTACAGATTGAGATTTTCGGCTGAGCATCCGTGGTCTGTCTCGATCTGTAACAGCTAACCGATTATTTGGGCCCTACCTGTTACAGATTGAGACAAACCGTTGGGACAGGTCGGACGAGTCAGCAAAACCACCACAAAGGTGCCGGTCCCCTTCGTGGTGGTTTTTAGCGCAACGAGGTGTTCCCAGCCGACCATACGGGCGGCCTTGCGCTCACGCTGCTCGATGACAGCGCATCTTTAGACGCGAAGTGCGGAACCGGGTGCATATACGAGCCGCGTAGCGTTACGAATTCATGGGAATGACCGTATCGCCAATTTGTACGCTTGCAATCTTGTCTGTGTCACAAACTTGCGAGAACGGCCAGGTCTTGTGGACATCAGTGGTGCCGTTATCCAGTTTATTTGCGAAATAGCCGCTGTGGCTGGTTGCGTCCTCAACATGACCGTCTTTGAACGTCACGATGAGGGGTATGTTGCCAACGGCATCCATAGACTCCTCCATGTTTTGAGACATCTTGCCGCTGTTGTTGTCGTGTTCGATGGAACGATCTATGTTGTAGCGGACTGAAACGCCAACGCAGGATACGGTGGCCTCTTGAATCGTCGCCTTGGTGCCGTTAAAGTTGACCGATTTGGGCGCGGGAATCGTAACGGATGTATCTTCGTAATTCAGCTGGAACTTAAGATCCCATGGGCCCGTAAGTATTTTCTTATACTCGGGAAGCTCTTTGCCAGCACGTGGCACAACGAGAGAGTTGATATGCGTGCGGACGGTCCTGCCCATAAGGCCGGGTGATTCAACGCTGAACTGTGCAAAGTATTGAATGCTGGAGTCATTGGGGTTCTTGTCAATGAGCCATGATTGGCCTTGGCCGCCATGCTCGCCATCAACGTATACGTTTCCATCGACACTTCCGGCGATAGTTCCGTTCTCGCCCGGCTCGGAAAGCTTTTTCAGGGCAGCGGGATCGTCGAACGTAAGCGTATAGGCGATGGTAACCATATCCTTGTCGCCCATGATGGCGTCGGCGGTCACGGTGACTCCGTTGTTGGAGCAGCTAGCACCGACGGGCCGGCCAATACGGTCGATGATCTCGGTTTGAGAAGCAGGTCCGTCAAAGATGTCGGAAAGCATGTCAGAAGGAAGCGGCAGGACGCCTGTTGCCATAGCCGTGCCAGCGCCTCCAATGACGATAGCGAGGACTGCCGTTACAGCGGCAATGCGAGCGACTGTTCTTACGGGATGGCGGGCGATGCGCGGCTTGCGTCGCGTGCCATTAAAGTTGCTTTGAGCGGTCGCCGCATCGCTCGAGGCGACGGACTGAGCAATCGAGTTTGCCATGTGCTGCTTCGCATTATCGGTAAACGAAATGTGCTCCAGGGCGTGGCGATAGTCATTCGAATTCGTAGTCATTGTGGTCTCCTTTCAAGGAAAGCCGAAGTGACGCACGTCCGCGGCTAAGGTGCTGGGCGGTTGCAGCTGGCGTCGCGTGAACGGCGTCTGCGATTTCCCTGATGCTCATGCCTGCGTAGTAGTGCAAAAAGATGGCGATGCGCTGTGCTTGAGGCAGGGCCGTGACAGCGGAAAGAATGGCGCAGTCGCGTTGCGCGAATTCTTGCTCGGTATGTGTTACGGGTGCGCAGAAATCGGGGAGCGAATCGAGGTCGACAACCGGGTGATTCGCGTGCGTACGGCCGATATCGCGACATGCGTTCAGTGCGACTCGGATCACCCAAGCACGTTCGTGTTCGAGCGAGTCGAACGGTTGAGTGCGTTGGAGAATCTTGATCAGCGTGTCCTGGCAGATGTCTTGAGCGTCGTCAGCGGATCCAAGGGCCGAATAGCACAATCGAAGGATGAGGTCGGAATACGTGTCGACCAAGCGCTTTGCTTCCCGCTCGATCTGATCGGCATCGCATCGGAGCGTGCTATTGCGGTTACGGCGTGCAGGCATAGTGTCACCTCCAATTGGTCGTGGTGGATATAGGGAAGGCGTCTCGCGAGGTCCCTCTACATACAACACGGTCGAGACTGCATAAGTTGACAAAAAAAGACGGCACGTGAGCGCCGTCCTTACAAAACAATGAGTGTTCTCGTTAATTACACAAGCACCGTGATGGACAGGTCGGACGAGTCAGCAAAACCACCATAAAGGTGCCTATGAACTGCGCCCCGAAACTTGGACTGAATAAATAGCGACTACGCCGCAAGGGCCCGGTCCCGGAACTCCTCCGGCGTCAGGCCCTTCAATCTTACCTGCCTGCGCCGCGTGTTCCAATGGACTATGTACTCCTCCAGGTCGCGCTTGAAGTCCTCGAAGCTGCCCCACTCCCTGCCGCGGTAGAACTCGTCCTTCACGTGGCCGAAGAGCTGCTCGGTGGCGGCGTTGTCGACGCAGTTCCCCTTGCGCGACATGCTCTGGGTGATGCCCGCCCCCTCCAGCCTGGAGGTGTAGGACTCGTGCTGGTACTGCCAGCCCATGTCCGAGTGCATGGTCGGTGCCGCCCCGTCGGGCAGGGCCTCGAGGAGCCGGTCGAGCATCCTGTGCTGCTGGGCGAGGTCCGGCGAGGTCGATATGTCGCTCGCCACGATCTCCTTCGTGCAGAAGTCGAGCACCGGGGCCCAGTAGGCCTTGGCGCCGGCGACCTTGAACTCGGTGACGTCGGTGCCGAGCTTCTGCCACGGCCCCTCGGCGCCGAAGTCCCTCGCGATGACGTTCTCGAACGTGCTTCCCACGAGCCCCCTGTAGGAGCTGTACCGGCGGCGGGAGCCCCGGCGGCGTATCCCGCACCGGATGCCCATCTCGCGCATCATCTTGAGCACGGTCTTGTCGGCCACGACCGCGCCCAGCT
>CAJMOP010000076.1 GCA_905215115.1 uncultured bacterium | reverse complement strand
GCGCTGATGGCCTAGGCCTCGGCGCGCTCGGCGTCGGCCAGGGCGTAGTCGCCGCGGTTGAAGGCCTCCAGGTCAAAGTGCTCCTCGACCGGCTCGGCGGCCCAGACGCGCAGCTTGTTGACGGTCTCGCCGGCATAGCCCACCACGGGGATATCGTAGGGGACGGCCAGGATGTCCTGCGTGTCCACCGTACGGTAGAACGTGCGGCCGTCCTCCTCAAAGCCCTCTACACGGCCACCAAACTTGATGGTCACGGCCTTGTCCTGACGACGGACCTCCCAGGGATAGCCGTGGGTGAGCCACTCATCGGTGGCCTCGACCTGGCTGCCGTTAACGATCTCCTGCTTAAACAGGCCGTAGCGGTAGCGCATACCGTTGCCGTAGCCGGCAATGCCCTCGGCTGCCATGGAATCCAGGAAGCATGCGGCCAGACGGCCCAGGCCACCGTTGCCCAGAGCCGGATCGGGCTCCTGGTTCTCGATGACGGACAGGTCGAAGCCCATGTCGTCGAGCGCCTCGGCGACCATGTCGCGCACGCCAAAGTTGAGCAGGTAGTTGTCGAGCAGGCGGCCGATCAAAAACTCGATCGAGAAGTAGTACACGCGCTTCTTGCCCTCGGCGGTGGCGCGGGCGTCGCTCTTGGTGGCAACGGTGCGCGCCTTCTCGGCCACGAGCTTGGCCAGGGCGTTAAAGCGGTCGAGGTCGCTGGCGGCCTCGACGCTCTTGCCGCTGATGCTCATGACGGCATCGCGATAGAGCTCGGTAAACTCCTGCTTGTTGTCGAAGATCTTATTCATACGTTCCTTTCCCCCGGGGATGTTTCTCCCGGAACGGTTATGACTTGTATCCTACGCCCCCACGGGGCGGGTAATTGCACAAGTAACGCTTTTGTTACGCATCCTTGCCAGATGCCTTAACAGTGCCTGTCTTGGCCTTGCGAGCAGCCTTTTTGGTGGTTGTCTTTTTGGCCGTGGCGGGCTTGGCAGCCTTGGCCTTGGTCGTCGTAGCCTTCGCCTTAGCCGGAGCCTTCTTCGCAGCCGCAGGCTTGGGCTTCACCGAGGACGTGCGCTTGCGCGTCGCCTTCTTGGGAGCCTCCACCACCGGCGGCATATAGCTGCTGGGACCGCGGCGCTTAAGCACCACGCCTGCCAGACCGGGTACCTTAATCTCGATGGAGTCCATCTGCCCGTTCCAGGGATAGGGCTCGCTCGAGCAGGTGTAGGGCTCCTCACCGGCGTATCCGCTGCCGCCAAACTCGGGACGGTCGGAATCAAAGATGACCTCCCAGTCACCCTCGCGCGGCACGCCCACGCGGAAGCTCTCGTAGCTCGCAGGGTCAAAGTTGATCAAGACCACCAGGTCGTCGTCGACGTCCTCGCCCTGGCGCACAAAGCTCACGATGGACTGCTTGGAGTTGTCTGCATCGATCCAGGTAAAGCCGTCGTCGGTGTAGCCGCGCTCGTACAGGGCGGGCTCGGCGGTGTATAGGTGATTGAGCGCCTTGATAAACGCCTGATGATGACGGTGGGTCTCATACTCCTCGGTCAGGAACCACTGGATGGACTCGTAGTAGCGCCACTCAATAAACTGGCCGATCTCGTTGCCCATAAAGTTGAGCTTGGCGCCGGGGTGCGTCATCTGGTAGAAGGCGAGCGTGCGCAGGCCGGCAAACTGGCGCCACCAGTCGCCCGGCATGCGGCCGATCAGCGAGCACTTGCCGTGCACGACCTCGTCGTGGCTCAGCGGGCAAATGAAGTTCTCGGTAAAGGCGTACATGATGGAGAACGTGAGCAGGCCGTGGTTGCCGGGGCGCCACGGAAAATCGGTCTGCATGTAGTGCAGGGTGTCGTTCATCCATCCCATGTCCCACTTGTAGTGGAAGCCCAGGCCGCCGTCCTGCGGCGGATAGGTCACGAGCGGCCACGCGGTGGACTCCTCGGCCATCATCATCACGTCAGGGTAGCGAGCCTCAACAGCGCAGTTGACCTGGCGGATAAACGCGCTGGCATCCAGGTCCTCCTCGGTACCGTACTTGTTGAACTTCTTTTGGCCCGGATCGTCGATGCCAAAGTTGAGGTACAGCATGCTGGACACGCCGTCCATGCGAATGCCGTCCACGTGGAAGTTCTCGAGCCAGTACAGCACGTTGGAAACAAGGAAGGAGCGGACCTCGCCGCGAGCGAAGTCGAACTTGTGCGTGCCCCAGTTGGGGTGAATCTCGTGCTCAAACAGCATGTGGCCGTTAAAGGTGGCAAGGCCGTGGGAGTCGGCGCAAAAACCGCCGGGCACCCAGTCCATGATCACGCCGATGCCTGCCTCGTGGCACGCATCGATAAAGTGCATGAGCTGCTGCGGATCACCATAGCGCGACGTGGCGGCATAGTAGCCGGTCGTCTGGTAGCCCCAAGAGCCATCGAAGGGATGCTCCATGAGCGGCATGACCTCGATATGCGTGTAGCCCATGTCGCGCACGTAGTCCACAAGCTCCACCGACAGGTCGTCGTAGGTGTAGAACTCGCCGCGCTGCGCGGGGAAGGGATCCATGGGGCCAGGGTAGTTGCCGTACTCGTCCGGCTCGCCCTGCGGCGCGTCGCCGTGGCGTTTCCACGAGCCAATATGAACTTCGTAGATGTTGAGCGGCTGCGACATGTGGTTGTGGCCGGCGCGGCGCTTGAGCCACGCGGCGTCGTTCCACTTGTAGCCATCGAGGGTCCACAGCACGCTCGCCGTTCCCGGAGGGCACTCGGCCTTAAAGGCATACGGATCGGCCTTGTAGAGCTTCTCGCCCTCGTTGGTCTCAATGAGATACTTATAGAGCTGACCTTTTTCTGCGCCAGGAATAAAGCCTTCCCAAATAGCGCTCGTATGCACGGGCACCAGAGGGTTGGCTTCTTCATTCCAGTCGTTAAATTCGCCAATGACATGGACGCTCTTTACGTCGGGCGCCCAAACGCAAAAGCGCCAGCCGCGCGTACGGTTCTGCGTGTCGGGGTGCGCGCCCATCTTTTCCCAGCTGCGCTCCCACGTGCCGATGCCAAACAGGTAGACATCGTCCTTGGTGAGCTCCGGTGCGTGCGGGGCGGCTTTACGGGTAGCGGGCTTTTTGGTTGCTGGCTTTAGCTTTGTATCGCTCACGTTTGATCCCATCATGACGCGGCAGCGTGTTGCCTTGGTGACTAGATGCGAAAGGTCCAAGGCTGCACGAATCGAAGGGACGGCGATAGTTCTATGATTCGTTCCACCTCGCGTGCTCGGTGGAACTTTCGGCAGAAACTACGATAACACCTGTACGTTACTTTTATGAAGGAAAGTGGTTTTAGGGCTGCGTTTAATCGGTAAGCGCCATGTTTAGACCACTGGCAGAATTGCCGTGGTAAAACTCTTGACAGTTTTACCAATTAGGGTTTCAAGATTGTTGGTCTGACGTTTGGTAAAACGTTTTTAGCAGGATGTTTACCATTTGACATTGAAAGGTTCGTTTATGTCCCAGACCGCTGCTCCCAATGTCGCTTTTATTTTCGATTGCGACGGAACACTGGTTAATAGCACTCCCGTTTGGGCCTATGCCCAGCCCGAGTTATTGCACCGCCACGGAGTTGACGTGACGGTCGACGATTTTGCCCAGTTTGAGCATTTGTCGCTCGAGGACGAGTGCCAGGCCTACCACGACACGTGGGGCATTGGAGCGAATGGCGAGGAGCTGTATCGCGAGCTGAGCGACATTCTGATCGATGGCTACTCCAAGGTGCCGCCGCGCGAGGGGCTCTTGGCATTTTTGGAGCAGGCGAAGGCGGCGGGCATTTCCATGTGTGTGGCTACGTCCACGCCGGCCGAGCTGGTGCAGTCCGCGCTCGCTGGTGCCGGGCTCGATGCCTACATGGAGCTTGTGACCACCACGGGCGAGGCGGGGCGCTCCAAGCAGTTCCCCGATGTGTATGAGCTGGCGCTGCGCCGCCTAGAGGAGCGTCACGGGCATAAGTTTGAGCGTGCATGGGTGTTTGAGGACGCCGTCTTTGGCCTAAAGAGCTCTGGCACCGCTGGCTTTAAGCGCGTGGGCATCTATGACCCGCTCGGCCGTATGGAGCGCGAGGACGTGCGCGATAACTGCGATATCTTTGTCGACAGCTACGAGGAGCTGGATTTGGATTGCGTTCTTGCGTATGAAGGTTAGGCGAGGGCCGTGGCTTGCAAAGTACTAGTAGTCTGCGGCTCGCCGGTAGTTGCGAGTACTGAGTTGTTGCGCCGCTTAGCGGGGGAGTGCGATCACGTTGTCGCCGTGGACCGCGGACTCGATGCGCTGTTGGGCGCCGGCTTGGGCTGCGACGTCTATGTCGGTGACGCCGACACGGTGAGCGACGCCGGTCGCGCGTTGGTCGATGCCGCCACCGACTTTGAAGTTGAGCGCCACGACCCCTACAAGGACTATACCGACCTGGCACTGGCGCTCGATTCCGTCCGACGCCGCTGGCCGGGTGCCGAAGTAGTTGCGACCTGCGCCACCGGCGGCCGTCCGGACATGGCCCTATCCGTGCTGGGCTTGCTTGCAGGCTACGATGACGCCCCAGTCTGGATTGCTGAGGACAAAGTAGTCGCCCGCATCCTTCACGCAGGTGAGTCGTGGACCATCGAGGGCGCCGAGGGCAAGACATTCTCCATCATCGCCGTTGCTCCCAAAACTGAGGTAAGCGAACACGGTCTAGAGTGGGAGTTAGACCACAGCCCCTTGGGCCTGTTGGCCGATACGGGTATCAGCAACGTCGTCAGGTCAACAGCCACGATCCAAGTCCATACCGGCACCGCCATCGCTTACCTATATCAATAGGCACTTAAAGCCTGACCCAAAAAAGTCCTTGCACGTCGCGCCAACTTCCCCTATAGTATCTCCTCGTCACGGGGGCGTAGCTCAGCTGGGAGAGCGCTTGACTGGCAGTCAAGAGGTCAGGGGTTCGATCCCCCTCGTCTCCACCATCGTGAATGCAAAGGCCTTCGGAATTCCGAAGGCCTTTTTTCATGCCAAAATACCTCGCTCCACAAACCCCACCCACACCAACAAAAAGTTGCACAATTTATTTCCCATGTCTGTACATAGTTTGTTAGACAAACGTGATTATCAGTGCAGCTCGCCGTTCCATTTGCGCTTCAGGATCGCCCTTAATTACCGCTCGCACCCCAATATCCTGCGCCAACGTGAACAACATCCAAAAACAACCCCCTTAAGCACGCCAAATGAACGATATGTTGTCCAACGCAACCCAAATCAGTTTCGCTACCAGCTTGTGCTAGGATACCTAACGTTACATGAGTTCAACTGTGCTCACGGCTTCAGCAAGTCACAAAGCGCAGGGTCGATCAGCATCCGGCCGTAACGGCGGTGTTAGAAAAACCACGAGCTCCAATATCGATTGCCATGCTCGTTTTGTACTAGTTTTTGCGGCTATTTATTAGTTCGCTTTATGTAGTGCAGTAAGTTGCTATGACAAACCAAGCAGTCCTTCAGCTGTTTGCGTGCGGTCCAGTTTTGTACCCGCTTTACTGGCTCGCACGCAGTCAGCTGGGGATACGGTCATTTTGCGATACACGTTCGCGTCTCTAGCAACTGCACATATACATACCGTTCACGGTGGGGCAGAGCCACGAGCTTGTCTGACTGGGCTCAGGGTTTGAATATGGAGCGCCTCCGCGCACAAGCGCCCTGGCGAAGCCATATCCAAATCACGTGAGCCATACGTAAGACAGCAAGGGGGTGGAGCTTGTGTGGTATGTAATTCAGGTCATTAACGGTCGCGAAGACGTAATGCGCGAGCGCATTGAGCGCATGGTGCCGGCTGTCGCCATGCAGGAGCTCTTTTATCCCCAATTTCAAACCGAGATTAAAGTTCACGGCGAATGGGTCAATACGACCAAGCCGCTCTTTCCCGGTTATCTTATCTGCGATACGGCAGATCCCCGCACCGTGCAACAGTATCTGCTGCGCATGGACGACTTTGCCCTGGTGCTTTCCCAGGACGGTCAGTTTGTGCCGCTGGCAAAAGAAGAGGTTCAGCTTATTGGCGGCTTTACGCATAGGGGAGACCGCGTAGTGCCCATGAGCGAGGCCTTAAAAGACGGCGACCAAGTCGTAGTGACGGCAGGTCCGCTGCTGGGCCACGAAGGCCTTATCAAAACCATTAATAGACGCAAGAGCACTGCTTATCTGGAGCTCAACCTGTGCGGCCGACGCGTAACTACGCGCGTTGGCCTTGCCGTGCTTTCGGCCGAGCAGCGCGTCATGCGCAACCTTAAAAAGGCAATCGCCTAGCTGCAGACGGTCGCCACACAGAACAGGGAGGATCCCCCGACCCGGGGACGAAGTGTTGGAAGAGAACGTGTCGGATAAAACAGAATATGAAACGGATGCGCCAGCGGGTGCGGCGCTGATTGCTCAGGCCATGGACCGACGTGAGGGCACCGGCCGCTACAGGGCCATGCAATCCATCATGGACTGGGATCGCTCGCGCCTAGCCTACCGCACCGTTAAGCGCGCGTTCGACATCGTGTTCAGCGGTGTTGTGCTCGTGGTCATCGCGATTCCCAGCCTGGTGCTCGCGGCACTCATCCGCCTGGAGAGCGAGGGCAGCCCCTTCTACAGCCAGATCCGCGTGGGACAGACCCGCCCCGACGGTAGCCTGACCACCTTCCGCATGTGGAAGTTCCGTTCCATGTACAAGGACGCCGACGAGCGTCTCGCCGAGCTCAAGGGGCAGAACGAGATCGCTGGGGCCATGTTCAAGATGAGGGAGGACCCCCGCGTCACCAAGATCGGCAGGTTCATCCGCAAGCACTCCATCGACGAGTTCCCGCAGTTCCTGAACGTGTTCCTGGGCCAGATGTCCGTCGTCGGTCCGCGCCCGCCGCTGCCGAACGAGGTAGCTGAGTACACCGAGTACGACCTGCAGAGGCTAGCAGTAAAACCAGGTATTACGGGGCTCTGGCAGGTTACGGAGCGCAACTCCACCGGTTTTGACGGCATGGTCCGCCGGGACCTCGAATACATAGCCAAGCGCGGAGTCATCACGGACTTCAAGATCATCCTCCTAACGGTTCTGGAGGTCTTTAACGGGAGTGATGCGTACTAATGCAGCATGTTTTCATCATCGGATCCAAGGGAATTCCGGCAAACTACGGCGGCTACGAGACGTTCGTGGAGAAACTGACCGAGAATCAGGTATCGCCCGACATCAAGTACCACGTGGCGTGCGCTGTGGACTCCGCCGAGGAGGTCGGCGTGTTCGAGCACAACGGAGCGCATTGCTTCAAGGTACTACGCAGGCCCGTCGGAGCCGCTAGGGCGATCTTCTACGACATAGACGCCCTCAAGTGGTGCACCGCCTATATTGAGAATAACCGTGTCGAGCACCCCATCGTCTACGTGCTGGCCTGTCGCATCGGACCGTTTTTCGGAAAGTACGTAAAGAGGATCCACGCCCTTGGTGGCAAGGTCTTCGTGAACCCCGACGGCCACGAGTGGAGGCGCGCCAAGTGGAGCGCGCCCGTCCGCAGGTACTGGAAAGTCTCGGAGCGCGGGATGGTCAAGCACGCCGACCTGATGGTGTGCGACTCCAAGAACATCGAGAAGTACATTCGAGGGGAGTATGCCGACCTGCACCCCGAGACGACCTTCATCGCCTACGGGGCCGACATCAGGCACTCAGCGCTCGCGGACGACGACCCCAAGTTCACTGGATGGCTCTCCGAGAAGGGCCTCGAGCCCTTCGGCTACTACCTGGTCGTGGGACGCTTCGTGCCTGAGAACAACTACGAGACCATGATCCGGGAGTTCATGGCTTCCGACTCCAAGCGGGATTTCGCGCTCGTGACGGGAGTGGACGACTCCTTCCTCGCGGAGCTCGAGCGGAAGACGCACTTCAAGTCCGACCCACGCATCAAGTTCGTCGGGACCGTCTACGACCAGGAGCTCCTGAAGAAGATCCGTGAGCAGGCTTACGGCTACTTCCACGGCCATGAGGTCGGGGGTACCAATCCGAGCCTCCTGGAGGCGCTGGCGTCCACGCGCCTCAACCTCCTTCTCGACGTCGGTTTCAACCGCGAGGTCGCTGAGGATTCGGCCCTGTATTGGAGCAAGGAATCCGGAGACTTGGCTGAACTTATCAATAGCGCCGACGTGATGGATTGGAAGTCGATCGAGGAGCTCGATACGGCATCGACCTCCGTTATCCGCGACCGGTATTCGTGGCGGTCCATCACTGACAGCTACGAAGACCTTTTCCTCGGAAGGAGATAACCAGTGAAAGGCATCATCCTCGCCGGCGGGTCCGGCACCCGCCTGTACCCGCTCACGCTCGTGACCTCCAAGCAGCTGCTGCCGGTCTACGACAAGCCCATGATCTATTACCCGCTTAGCACCCTCATGCTGGCGGGCATCCGGGACATCCTGGTCATCTCCACGCCGACCGACCTGCCCAACTTCGAGCGCCTGCTCGGGGACGGCTCGCGCTACGGCGTGAACCTCTCCTACGCCGAGCAGCCCTCGCCGGACGGCCTCGCACAGGCCTTGACATCATGGACTTCCTTCGGATAGTCCTCAAACGGTGTATCTAATGAAAAGCCATATTCTTTGCTCAACGCATCCAGGATCGCATACGTGAAGCTCTTCTTATCCGTGCAGGACTGCCATCCCATAACAGTGATCGCACCTTCACTGATACTGAGACGTTTATCCGGAATCATCAGGTCTTCGTCAAATTCCATCTTGTATCCCAGTCCAAAGCACTCCGGACATGCGCCGAACGGATTGTTGAACGAAAAGCTTCTCGGTTCGATCTCTTCAATACTGATTCCGCAATCAGGACATGAGAAGCTTTCGCTGAACTGGACCGGTTCCCCGCCGATCACATCCACGGTCATCAGTCCTTCCGCAAGATTCAGTACATTTTCAATGGAATCGGTCAGACGCTGTTCAATACCCTCTTTTACTACCAGACGGTCTACAACAATCTCTATATTGTGCTTGATGTTCTTATCCAGCTTGATCTCTTCCGACAGTTCGTACATATTGCCATCGATCCTGACTCGGACATATCCGCTCTTTCTGGCGCGCTCCAATAATTTTACATGGGTTCCCTTTCTGCCTCTTACAACCGGTGCCAGCAGCTGTATCTTGGTTCTTTCCGGAAATGCCATCACCTGTTCTACCATCTGATCAACCGTCTGTTTCTTAATCTCGCGCCCACATTTCGGACAATGCGGAATTCCTGCTCTTGCATATAATAACCGGAAATAATCATAGATTTCCGTTACCGTTCCTACGGTAGACCTTGGATTGCGGTTCGTAGATTTCTGATCAATGGAAATAGCCGGAGACAATCCTTCTATACTTTCTACATCCGGTTTTTCCATCTGTCCCAGGAACTGTCTGGCATAAGAAGACAATGATTCCATATATCTTCTCTGTCCTTCCGCATAAATTGTATCAAATGCCAGTGATGATTTTCCTGATCCGCTAAGACCGGTCAGTACCACCAGTTTGTCTCTTGGTATGTCTACGTCTACATTCTTCAGATTGTGTTCATTTGCTCCTCTGATCTTGATATATTGTCTTGAATCTTTTTCCTGTGGCATGTAAGTCTATGATCTCCTTTTTCTATATCTTTATTTCCTGCAATGTCTTCTTAAGCTCTATTAACTTATCCCTGAGTTCTGCTGCCGCCTCAAAATTCAGATCTGCCGCAGCTTTCTTCATCTGCT
>CAJMOP010000075.1 GCA_905215115.1 uncultured bacterium | reverse complement strand
GGCCTCGGGCTCGGGCGCAGGCGCCGGCGCCGCAGCGGAATCGGATACGGGCGCTGCGTCGGCGCTAAAACCAGCCGGAGCAGACTTCTTCTCAAACGGCAGCACAAAAGTCAGGACGTCGTCCTTGTCCTCGTCGGCCCACTCGCTTGCGTAGCGCGCAACCCAATAGCCAACGGCACGGTGCTTGAGCATCTTGCCAAAGACCGTGAGGAATACCGTGACAAACGCCGTCAGCACCAAGAACAATACGAGCGTGATGCCACCGCCGGTAACAAGCGCCTCAATAGCCGAAGGACGGTAGTAGTAGCTATACATACCGACAGAGGCAATGGTGCCAAAGACGAACGTCAAGATCCATGTGACAACGTTGGCGACCAGGCCCGTCAAAAACTCGGGAAGGAACGAAGCACAAAACAGCTTGGTCTTGTTGTGCTTAAACGCCGCCCAGACCTTGTCGAGCGAAAACGCGCTCTCGACACGACCGGTCACCGCAAAGTGCATCACGGCAATGTCGGCGAACATCTTAAAGAAGACCCCCAAGACCGCCGTGGCAATCATAGCCAGGACAAGCAGGCCAAGCGAGCCAAACAGCGCTGCCTCGAGTGCATAGGAGCCGTAATACGAATACGAGCCCGCGGCGCCAATTACCACGCTCTCCACCAGCGAAAGCACTACACCGATAACGGGAATGGCAGCGATAACCTCGAGCACGACCGAGATAACGCTCGAAAAGACTCCGAGGCCAAACGACGTGGAACGCATGAGTGGACGATCCATACCGCCATCAACCTTGAGCGACAGATCGCGACCCCACTCAATACCAAAGCCGGAACCACACACGCTCGCAATGCAAGCTGCCAAAAAGCCGATGGCAGCTGCAATGCCGCCAATAACGGGAATAAACAGCACGAGTACCGACACAACACAAATCAGCGCCGGTAAAAAGGCAATCTGGCACACGCGCTGCAGCACGCCCGGAGTCTTGGTCATATCCTCAAACGCCTGAGCCACACAGCCCTTGGACGCATTCGCCACGGGCGGTTGCGGAACAAACTGCTGGGGCTGACCCTGAGGGGCAGAGGCTGCGGCACCGGCATTGGGGGCACCACACGCACCACAGAACTTATCGTTGTCGCCCATGGGGGCACCACACTGCGAACAGAACATCGAGATCATCCCTTCGTATCTTGAGCGAATCATCTGGATCGCAAACGATGTCTTTAGCATCATTATCACCCAATGTGGGGACAAATACTCCAACATGACGCATTTGCAATGCGCAGGGCGCTATTCGATTGTTTGATGAGCTCGACCGCGTTAGTTCGTTCCGCGGAAACCCTTGCCGACGATCTCGGAGCTGTCGACAATCGTGATAAAGGCACCCGGATCGACTTCGCGCGCATAGCGGCGCAGTTGCACGGCCTCGCGACGGCTTAGCACGCTCATGATCACCGTCACGCACTTGCCCGAGAAAGCACCGTAGCCGCGGCTGATAGTCGCCGTACGGTTGAGATGCTTGACGATAAACTCCTCGACCTTAAGGGGCTCGGAACAAATGACCGTGCAGACTTTGCGCAGGTGAATGCTCTCGATGGCCTTGTCGACCACAAGCGTCTTGGCAAACAGGCCGAGCACGCAGTACAGACCGACGCGCGGACCGTACAAGAAGGCCGCGATGGTCACGATGCCGATATCGACCAACAGCAGCGCACGGCCGATCTCAAGCGTGGTGCGGCGTTTGAGAATCATGGCGAGGATGTCCGTGCCGCCCGTCGAGGCACCAATATCAAAGACGATGGCGCTGCCGAGCGCCGGCAGAATCACGGCAAAGCACAGGTCGAGCCACATATCGCCCGTCATCGAGACATCGGTCGGAATAAAGAGCTCAAACAGCGAAACATAGGCGGACAGCGCAAACGAGGCAAAGACACTCCACAGGATTGCCTTGCGCTCCAAAAAGATAAAGCCCAGAACGACCAGGACCGCATTGATAATCCACATAAAGACGCCGACGGGCAGGGTCGGGAACAGCGTGGACAGAATGACCGACACGCCCGAGGTGCCGCCAAAAGCAAAGTGATTAGGGGTTTTAAACGCGACGATGGCAAAGGCCGTGAGGATCAGGCCCAAATTGAGCTCGGCAAAAAAGCGCGGAAAGCCCGGCTCCTGGCTGCGCTTGCGACCAGCGCGCTCGCCCCGCTCGATAACATCGCGATCGACCACGCGTTCCATCGGCACTACGGGAGGACGATGCACCTCCTCGGCAGCACGCGACGCCGCCTCTGCCGCAGCGGCCTCAATTGCCCATGCCTTGCTTTCTGTTTCGTGCTCGTCGGCCATTACGGCAACCCCTCGTTAACAATTTGGAAACAATGCGCCCATTAGAGTAACGCGGAACGTGGGGATTGCAACCCTTAGTTAGACGAGCGGTATGACTATATCGGGAGCGTACAAAAACGGCCGGCCACGCTTTTGCTTGCGCGGTCGGCCGTTTAATGTTTTCGCAGATAAAACCTGCCAAAACAAACCTGTCCCTTTTTGGAAGGTTATTCGTGCTGGCTGGTGCGGTGCTCGTACTCCTCGGGGGTGATGACATCCTCGATGCGCAGGTTGACGCCCGCCACCTCAAGGCCAGTCATCGCGGCAAGGCGCTCGGTGACACGTGCCTTAACATCGTCGAAGATCGCGGGCGCATAGGCGCCGTACTCGATGATGACGGAGATGTTGACGACCACGCGATTATCGTCGGTGACCTCGACCGTCACGCCCTTGGTCAGATTCTCGGCACCAAACTGCTCCTGCACAAAGTGCATGAGGTTACCCTTCATGCCCAGAACGTGCGGAACCTCGCGGGTGGCCATGGCAACGATCTTCTCGATCACGCCGTTGGAATAGGTCAGCGAGTCCTCGGACTCATCCGCTTCCTCGTCGTCCTCATCCGTATCGGACTCGGCCTCGACGAGAGCCTCATCCTCGAGCGTCACATCCTCAGCTTCGGCGACGACCGCCTCGTTCTCCTCGAGCTCGGTATCGGCTACATCGACCTTCGTATTAAAAGCCATGGTTCCTCCTTATGCCCGCCGCGGATGCGACAGTCGAATACATATTAGCGGCCGCTAAACAGACGGCCGAAGAAGTTGACGATCCCGTTCTCGCCGTCGCGAATTTGGCCGATCACAGCGCCGATCAGCACGAAGAATGCAATGACGAGCGTGTCCCACAGGCCCAACGTGAGCACCAACACGGCGAGGATAAAGCCGGCGACGGCGCCGAGCGTGGTGTTGGGATGACGCACAGCATAGCTCCAGACGGCAGCGCCCGTACCCTTGATGAGACCCATAGCCTCGTCAAAATCCGCGGCTGCCGCGTCTTGTAACTCGGTTGCCTCTGCTTTGGAATCAACAGGTTCGCTCGCCGACGTGGCGCTCTGGTCAATCGTCAGGCGCGGCGTACGAGCGGTCTTATCTTGATTGGTATCACTCACCGGAAACCTCCACGGTCTGGACGGTAGTCTTGGACGGCAAAAAACGGACGCGCGCGGTCGTACCCGGCGCGCCGAGCATGGTATCGCAGGCTTCTTCGATGCGCTGCTGCATCGCGGTAGCCAGAGATGCCACGTCCTTATCGTCAAGCGCGATAGCCTCGACCTTAAAACGGACGTGCGAATCGTCGGGGCCTTGGACGCGAGCCTCGACATGCTCGACCATCACGCGGTCGTCGCGCTCGGCAGCAACCCTGGCGCACGAAGAAAGCGCCGCAAGGGTAACCTCGATATTGCGCTCCCCCGCCGGATGCACGCAGGACGGTTCGCGACGGGCGAACATCAGGCGGAAAAAGCTCAGCAGTACGCCGATCGCCACGACGCCGGCGCACGCCGTCACGACGATGCGCGGCATGGGGTCGCGCATCAGCAGCATAAAGCGATACGTATACGGCCCCCAAAACTGGCAGACAAGCGTACCCAGTGCCACGATGGTGGCAGCAAGATACACGATCGCTAGGGCTCGTTTGAGTACGCGCACGCGGCGCTCCCTTCAAATCTCGGCTCTCGAAATGCAGAACGGTTCGCATCATTATAAAAGAGCCGGGTCCGGTGCTCTACGCACGCGGATCCGGCTCATCTATTCCACGAGGCTTGCATGCTCGCTTCATTATGCCCAGATATGCACGGCTCAATCCGTGCTGGCGCTACTCCTCCTCGAGGGCAGCGATGACCTCGTCGGTCATGTCCATGGTGCTGTAGACGTCCTGGACGTCGTCGAGCTCCTCAAGACGGTCGATGAGGCGCTGGACCTTCTTGGCGTCGGCGCCGGAAACCTCGGTCGGGGTGGTCGGGACCATGGTGGTCTCGGAGCCCTTGACCTGGACACCCTGCTCCTCGAGCGCCTTGGAGACAGCCATGACCTCGTTGGCAGCAGTCCAGACGATCCACTCCTCGCCGGCATCCTCGTAGTCCTCGCCACCGGCCTCGGCGATAGCCATCATGAACTCATCCTCGTCACCGGCAGCACCGTTGGCGATCATGGTCTCCTTCTTGGCGTTCTCATCCAGGATCTCCTTGGCGACGACGATCTGGCCCTTGCGCTCAAACTGGAAGGCGACGGAGCCGGAGGTGCCCAGGTTGCCACCAGCGTGGGAGAAGGCGGAACGGACATCAGCGGCGGTACGGTTGCGGTTGTCGGTCAGGCAGTCGACGTAGACGGCGACACCGGCGGGACCGTAGCCCTCGTACACGATGTTCTCGTAGACGGCGGCGTCAGCACCCGAACCAAAAGCCTTGTCGATAGCGGACTTGATCTTGTCCTTAGGCATGGACTGAGCCTTGGCCTTGGCAACGGCAGCGGCGAGGCTGGCGTTGTTCTCGGGCAGCGGGTCACCGCCGAGACGGGCAGCAACAGTGATGTTGCGGCTGAGCTTGGAGAAGAGGGCGGAACGCTTGGCGTCCTGCGCGCCCTTACGATGCTTGGTTGTGGCCCACTTAGAGTGTCCGGACATACGTGTCTCCTATCGGTTTCGACCTAAAGCCCAGCGCAGATGCTCGGGCAATATAAACAAACGTCGTTATGATATACCTACTAGCCTGCGAGATAAACCCCAAAATGAAGGCGTCGTGATGATGTCCCCTTTGGTGCAAAGAAACCTGACCCCAATGCACCAAGTTAGGACCAGAGGAAGTCGCTGCGGGTGACGGTGGCGCCGATGGCGAAGGGCATGCAGGCGATGACCGGATACAGGTAGCGCATGTAGGTCGAGCCGTTGCACGGACCAATCAGGCACACGGCGAGCACGCCCAACAGCGGCACCCAGATCGCCAGCGCACGCCATGAATGACGACGCAGCAGGTAGACCACCACGGCGATCATGATCCACACATAGGTGGCCGAGCTCATGGTGAGCGAGATAAACGGGATGCGTTGTACTGCCACGCGATACAGGTTGATCAGGTGGTCGCACCAGCGCACAACCTTGCTATCGACCGGATGGAAGTCGAAGTACTTGAGATTATCGGGGCGCGCCATAATCTCGGCACTGCGCGCCGTGCTGTAGACCCAGGCATCGCGCGCGCTCGGATAAAAATAACCATAGTAGTTATTGATAAGCGCCGAAATATAGCACTCGGGATCCTTCTTAAACATCTGAGCCCATACCTCAAAATAGGCATCGATGTCCTCCTGCGAGGCGTATTCGTTAAAGCAATTTTTGACGGCATCCGACTTGTCGGGGTTGTAGCGGCGGCCCAGATTCTCGTACTTGAGCACACGGTCGATCACGGCACGCTCTTCGTCGGTCACCAAGCCGTCGCAAGGAGCCTCCACGATGGTGCCGTCCTCCTTAACCGTGGGGTTGACGCCCGAGTTGAGGCCGTCGTGCTTTTGGACGAAACGAGCGGTCTGCTGAAACGGAATCGAGAGGATTTCGCGCTTGGAGCCGGGCGTAATGTCGTGCGCCGGCATAAACACCTTGGTGAAGTACATATTAGAGGCAAGACAGAGTGCAAGCACCGCAAGAACTCCCACCCAGCGGAAACGCGAGATGGCGCCCGAAGGCGCAGCGCCAGCCTGCTTGGCTGCACGACGAGCCACATGCACGTCCCATACGCAAAACGCCGCCGCGATTACGCATGCCGCCAGGGGAAACACCAGGCCGCCGTTGCGCAGGAACGTGGAACCCATGGCGCCCAGAGCGAGCAGCAGCCAGTCGTGGCGCGCAAAGAGCACGGGGGCTTTCTCGCCCGCTCGCTCGACATTGGCATCACGACGGGGCAAGCCACATGCCACGAGCTTGACGGTCTGTACCAGCAGCACCAAGAACGCGTCGGCAAAGAGCACGTCTTTGGTGAGCAGGGCCGCGTAGTTGGAGAACATGGGCATAAACGCAAAGAACAGCAAGATCGCACCGCGGACCGGCAGGCTCACGCCCAGTTTGCGCAGCGACGAAATGGAATAGGCCATGCAGGCAGCCGTGATGACAAATTGAGCGCAGGTATAGATGATGAGGCCCGCGTTAGCGCTGTTGAACAGCGAAAGCCCCAGCTGAACGCACGAGCCGATAATGGCCGTGTGCACCACGGGGTGATGTCCGTTGAGCAGCACGTTGGGGTTGAGTAGGCGCAGGTAATCGCTCGTGCCGTTGGGATAGTTGAACCACTGGCGAATCTGCGCGCCGGTGTCCCCCATAAAAAGGCCGGGCAGCGAAGCGATGAGCGTGGGCGCCCAGGCGACCATAAGCACCAGGAAGGGCCCGGCAAAGGGATGGACCGAGAGCACGGCGTGAGCCACACGCCATACGCGGCCAAAGTGCGCCTCCGAAAACGGAATGCGCCGAGAGCTCAGCCAATCTAGACACTCAAAGGCAAGGTAGAAGGCAACGATCGCCAGGAGCATCCAGCCCGCGCCGCCAATCCAGGCGCAGATGATGCGAGCTTTGTCGCCAAGGACAATCTCGGCCGAGTCGGTGAGATCGTAGCTGCGACCGAACACCATGCAGATGGCGAAGAACAGCGACGGCAGAATGATCGATGGACGCCAGGTGTCGCCACGGCCAAAGAACACGTAGCGAAACGGCAAGGTGAGCAGGCAGGCAAGCGCAAGCAGCATGACCGCGTCGGTATGGCCGGCAAACGAGAGGAGTACCTCGTAGCACACGTACAGCATGCCCGAGGCTTTGGGGTCAATCGCCAAGACTGCGTTGCTCGACACCGGGGCGGGATCGATGGAAAACGCCGTGGTCGCCAACAGCGCGAGCAAAAATGCGATGAGCGTCTGCTTGGCGGGGTAGCGCTTAAACCAGACGATGCGGGCGGCGTCGCGCGCAGCCGTTGTGGAGAGGTCGGAATCCTTCACAGTCCAAAAAGCCTTTCTAGAAACCTGCCAAAAAGGGACAGGTTTATTTTAGCAGGTTTTATCTGGGGAAACGTTACGGTTCTGTCATCGTTGCCCAGCGAACCACCACAAAGGTGCCTGTCCCCTTTGTGGTGGTTAGGCGTCCAGGTAGACGCGCTGGGGCTGGTTGCGGCGACGAGCAAAGATGATGAGCGCCAGGCCCGCGATTACGAGCGGCAGGCTCAGCAGCTGACCCATGGTGATGACGCCACCAAGCAGATAACCCAGCTGGGCATCGGGCACGCGCACGAACTCGACGAGGAAGCGGACGATGCCGTAACCCATCACAAACACGCCCATAAACGTGCCCTGGGGCAGCAGCGGCTTTTTGCGGCTGAGCACCTGCAGGATGCAGAAGAGCACAATGCCCTCAAGAAATGCCTCGTAGAGTTGGGAGGGGTGACGCGGCATATCGCCCGCAGTCCCGCCAAAGACCACACCCCAGGGCAGATCGGTCGGCTTGCCCCACAGCTCACCGTTGACAAAGTTGGCACAACGGCCCAGACACAAGGCCAGCGGCGCGCCGATGACGGCAAGGTCTGCCAGAGTCCATGCGTCGAGCTTATACATACGGCACACGATGATGCCGCCGATAATGCCGCCCACCAGGCCGCCATGGAAACTCATGCCGCCTTCGTTGGTGGCAAAGATCTCGAGCGGATGCGCCCAGTAGTAGCCATCACCGTAAAAGACGACGTAGAACAGGCGCGCACCGATAATGAGGCCAAAGACCACACCGACCACGACACTCGTCAGGTCGTCAATCGTGATGTTAAAGCCCCAGCGACGCTGCGTGCGGTACATGACGACCGCCGTGAGCAGGGCGCCGACCACATAGGCCAGACCATACCAGTAAATCGTGATGGGGCCCGCCGAGATCGCGACGGGATCAAGCATATGGTAGAGGTCGTTGAGCATATCGATCCCCTGCTCCCTACATACAAATGCGGCCGCGGGCCTTACGCTCGCAGCCGCATATTTGGACATAACGTCTATGCGGAGCGTACCGTCCGCAGCTTTCGCGTCTTAGAACGGCGCGTACTCGTCGTACAGGTCCTCGGCCTCGCCGGAAGCATTGACCTGCTCAACGCGGGTAACGCCGGGCACATGCTCCTTCAGGATGCGCTCGATACCCATGGAAAGGGTTAGCGAGCTCATGGGGCAGCCGGCGCAGGCGCCCTGCAGCTCCAGCTTGACAACACCCTCGTCGTCGACGCCCACATACTCCATATCGCCGCCATCGGCCTGCAGGTTGGGGCGAATCTCTTCAAGAACCTTCTTAAGCAGCTCTTCGTTAACAGCCACAGGGGCTCCTTTCTCACAATAACGCGGGCACGCCCGCGGACAGGGGCTATGTTACTACAGCCATGTACCCGCTTAGGCGCCAGCCATGCGTGCGGACATGACTTTCACGAGCAGTCAATTTGGGACGGGGCTCTTTTGGCTGTTTTGCCGCCAGCTGGCGTCGGCACGCGCTACTGCCGAGCCTGTCCCCCGGTACCAATCTGGACATCGACGATGACCTGGCGGTAGCTGATGCCGCAGGAGTCGAGAATGCGGCGGCTGATACGGCCGTCATCGGTGTCGGCATATTTATTGTCCAGGTAGACGACCTCGCCCACGCCCACCTGCGCCAGGATCTTGGCGCAGTCGTGGCACGGGAACAGCGTGACGTAAACCGTGGAACCCTCGAGGTCCTTGAGCGAGCCACGGTAGTTGAGCACGGCGTTGGCCTCGGCATGGACCACGTAGTTGTGCTTGTCCTGCAGCGGGTCATCGCTCGTACCCCACGGGAAAAAGTCGTCGTTGAGCGCCGAGGGCGTGCCGTTGTAACCCACCGAAAGGATGCGGTGGTTGGTGCTGGCGATGCACGCTCCCACCTGCGTGTTGGGGTCCTTGCTGCGGCGCTGCGCGGCGATGGCCACGCTCATAAAGAACTCGTCCCAGCTAATAACGTCGCGGCGCTTGCCCGACGCGGTTTGATGAAGATCGTCCGACATGGCAGACACCTCCGCAATCGCAATAGTTTGGCCCATTGTAGCAGGTGAAAGGTGGGGGCGCTTATCCCACCAGCCCCTCGCCCTACGCGCGGCGGGGCTTTTGGTTGATGCGGTAGAGCTCGGCGAGACCCCGCAACGTCAGCGCGTCGTCTACCGTCAGGCTATGGCCGACCAGCGCCGCAAGTGCCTCGGCATCGTCGCCGGTAATGACGATGGGCACATCGCCCTCCCCCGCGGCCTTGGTCGCGCGCATCTCGGCAAGCACCATGTCGAGCATTCCGTCGATGCGGGCTACCTCGCCCAAAACCACACCCGAGCGCATGGCCTCGCGCGTGTTGCGTCCGATGACGTGCGTTGGCGCCGAGGGCTCAACCTGGGGTAGGCGCGCTGCT
>CAJMOP010000074.1 GCA_905215115.1 uncultured bacterium | reverse complement strand
GGCTGGCGAAAGGGAGCTAAGGCCGGCTGGGTGACCGCGGAATACGCCATGCTGCCGACGTCGACCGGCAAGCGCTGCAAGCGCGAGCACGCCAACCGCAAGGGCCGCTCCATGGAGATCGAGCGCCTCATTGGCCGCAGCCTGCGTACCGTCGTCAACATGAAGGCGCTCGGCGAGTACACCGTCACCGTCGACTGCGATGTGATTCAGGCCGATGGCGGCACGCGTACAGCGAGCATCACCGGCGCCTGGGTGGCGCTGCACGACGCCCTCGCCATGTGGGTCGAGGCGGGCAAGATCGAGCGCATCCCGCTTACCGGCCAGGTGGCTGCAATCTCCATGGGCGTTGTCGACGGCAATACGCTGCTTGACCTCGATTATTCCGAGGACAGCCATGCCGAAGTCGACATGAACCTCGTTGCCACCGACACCGGTGAGATGATCGAGCTCCAGGGCACTGGCGAGCAGGCGCCCTTTGACCGTAAGCGCCTCAACGCCCTGCTCGACCTGGGCGACAAAGGCATCGCCGAGCTCATCGAGCTTCAGCGCCAAGCCATCGCCTAACCTGCCAAAAAGGGATGTTAATTTTGGTAGGTTTTATCTGGGAAAACGTCGAAGTATAAGGTTTCTGTCGCCAGGGAGGGGAGAGGGCTCGAGGCCAGTTTCCCTTGGGCGGCATTGCTATAGAGACAAGGAGGCCAGTCATGGCACTAGAGAAGATCGATATCGACACCCTCGACCCGGCGGCGACCATCGTCGTGGCAACGGGCAATGCCCATAAGCTCACCGAGATCGAGGCCATTTTGGGCAAGGTCATGCCCGAGGTTCGCTTTGTGGCGCTCGGCCAGCTGGGTGATTTTGAGGATCCCGAGGAAAACGGCACGACGTTTTTGGAGAACGCCATCATCAAGGCGCAGGCTGCCGTCGAGGAGACGGGCCTTATGGCCATCGCCGACGATTCTGGCTTGGTCGTCGACGCGCTGGACGGCAAGCCGGGCGTGTATAGCGCACGCTATGCGGGCGTGCATGGCGACGATGCCGCCAACAACGCCAAGCTGCTCGTGAATCTGGAAGGCGTGGCGGACGAGGACCGCACCGCGCGCTTTATGAGCGTCGTTGCGCTCATCGATACGGACGGCCTGGTCACCTATGGCGAGGGCGCCTGTGAGGGCGTTATCGCGCACGAGGGCCGCGGCGATCACGGCTTTGGCTACGACCCGCTGTTCCTGCCGGTCGATACGCCGGGCAAGACTATGGCCGAGCTCACGGCGGACGAGAAGAACGCCATCAGCCATCGATTCCATGCGCTCGAGCACCTATCCGCCAAACTGACGGGCGAGGAGTAGGCCGTGCGTGCGGTGGTTCAGCGCGTGCTCAACGCCGGCGTGACGGTCGACGGCGAGTACGTGGGCAAAATTGGGCGCGGCTATCTGGTGCTGTTGGGCGTGGGCCACGGCGACACGCGCGCCGAGGCTGATAAGCTGTGGGGCAAGCTCCGCGGCTTGCGTATTAACGAGGACGAGAACGGCAAGACCAACCTGGCACTTGCCGATGTCGACGGCGAGGTTCTCGTGGTGTCACAGTTCACGCTGTTCGCCGACTGCCGCCACGGCCGCCGTCCGTCGTTTACCGATGCAGGCGCCCCCGATGTTGCCAACGAGCTCTACGAGTACTTCCTGACGCTCGTTCGCCAAGATGTCGAACACGTGGCGCACGGCATCTTTGGCGCCGATATGAAAGTCGACTTGGTCAACGACGGCCCATTCACCATCGTCTTGGACACCGATAGTCTTTAGGTTACGCGGTTTTACCAAACCGCGTAACAACTGGCCATGCGAGGTTGTCGTCTGGTACGTATTTGGGACGGGGTTTATTTAGCTACTTGCGTATGGCGGCAGCAGGGTGCTATAGTATTAGAGTTTTGTCTATCTTAGGGGTATTATCCCCTTTTTGAATTGCACCTTCTGGAGGCCCTGTTCATGGAAGAGATGGAAGTCAATCACGTCGACGACATCCACGAGAAGCTGACCGATATGGTGGGCGATCGCGTTAAGGTGAAGGCCAACATGGGCCGCACCCGCGTCGTCGAGCGCATGGGCACCATCAAGAGCGTCCACCCCGCCGTCTTTATCGTCGAGGTTGACGAACGTCGCGGGCGCAAGTCGCGTCAGTCCTACCAGTATATCGATGTCCTCACCGGTCAGGTCGAGCTGTTCGACCCCGAGAGCGGCGAGCATATCTTTACCCCGCTCGGCAATCAGCTCGAGGAGCACTAGCGGTGACCGATCGGTCCCTGACTCTTTCCGCGCCGGCAAAGATTAACCTCTACTTGGGGGTTCATACCGAGCGCGATGACCGCGGCTACCACAGGGTCGATTCCCTGATGGCAGCCGTCGGTCTTTCCGATTCCGTGACGGTCGCGCCGGCGCAGGCGCTGACCGTCCAGACGGTTCCGGCATCAGATTTTCCCATGCAAAAGAATACGGCGTATCGGGCTGCGGTTGCTATGGCCGAGCATTATGGTCGCGAGGCAAACATCTGCGTGACGATTGAGAAGCGCATTCCATTGTGCGCCGGCTTGGGCGGCCCCTCGACGGATGCGGCCGCGGTCATTGTCGCCTTGGCGGAGCTCTGGGGAATTGATCGCACCGACCCCGCGCTCGACGACATTGCGCGGGGTATTGGTGCTGACGTTCCCTTCTTTTTGCATGCCAGCCCAGCATTTTACGTGGGTGGGGGAGACGTGCTGGCCACCGAGTACCCCGCACTACCCGCGACGCCCGTCGTGCTGGTCAAGCCGCGCGAGGCAAGCGTTTCAACAATTGAAGCCTATCGACGTTTTGATGAGACTCCAGCTCCTGCGGACAAGCCCGGAGCGATCGCATCTGCCCTTCGCTCGGGAGACGCAGAGGCGGCCTACGCGCTCGTCCACAACAACCTGGGAGTCATTTCCGCGCAGATGGAGCCGCGGATTCAAACGGTGCTCGACTGGCTTCGTTCACAGGACGGTACCATTGCCGCAAACGTGTGCGGTTCGGGTGCCTGCTCGTTTGCTCTCTGCGATACCGCCGCCACGGCAGTCAATCTTGCGGAAGCTGCCCAGCAAAATGGCTGGTGGGCTTATGCAACGGAGCTCGTTTCCGACACGGTTCGCATTGAAGCGCCAAAGAAATATAAATTTCTCTAGCATGCGGCGAAAATCTTTGTTACTATAGTCGAGCTAACGGGTTGTGGCTCAGTTTGGTAGAGCACTGCGTTCGGGACGCAGGGGTCGCTGGTTCAAATCCAGTCAACCCGACCAGAGCATGAGGAGGGACCGCTTCTTGCGGTCCCTTTTTTTAGCTATTGTTGTGATACCGCGGCACCCGCGGTATACTCATTCGAGCTTGTCTCGCTGTATTGTGGAGGTCTACATGTTTGGACTGAGGGCTCCTGAGCTCATCATTATTCTCGTTGTTGTCCTGATTATCTTCGGGCCTAAGAACCTGCCGAAGCTCGGCAAGTCCCTCGGCTCTACCGTCAAGAATATCCGCGAGGGTATGGAGGGCGACGATAAGGGCGAAACCAAGCAGGCCGAGGACGTTGTGGTCGAGGAGTCCAAGGAGGACAAGGAGATCGCAGAGCTCGAGGCCAAGCTCGCTGCTGCCAAGCAAAAGAAGGCAGAGGACAGCGACGCGGACGCAGAGTAGTCCCATCCCTTTGGGGTGAGCACCTGACCGGCTTGCCCGCAGGCTAGCCGGTCTTTTTCGTTTTGTTGACAGTTGATCGTTACATCATAGTTGGGGAGATATCCGTATGGACGCAAGCCAGATCGTACTGACCGCTGAGGGCCGCCAGAAGCTCGTCGAGGAGCTCGCTTGGCGTGAGGGCGATTACGCCAAGGAGATCGTCGAGGACATCAAGGAAGCCCGCGCGTTCGGCGACCTTTCGGAGAACTCCGAGTACGATGCCGCCAAGGACAAGCAGGCCCAGAACGCCGCTCGTATTGCCGAGATCCAGGCCATCCTTGCCAACGCTCAGGTTGCTGCCACCACAGGTGATCTGACCGTCTCCATCGGTTCCACCGTTTCTCTGATTGATCCCAACGGTGAGGTCATGGAAGTCACGCTCGTCGGTACCACCGAGACCAACTCGCTCGAGCACAAGATTTCCAACGAGTCTCCGGTCGGCCACGCCATCATCGGTCACGGCGAGGGCGACTCCGTCGAGGTCGTTACGCCTTCCGGCAAGACTCGCGTCTACACCATCGCCAAGATTGCACGCTAGACCACGGTCCCGCGTAAAGGTATGTTTTCGCTCCCTGGGACCGAATCCTGGGGAGCGTTTTAGTTTGAGGAGCTAACTTATGGCAGAGAACCAGAACGCCGCAGATCAGGCATCGACGCTCAACGACGAGCGCGCCACCCGCCTGGCCAAGCGCGCCGCCCTGTTCGAGGCGGGCCAGAACCCCTATCCCGAGCACTCTGAGCTTGAGGACTACGTTGCCGATATCGAGGCTAAGTATGCCGAGCTTGCCGATGGCGAGGACACCGAGGACGTCGTGAAGATCGCCGGCCGTGTGGTCGCCAAGCGCGGTCAGGGCAAGATCATGTTCATCGTCGTGCGCGATGCGACTGCCGAGATTCAGCTGTTCTGCCGCATCAACGACATGGACGAGGCTGCCTGGAATACGCTCAAGTCCCTCGACCTGGGCGACATCCTGGGCGTGACCGGCGTGGTTGTGCGCACCCAGCGCGGTCAGCTTTCCGTTGCCCCTAAGAGCGCGACCCTGCTTGCCAAGGCCGTTCGTCCGCTGCCCGAGAAGTTCCACGGTCTTTCCGACAAGGAGACCCGCTATCGCCAGCGCTATGTTGACCTGATCGCCAACGACGACGTTCGCGAGACGTTCCGTAAGCGTTCGCAGATTCTCTCCACCTTCCGTCGCTTTATGGAGTCCGACGGCTACATGGAGGTCGAGACCCCCATCCTGCAGACCATCCAGGGCGGCGCTACTGCCAAGCCGTTCATTACCCACTTCAACGCGCTCGATCAGGAGTGCTACCTGCGCATTGCTACCGAGCTGCACCTCAAGCGCTGCATCGTCGGCGGTTTTGAGCGCGTGTTCGAGATCGGCCGTATCTTCCGTAACGAGGGCATGGACCTTACCCACAACCCCGAGTTCACCACGATGGAGGCCTATCGTGCCTTCTCCGACCTCGAGGGCATGAAGGCGCTCGCCCAGGGTGTCATTAAGGCGGCTAACAAGGCCATCGGCAACCCCGAGGTCATCGAGTACCAGGGCCAGACCATCGACCTTTCTGGTGAGTGGGCCAGCCGTCCCATGACCGACATCGTTTCCGACGTGCTCGGCAAGCAGGTCACCATCGACACGCCGGTCGAGGAGCTTGCTGCCGCCGCGCGCGAGAAGGGCCTGGAGATTAAGCCCGAGTGGACCGCCGGCAAGATTATCGCCGAGATCTACGATGAGCTGGGCGAGGACACCATTGTCAACCCCACGTTCGTTTGCGATTACCCCATCGAGGTCAGCCCGCTTGCCAAGCGCTTTGAGGACGACCCGCGCCTGACGCACCGCTTTGAGCTGGTTATCGCCGGTCACGAGTACGCCAACGCGTTCTCCGAGCTCAACGACCCGGTCGACCAGGCCGAGCGCTTTGCCGCCCAGATGGCCGAGAAGGCTGGCGGCGACGACGAGGCCATGGAGTACGACGAGGACTACGTGCGCGCCCTCGAGTACGGTATGCCTCCCGCGGGCGGCATCGGCATCGGTATCGACCGCGTGGTCATGCTGCTCACCAACCAGGCTTCCATCCGCGACGTGCTACTGTTCCCGCACATGAAGCCCGAGAAGGGTTTCCAGTCCGGTGCCGCTGCCGCCAAGGCTGCCGAGGCCGGCAACACCGCGAGCCCGTTCGTCAAGCCGCTCAAGCCCACGGTTGATTACTCCAAGATCGCCGTCGAGCCGCTGTTTGAGGAGTTCGTCGACTTTGATACCTTCTCCAAGAGCGATTTCCGCGCTGTGAAGGTCAAGGCGTGCGAGGCCGTCAAGAAGTCCAAGAAGCTGCTGAACTTTACGCTCGACGACGGCACTGGCACCGACCGCACCATCCTCTCCGGCATTCACGGTTATTATGAGCCCGAGGACCTGGTCGGCAAGACCTTGCTCGCCATCACCAATCTGCCGCCGCGCAAGATGATGGGCATTCCCAGCTGCGGCATGCTCATCAGCGCTATCCACGAGGAGGATGGTGAGGAGCGTCTCAACCTGATCCAGCTCGA
Organism: uncultured bacterium; assembly: GCA_905215115.1. Taxonomy (GTDB): domain Bacteria; phylum Actinomycetota; class Coriobacteriia; order Coriobacteriales; family Coriobacteriaceae; genus Collinsella. The sequence goes on along the minus strand of CAJMOP010000074.1, from coordinate 3,521 downwards.
CGCCTCCATCCCCGCCGGCGCAAAGATGTACTAATTGGTTCCGCCGTTCTACCGAACGGCGGACCGGCCGACGCTGCGCGGGCCGCATTTGGACAATCTGACGTTCAATTTCAAGGGCGCGACCAGAAGGTCAGCGCCCTTTCGTTTCACGTCACCTTGTCTCAAATGCGGCCCGCTCGCTGACGTTGCCAATACATCGGCGTTGCCTTGGCCGTCAATAGTCATTGGGGACGTTCTTAAACGACTACCCAACGGCTATTGAGCACATGGCTCGCATGGCAGCCGTCTCTTTTATGTTTCCTTTAGCCGTCGCTGCCTAGGATGGGGGTTAGTCGGTAGGAAGGGAGCGTCTATATGGACGACGCGAGCGAGCGTGCAATCGAAGAGGACATGCTCGATCAGTTCAATTACTTTGACGATGAGGATGAGGAGCTAATCGATCGTCGCGAGCCGGCATCGCTTGACTCATTTGATCTGGTCGATGAAGAGACTGATGAGGTTGAGGACGAATCAACGGAGCCCCCACAGTCTTCGCGCCTTGACTCGCTGCTTTCGAGAGCCCCCATGCACCACGGTGTTCGTGCCGGCGCACTCCATATGAAAACAGACTGGCACCAGATCGTGACGGCAGGCGATGAGCTTGCCGTCGATGCGCCGCTCACCGATAAGTCATCCATCATCTGCCGCACCGGTATGCTTATGCTCGCGAGCGGAACGGGTGCCTGGCGTGTACGCGATACCATGAATCGCGTTGCCGCCGTACTCGGTGTCACCGTCCACGTTGACTTAAGTCTTCTGTCGTTTGAGTGCACCTGCATCGAAGATGGCCACTGCTTTAACGAGGTTGTCAGCCTGCCCACAACGGGAGTCAATACCCATCGCATTTGGATGATGGAGAGCTTCCTAAAGGAAATCGAGACGTATGGGCGCCGGTTTACCGTGCACGAATACCACGAGATGCTCAAGACCGTTGAGAGTTCAAAACCCGATTACTCTCCCTGGCAACAGGGCCTTGCGGCAGCTTGTGCTTGCGGCGCCTTCGTCTTTTTGCTCGGCGGCGGCCCTATCGAGATGGCCTGCGCATTCGTAGGCGCTGGTGTTGGCAACTTTGCTCGCTCTCATATTCTCAAGCAGGGTCTTGGCCAGTTTAGCGCGCTGACGATTGGCGTTGCGCTCGCTTGCGTTTCGTATCTGCTGGCATTGCTCGGCCTTGGCCAGGTCGTACCGGGGGCAATGTCGCACCAAGAAGGCTATATCGGCGCCATGCTCTTTGTGATTCCCGGCTTTCCCCTCATTACGGCAGGCCTCGACATCGCTAAGCTCGATATGCGAAGCGGCATTGAGCGTCTTTCGTATGCCGTGTCGATTATTGTGATGGCGACCCTTGTGGGCTGGATGGTTGCCGAGTGTGTGGGGCTGGCACCGGATGATTTTGCTCCGCTCGGCCTTTCGCCGCTTGCCCTTACGCTCCTGCGCGTGGTGATGAGCTTCGTTGGCGTATTCGGCTTCTCGGTGATGTTCAACAGCCCGGTAAAGATGGCCGCGGCAGCTGGGCTGATCGGCGCCGTGTCCAATACCTTGCGCCTTACGCTCGTCGATGCGCCGGCGCTGTTTCCCTTCCTGGGCCTGAGCGTAGGTATGCCTCCCGAGGCGGCAGCGTTTATTGGCGCGCTGGTATCGGGGCTGCTCGCGAGCTTAGCCGAAATCAAGCTCACCTACCCACGTATCGCCCTCACGGTGCCATCGATTGTCATTATGGTGCCGGGCTTGTATCTGTATCGCTCGATGTATTACATGTGCACATTCGACACGGTCAATATGCTCGGCTGGTTTGTGCGTGCAGTGCTCATCGTGGCGTTTTTGCCCGTTGGCCTGGGTGTGGCGCGTACGCTCACCGACCCTCGCTGGCGCCACACCAGCTAATTGGTGCAAATGAAACTGATCCGCAAAACATGAACGTGGAAAATCTCCCGTTTTTGGCTTGTTTACGGGCTCAAAACGGGAGATTATCCACGCTCGTGGAATGGGTGTCCGAAAATCCACGCTCGTTGGGCCGATGCAGACGCACCTGGCAATTCCTTTTTTGTAGACGTTGTCGTATGGCTGCATGCGGAAAAGGCCCAGCGGTTAACATATACTCCATATGGGTAAAGAGACCAAAGCGCCGCCACGAGTGGCGCTTTGCGTTTGAAAAAAACTAGCTCGTCTAAGAGGAACTAGCATGTTAGACCGTTTTACCGATCGCGCGCGCAAGGTCATGTCCATGGCCAAGCAGGAGGCGCTCGATCTTCATTCAAATAAGGTGGGTACCGAGCATCTGTTGCTCGCGCTCGCCAAGGAGGACGAGGGCATTGCCGCTGAGGCGCTGCGCTCGCTCGATATCTCCTACGACGACATCATGGATACCCTCAAAGAGGTCCAGACCACGGTTCCCGAGCCCAGCGAGGAGACCGAGGCTGCCAAGCTTGCCTTTACGCCGCTCGTCATTAGCGTGATGGAGCGCTCCTTCCGCGTGGCGCGTGAGAACAACCAGACCTACGTGTCGACCGAGCACTTGCTGATCGGCATCGTCGAAGAGGGCAACGGCATGGCCATGGACATCCTCATGCGCCTGGGTGTGTCGTCCGCCTCCATCAAAAAGGCTATCGAGAAACTCACCGCCAAGGATCAGGACAAGAAGCGTCCGCTCGCCGGAGCCGGCGCCGGTCGCCCCGGTGCGGGCTTGCCGTTCTTTAGCGGCTCGGATGCCTCTCAGCAAAGGGGGGGCGGCACCGACACGCTCAAGCAGTTCGCCACCAACCTCACGCAGAAGGCGCGCGACGGCGAGCTCGATCCCGTGATTGGCCGCGAAAAGGAAGTCCAGCGCATGATGGAGATCCTTTCGCGCCGCACCAAGAACAATCCGCTTATCCTGGGCGATCCCGGCGTGGGCAAGACGGCTATCGTCGAGGGCCTGGCTCAGCAGATTGCTGCTGGCAATGTGCCCGAGAATCTTATGAACCAGAATATCTGGACGCTCGATCTGCCGGGTCTTGTCGCGGGTGCCAAGTATCGCGGTGAGTTTGAGGAGCGCCTCAAGAACGTGATCCAGGAGGCGACCGAAGCCGACGACGTCATCTTGTTTATCGACGAGATGCACACCATCATCGGTGCCGGTTCTGCCGAGGGTTCTATCGATGCGAGCTCTATGCTCAAGCCCGTGCTCGCGCGCGGTGCTTTCCAGATCATTGGTGCCACCACGGCCGAGGAGTTCCGTAAGTACCTCACTAAAGATCCGGCCTTTGAGCGCCGCTTCCAGACCATCGATGTCGAGGAGCCGAGCGTCGAGGACACGGTCAAGATCCTGACCGCGCTCAAGCCGCGCTACGAGGAGCACCACCATGTGCGCTATACGCAGGGTGCTATCGAGGCCGCCGCGAACCTTTCCAACCGCTACATTCAGGATCGCTTCCTGCCCGATAAGGCCATCGACCTCATTGACGAGGCCGGTGCCCGCGCCCGCATCGCCGCCAACCGCGCGC
>CAJMOP010000073.1 GCA_905215115.1 uncultured bacterium | reverse complement strand
CGCCGCCACGGCCACCGCGATCGTCACGACCGCCGCGAGGACCGCGGTCCTCGTCCAGGCCCATGGCGACGAGCGGAGCGATGACCTTATCGAGAGCGGCCATCAGCTCGGTGGCCTCCTCGTAAGAAAGCTCGGGCAGGAGCTTCTCCTTCTTATTGGCAAGCTCGACCAGGCCCTCAGCGGCATCCTCGGCAGCGAAGACAACGATCTTGCGCATATCGCCCTCGGCGTCGTCGATGCGGCCGACCAGGTCGGCAGCCTCGGCCTCGGCCATCAGACCATCGAGCTCACGAAGGCGCATGCCCAGCAGGTCGGACATTTCCTTCTGCTCCATCTTGGGCTTGAGGTCAAGAAGCTTGATGGCGCGCTCGATGTTCGCCATACGCTCGGCCTTGGCCTCCTCCTCCTTGGAAATAGCAAAGCGACGGCTACGCAGCAGGCGGGCGGCCTTCTGCATCTTGCCCATCAGCTCTTCGTCATCGTAATCAACGGCGGCCTCGACAACCTCGGCCTCCTCCTCGGCGGAAACCTCGGCAGCAGCCTCAACCTCGGCAGCTTCGGTCTCCACGGTCTCGACTGCCTCGACCTCGGCAGCCATGGTCTCGTTCTCGGTCTCGTTCATGATCTCTTCGTTCTCGGACATGAGACTCCTTCTTGGCCCTCTCGGGCATCATCGCCCCATTCGCGGGGCCCGTCGCGCACTCTTTGCGCTTTAAACATTCATGCCTCTCGGCAAAACGTCCATTAGTTTATGGTGTCGCCATCCAATCTAGCTGCAGAATCTATGTGCACACATTAATGCGACATGTGCGACTCGCGACGAGCGTACACCAGCGACGTCGCGAACCCGACCACGGCAATTACAGCCGCCACACGTACGGCAGCTGCAAATCCAATCGCCTGGGCAACGTCGGTCGCAGCGCCAGCGGCGCCGGCAGTCGCCGCAGAACTCGAGAGCAGGCCGATAAACAGCGACGGACCAAACGATGCGGCAATCATGTTCCACGTGTTGAGCAATGCCGTTCCGTGAGGATGCTCAGCGGCAGACAGCGTCTCCAAACCGGCCGTCTGCGAGGGGCTCAGCACCAAACCGACTCCGGCATACACCACAACGGTCAGCGCCACGACGACGCCGATGTTCATACTTGCCGCCGTCACTGAGATTGCGATCTGCCCCGCGGCAATCAGGGCAAAGCCGACCGGCAGCAGCGGCCATGCGCCACGGGCGTCCATCACGCGTCCGCCCACAATCGAGGTCACGGCGTTGCAGGCAATCGCCGGCAAAATGAGCAGGCCCGCAACAAGTGCGGTCATGCCGTATGCGCCCTCAAAATAGAGCGGCAACAAAACGCTCATCGAGAACGTTGTCATCATCGACACCACCACAAGCAAACACGCAGGCCAAAAACGAACGCTCGCCATGGGACGCACGTTAAGCACCGGATGCACGAGTTTGAGCTGACGGGCCGCAAACAGGCCGAGCAGCACAATGACGGCGAAAAGCGCCGCGACACCGGCAATCAGATTGGTCGAGAACTCGCCTACGGAATACACAAATGCCGTAATGTCGGCGGCAAGCAAAACAACCGACAGAATATCAAGCGTGGTGTTCGAGCGCTCTCCGACATTCCGAACGAGCTTTGCTGCCGCCGCGGCGACCACGACACCGCCCACCAGCGGCACTACGAACACCGCCCTCCAGCCAAACAACGTGCACATAAGACCACTAATCACGGGCCCAAACGCCGGCCCTAGCGTAATGCAGGCACCGCCCAGGCTCAGATACAGACCGAGCTTCTCGCGCGGAGCGCAAGACAGCACCACGTTCATCATGAGCGGGAACAAGATGCCCGATCCCGCAGCCTGCAAAATACGACTTGGTAGCAAAACGCTAAACGACGGGGCGACCAGGCACAGGACTTCTCCGGCGACCAGGCATCCGCATGCGAAAAACAGCAGCTTGCGCGTCGAGAAACGACCGGAAAGAAAGGCCATGATGGCCGTAAAGATCGACGTCACGATCATGTAGCCCGAAACAAGCCACTGCGCCGTGGTGGCACTCACCGAAAAGGCCGCCATGATGTCGTGCAACGCCACGTTAATGATGTTCTCGTTAAAGGCGGCAACAAAGGCTGCGATATACATTACGGCGAGAAACGCCGAAGTGGCCGATGGCGTTGTCTGAACTTGCTGCTGAGATTTGCTTCCCATGCATTTCCTTCCTCTTGGAACGACAGTCACATCGCCCCAGAGGAACAGTCCAGGGCGAGAATGAGCCCTAGACTTACGCCAGACGCCGCACGCGACGAGTCTGGCAACATGGTCCAACGTCGAAAGATTGTAACGCGGACGCGCAGCTTTCCTTCCGCGCTATTATTAAAAGTCCACGAAAGCATGAGACATGAGGAGCCCGCCATGATCAAACCCATCATGAAATCCGAGTTCTTTTTGCGCCTGCCTTCCGAAGACGCGGGACCCGACGACGCCGCGACCGGACAGGATCTCCTGGATACGCTCCATGAGCATGAGCACGAGTGCGTGGGCCTCGCCGCCAATATGATTGGCGTGCGCAAACGCATCATCTGCGTAAAGGACGGCAACAGGGCGCTCCTGATGTACAACCCTCAAATTCTTGAGCAGGTCAATGCCTATCAGACGAGCGAAGGCTGCCTCTCGCTGATCGGCGAGCGTCCCTGCACCCGCTATCGCCGCATTAAGGTGAAGTATTTGGACGAAAACTTCGTCCACCGCATCAAAAACTTCTCGGGCTACACCGCCGAGATCATCCAACACGAAATCGACCACTGCAACGGGATTGTTATTTAGACAGCCAGGGTAACGATGCAGGTTGAGCACACGACAGCGAGCGAGCCGCATTTGCGCCAAGGTGACGTGAAATGAGAGGGCGCTGACCTTCTGGTCGCGCCCTCGAAATTGAACGTCAGATTGGCGTGAATGCGGCTCGCGCAGCGTCAGGTGGTCCGCCGTTCGGTAGAACGGCGGAACTAATTAGCTCTGGCGGTAATGGTCGAAGAAGTCGGCAAGGTCTTCGAGCGACTCTTTGAGCACTTCCATACGCGGCAGGTACACGATGCGGAAGTGATCAGGCTCATCCCAGTTAAAGCCGCCGCCGCGGGTGATCAGGATCTTCTTCTCGTGTAGCAGGTCAAGGGCAAACTGCTCGTCATCGGTGATGTTGAACTTCTTAACATCCATCTTGGGGAAGATGTAGAACGCCGCACGCGGCTTGACCACCGAGATGCCGTCAATCTTGTTGAGCGCCTCATACACAAAGTTGCGCTGCTCGTAGACACGGCCGCCGGGACGGATGTAGTCGTTGACGGACTGGTGTCCACCGAGTGCCGTCTGAACGATCGATTGAGCCGGCACGTTGGAGCACAGGCGCATGTTGGAGAGCATGTTGATGCCCATAATAAAGTCGCTCATGCAGCGCTGGTTGCCCGAAAGCACCATCCAGCCAATACGATAGCCCGCAATCATGTGCGACTTGGAAAGGCCGCTAAAGGTGACGCAGGGCAGGTCGGGAGCGAGCGAGGCAATCGAGACGTGCTCGTAGCCGTCCATGCACAGGCGGTCGTAGATCTCATCAGCAAAGATCATCAGCTGATGCCTGCGTGCAACCTCGACGATGCCCTCGAGCACCTCGCGCGGATAGACGGAACCCGTGGGGTTGTTGGGGTTGATGATGACGAGGGCTTTGGTCGCGCTCGTGATCTTAGACTCCATATCCTCCAGATCGGGATACCAATCCGCCTGCTCATCACACAAATAATGTACGGGATGACCACCGGCAAGGGTTGCGCACGCCGTCCAGAGCGGATAGTCGGGGCTGGGGATCAGAATCTCGTCACCGTTATCGAGCAGCGCGTTCATCGAAAGCTGGATGAGCTCGGACACGCCGTTGCCCGTGTAGATGTGCTCCATCTGAACATTGGGCAGGCCCTTGATCTGCGAGTACTGCATGATCGCCTTGCGCGCGGAGAACAGGCCGCGCGAGTTGGAATAGCCTTCGCAGTCGGGCAGCTGCTGGCGCATGTCCTTAATGACCTCATCGGGCGTGCGGAAACCAAAGGGCGCCGGATTACCGATGTTGAGCTTGAGGATGCGCTCGCCCTCGTCCTCCATACGGGCAGCCTCGTCGACGACGGGGCCGCGGACGTCGTAGAGGACGTTGTCGAGTTTGGTGGATTTAGAAAAAGTACGCATGGGGACGCTCCTTGCAATTTGGGCTGAGGGATTGAGTTCGGACTTGGAAACGTTGCGGGGCGATGATGTCTCGCCTTGATCGGCGTCACCGGCGAGCAGCCAGGTAACATCGACCTCCAAAATACGGGCGAGCAGCTCTGCCACATCACGCCGCGGGATCGTCTTGCCGCTCACATATTGGCTCATCTGACTCTTGCCGAGTTTTTTGCCGAGCATCTCCGATGCGCGGATCACGTCCGACTGGCGAACGTCGCGATCGGACATAGTCTGTCGCAGGCGATCGCTAAATGTCTCTAGGGTCACAGGAACCTCCTTGCTGGCAAAGTTCAATTTATAGAACTTGAATTGAACCGGAGTTCAATTTAGCAAGCAGTATAGCGCCACGCTATTTCGAAAAGTTCAATTTCAAAAATAAAGTGAGCCAAACCCCGAGATTTATCCCGAGGCGACAACGACGTACGCCTATTTAGAGGTATTCAAGGAATCGAGCAGCAGCAAGCGAAACGTCGGCCGTTCGATATATGGCGTTAATCTGCCGATGGGGACGTCCCTCGAGCGAACGAATGGCGACATTGAACTGGCAGCGCCGCAAGATGAGCGCCGGAAGGATGCTCACGCCCAAGCCGTCCTCGACCATGGCCATAATCGCATAGTCATCCCAGGTCGACAGTTTTGAGCGCACCGTCAGCCCCGCCCGACGGAACAGCGGCGTAATCTCGTCATCGGTGCCGCGTTCCAGCAGAATAAACTGCTCGTTGGCCAAGTCGGCAAGCGAGACGGCCCCCTCACTAGCAAGCAGAGAGTCTGTCGGCACCACCGCCATCAACTCATCGCGCACCAAAGATCGCGATGTCATCCCATTTTCTCGGGGCTCATGCGGGATAAAGCCCAGATCGCAGCGGCCCTGCGCCACCCATTGTTCAATCTCTGAATAGTCGCCCATCAGTAACTCGTAATCGACGTCTGGATAATCGGCGCGAAAACGCGCGATCACCGGCGGCAGCACGTGGGTCGCCACGCTCGAAAACGTACCGATGCAGATTTTGCCGCGCATGAGCCCTCGCATCTCGTCCACGCGTCGCTGCAGGCGGCCAAACTCTTCGCATAACGCCTCGACTGCCGGCATGACCTGCCGCCCGTCGGCAGAAAGCACCACGCCCTCGCGGCTGCGATCAAGCACCTTAAAACCCCAGTCTGCCTCAAGGTCGCCCACCATGCGGCTCACGCCCGACTGCGAATAGCTCAACCGCTCTGCAGCACGCGTAAAGCTGCCGGCATGCACCGTCTCGAGCAGCACTTGCATCTTTTGGATATTGGTCTCCACGGCACGCCCCCACCCTTGCATGAGTTTTTGTCATGTTTTCCATGCATTATATTCGCTTTTCTTCTAAAGCCAGTTCACCCATAGTGAACATGTTCGGATATAGAGGGGATGTCAGCGCATGAACAACGGACTGTTTACGTACTTAGCAGCATTGCTATTGTTTGGCTCCAATGGCATCATCGCCGCTGCCATCGCGCTGCCGAGCTCCGATATCGTGCTCCTGCGCACGTTTTTGGGCGCTCTCACCCTTGCCGCCATCCTCTTCATAACCAAGCGCCATAACCTGCAGGCTCCGTCTCGCCCCCGCGAGGCCGCAGCGCTCATCGTCTCGGGCGCCGCGCTGGGCGCCAGCTGGATTTTCCTGTTCCGCGCCTATCAGACGATCGGTGTTGGCATCTCCTCGCTGTTGTATTACTGCGGCCCCATCATCGTTATGGCCCTCTCCCCGCTCATTTTTGGCGAAAAGCTGACCGGCGGCAAAATCGCCGGGTTTATCGCCGTTGCCTGCGGCGCCTTTCTCATTGCGGCACAAGGTCTAGGCAGCAATATGCCCATTGCGGGTATCGCTTGCGGCATCGCCTCGGCCTTCTGCTACGCGTTGATGGTCATCGCTAGCAAGGGTGCGCCACACGTCGAAGGCCTCGAAAACTCCGCGCTCCAGGTGAGCGCCGCCTTTATGACCGCGCTGGTCCTTACGCTCCTCACACAGGGCGCCCCCTCGTTCCTCTCCCCCAGCATTGCCGCCGGCATCGATTGGCGCGCCGTCGCCATGCTCGGCGTCGCCAACACCGGCATCGGCTGCCTGCTCTACTTTAGTGCTGTCGCCAAGCTGCCCGTGCAGACCGTCGCGGTTGTCGGCTACCTTGAGCCGCTTTCGGCAGTCGTGTTCTCCGCCGTCCTTTTGGGCGAGACCATGACGCCAATCCGCCTCATGGGCGCCGCGCTCATCATCGGCGGCGCGGTCTTTTGCGAACTCGCCGGCAAACGCGCAAGCACCAAGGCCGGTATCGCCCAGGCAGCACGCGCTTAAGGGACATTTTCTCGGGGCGCATGCGGGATAAAGCCCAGGTCGCAGCGGCCCTGCACCTCACAGGAGATGCAGGGCCATTTTGCATTGCAGTAAAGCTATGGGCTACGAACGACGCGGCTCGGGAACCACGAGCCTATCGGGGCTCGCGCCCTCGGCATCCATCAGGCTCACGTAGCGAATCGATGGGTCATCGTAGGTCGCGTAGTAATAATTGCCCGTACGCGCGCTAAAGCATCCGGTGTAGATGGTCTTCTCGAACTTGCCATCGCCCATCTTGGACGCTCCCTCGATCATCGCCACGCCCTCGAGCGAACGGAACATGCGGACGACGTTTTCGGCCTCGCTGTCTTTTTGCGGGTAATTGGCATTGAGGTACGCTGCCTTTACAAAACGGCTCGGCGAATAGCAGTCGCCGGGAATGCCGCGCATGCCGGCACCGGCTCCATAGGGCTTAAGCTCGGCGCCACGCCACGTCGCCGTCTGCGGAAAATCGCTTGTGGCGGTGATATAGGTGCGTAGATTTTCCATATGCCACGGGAAGGTCGGCTGGTTGGCAAGGGTGTCGACCGGATCGTCGTATACGTGCAGGCCGTCAGCCATCATCTCGACCACGATGCTACGCTGCCTGTCGCCGATAATCCAATGGAGCAGCGACACGCCCAGCCCCTCTCCTGCAGATTTGGCAACAATCACCGTATCGTGCAACGCAGCCTCGACCTCGTCGACCGTCGAGAACGTCGCTGCCACCCACAGGGGAAACTCATAGGCCGCGATATTGGTCTTGCCGTCGACAGGGTCCTCGGCATACTCGGCATAACCCGGGAAATTGAGACCCGCCACGGCGAGGCCCGCATCGTTGCCGCAGTCGAAGAACATGGGGTAGTTCTTGTAATCGATGCACATGCCGATCACCGCGTGTGCCGCTGTCGCGTCGTCGATAAACGAATACGGAATGTGAAACCCGCGCGGCATCACGCGAACCTGTTGGCCGTAGTCAAAGCTCCAGTCGAGGTTACGGCCCAGATACATGTGGCCAGAATTATCGGTAAATCGAATGCTCGTGCACATAGCGCCTCCTAGCTTTTCGTTCTTGCTAAACTCATTGTCACCAAACAAAGAGGCGCTAAACAAAAAAAGCCCGGACATGACAACAATGTCACGCCCGGGACAAAGACCGCAAATTCGGTCCCCAATTGAACCACCCTAGACAAGTTTACCTTGGCAGTGATCGATCATATGCTGGATCATCTGCGCTTCGAAGCCTGCGTAATCGCGGCGGCACTCCTTCATCTTGCCGTCGACGATCTGGTCAAAGGCAACCTTGCACTTGATATAGCGCGTGGACTTGGTGACCTCCTCGTGCGTCAGGCAGCTCTCCTCCATCTTGCTGGCACCCAGGCCAAACACCAGACGGGGGTTGTAGAGCACGTGGGGCTCGCCGGCGTCGTCCAGGTAGACGCAAACCTTCTTGGTAACGCCAATCTGGTTAGCGGCAAGGCAGCCGGCATCGTCGAGCGACTTGATGGTATCGATCAGGTCCTGAGCAACCGACTCGTCCTCGACGGTCGCAACCTCGCAACGCTGGGACAGGATAGCCTCGTCGTGGCAAAGCTCTTTAATCATACGTTCCTCCATAGGGGTCGTTGTAACCGCTTAAGTATACGGTACCTACACAATTTCATGCGAAAGATACCGCCCGTCCGTTACAAACCGCCGAACATCAACATGTGAGGAACACCAACTTCACAAAGGCGATATAGTGGGTGGGTTCGTGTCAATCGGCCTAAACTCGGGGCCGAACAAGGAAAGGGTATGCATGGACGAACTTTTTCACGTCAGTGAGCGCAAGTCCACAATCGGGACCGAACTTCGCGCTGGACTGACAACATTCCTGGCGATGGCCTACATCATCGCCGTCAACCCCGCAGTGCTCTCGGGCGCCGGCATCGATGCGGGAGCGCTCGCCTGCGCCACTTGCCTGGGCGCCGGCATCATGACCATCTGCATGGGCATCTTCGCCAACCGTCCGCTCGCATGCGCGTCGGGCCTGGGCATCAACGCCATGATTGCGGGCATCACCACCACCATGTGCGGCGGTGACTGGCACGTGGCCATGAGCGTTATCTTCCTCGAAGGTATCGTCATCTTGCTGCTCGTCCTTTGCGGCCTGCGCGAGGCCATCATGGATGCCATCCCCGTGGTCCTGCGCCACGCCATCTCGGTGGGTCTGGGCCTGTTTATCGCCATGATCGGCCTGTGCGACGCCGGCATCATCACCGCTGGCGCCGGTACGCTCGTCGGCTTGGGCGACATCACCTCCCCCACCTTTATCGTCGGCATCATCTCCATCGTCGTGACGGTTGCCCTGGCCTCCCGCAACGTGCCGGGCTCGCTGCTCATCGGCATCATCGTCGCCGTTATCGCCGGTATCCCGCTGGGCGTCACCCATGCCCCCGAGGGCCTCATCGCCCCGCTCGATTTCTCGACCTTTGGCGCTCCGTTTGCCAGCACCGCCGACGGCAACATGGCTATCGTGAAGGTTCTGACCGACCCGATGCTGCTCGTCGTGGCCTTCTCGCTGCTCATGAGCGACTTCTTTGACACCATGGGCACCGCCATGGCCGTCGCCAAGCAGGGCGAGTTCCTGACCGAGGACGGCAATGTCGAGGACATCCGCCCCATCTTGGTCGTTGACTCCGTGGCCGCCGCTGCCGGTGGCTTTATGGGCGTCTCCTCCATCACCACCTTCGTCGAGTCCACCTCTGGCGCTGCCGACGGTGGCCGCACGGGCCTCACCTCCGTCACCACCGGCGTGCTGTTCATTCTCGCCGCGTTCTTCTCCCCCATCGTCACCATCGTTTCCAGTGCCGCCACCTGCGGTGCCCTGGTCTACGTCGGCTACCTCATGATGAGCGAGGCCTCCGAGATCGACTGGTCCGACGTCTCGCAGGGCTTCCCGGCGTTCATGATTGTCGCCGGCGTGCCCTTCACCTACTCCATCTCTGCCGGCATTGGCCTGGGCTTTATCGCCTACGTGGTCGTCGCGCTCTTTAAGGGCGAGGCCTCCAAGATCAAGCCGCTCATGTGGATTGCAGCCCTCGCCTTCCTCGTCTACTTCTTTGTAGCGTAAGGGCAAGATTCACAATACCAAACACCAAAGCGCGGAGTCGCATCGAGCGGCTCCGCGCTTTTCTTTTAAAGTCAGGCATCGCACGGACGCGCGATATATTGCTTCCCAAGTTTTGGACATTTTGCCCTCCAAACGGCACTACCGACGGCTACATCCTGCAGATATGCTGGATATAACCGCATAGGCCCTATGAGGATGGGAGTAACCATGGCCGCCCTGTTCACGACCCCCAAGCGCAATGACAAAACCTCTGGAGCCCATTTTATCGAGCCCGACGTGCGCCGTCGCACGTTGCTCGCACACGGCAGCTGGCGCCGCGTGACGCGCCGCATCGTTGTAGGCGCCGTATGCGCGCTCACGGTAAGCT
>CAJMOP010000072.1 GCA_905215115.1 uncultured bacterium | reverse complement strand
CACGTCGCGCAGGTAGCGGAGGAGGGTTGCTCCCAATGGCCCGCGGCGTCCGCGCCCCGGTGCCACCCCGTGACCGGCGGCTTCGCTCGAAGCCGCTACATCAGGCTCGTTCCCGCTTTTCCGGGTCATATCCCTTCGTATACACGGTAAAGCTAAGGCTATCTATCGTGCCGGTGCTGTAGACGCATGCGTCGGGCGCGCTCCGTGTGCCTTGGGCGGTCGGGTCGGTCGAGACACAATCGTCCCTATCTATTCCAAGCAATGGAATGGGCTTTGCCACCTGGTCGGCGCTATTAATTTGCGCAATGATCTCCAACAACTCGTATAACTTGATAAGCCATGAGCTGTATGGGTGCTCGCCGGGTCCCTTGTGCTTCAGCGTGCACTTTGATTGCGGGCTTTCGGCGAGCTGGCTCAAGCGTTCAAAAAGCGCCGGGTACTCGGCTTCGGGAAACTCGACTTGTACATACTGTATGCCATTGAGGATGAATCCGTACCACAGTACGGGGTATGGAAAACCGTTCCTATCTGGTCGCCTGATTTTTGTCCTGCAATTGGGCTGGTTGACGATAGACAGCCATGCCGCATAGAGCTCGTCGGAAATTAGGTCGCTCGCTTGGTATGTTGGGCCAAGACCATCGAGAACAAAATTGCCAAGGCTGTCAAAATAGTGGGCACAATCCGTTAAACCCTTTTCGTATGCCGTGTCGGCTTTTCTCCGTATATTGAGTGCGACGTCGCGGGGTGATTTGCGACCAAGATGTTTTTTGGCGTTGTGCCGCGGGTTGCAATAGAGCTTGGTCGCCGCGTTATATCGATCGCAGTACTTGCTGTTAGGGCCGGTCGGAAAAAAGAGCGAACCACAGGTTTGGCATGTTATCGGCATAATGCCGCACAGCAGCAGCTCGTGGAGGATGCGGGCATAAAGGCTTGCAAAGGAACATTCCTCTTCGGTGAAGTAAAGCTCTCCTGCCTTTGCAATAACAGCTTGAAGCCTTACGAGCCTATTGAGGTTTTCCTGGTCGTTAAGCTCTGCATACGTATGGAAGTCTCCATTTGCGTAGATTTGGTTCTCGCGCATAGCCTCGAGATAGTTCTTGCGAAACGCCTGCATAAAGGGGGCGCTATTCATGCGTTTTATATCGCTCAAATGTTCTTCGAGCTTTTGAGCCGTTTCGTTTCCGGGCAAGTGCTTTTTGGCTGCGTATGCAAAAGCGTCGCCAAAGCGGATGATTGCCGGCAGCTGATTATCGAATAATCGAAATTGTCGCGGGTCGCTTGTTTTGATGGCGGCTGGGAAAAACTCTTCGTTTTGCGCGAGCAGGCTAGGTGCCTCGGTGTTTTTAAGCAGCGGGGCAAGCTCCAGACATTCCTGATAAAAAACAATGAGAAGCGCTCGAAAGAGATCGGTATTGGTGCAAACGCAAGCTGTTTCTATCTGCGAGTTGACCTTTGGATAGTTGTCTCTTGGATTGTCGCGTTTATACGGCACCGGTTCTGTTAGCCCGGTCTTGCCGTTGGTAGTTGTAATGTCCATGTCGTTCGACACGAGCTTGAGATAGGAGCTGAAGAGGGACGCCATTTCTTGCTTATTGAGTTGGGCCGATGTCGTGATCACCGCGCGGTACAGGCGGTTGATTTCGTTGCACTCAATAGCGTTGTTGTTCATCCAGCAGCTGTAATAGCGATAGTCGGGAATCGCTGTGATGTTCATGACACACTGCCTGCAGACATTTTCAAGGAGATACCTGGCCATGCCAGATATCTCTCCGTGTGCATGGCGCGTAATGGCTTTATCGAATATCGGAGCAAAGAAATCGAGGTCGCGTTCCTTTTGTTTTTGAAGGTTGACTTCGATTTCGGCTTCGTTCAATTCTGCTTGCGCGGACTCTTGGTCGGAATCGTCTGGATCGAGCCAGTCGTCATGGTCTGGTTCGGCTGCGTAGTCCATCGAAGCGTGTTGCGCATCGTGGGGAGCAGGGGGCTGACGAATGGCGTTCTGCAAATCGATGTAAAAGCGCAATTTTGCTCGCTCACGAAAGTGGCCCCCAATCTCGTTGAAAAGCGAGCTTAAGTCGACGCGTAATAGGTCGTTGGCTACGGAGACGAGATTCCATGCGCTTGCATTGCCGGTTGCGTTTCCGTCATCGGCGCAATCAATCTCTGGCGTTCTGTTAAGAAGAAGCATGCGGGGATTGACGGGAGAGCGAAGAAAGCCAGCCTCGAAACCCCAGCTAAACGGCTCTTTTTCGGAATCAAGCATTAATGCTCCAAACAGCCAAAATTTAAAACCCGATAAAAGTCATATTACGCGGCTGTTTGCGGCTGTTCAATGGAATCAAGCGAAAAGGCTTAAAACCAGGGAGGCCGTTATGTCCGATTGCATCAAGCTCAACAAAGGAAACATCGATGTATGCGAGCGCGAGGTTATCGTTCTTCGCGAGATCATCGCTGCCGCCATGGGTCGTTTGCACCAGATGCGCAAGCAGTGCGAGCGCGGCTATGTGTCTTCGGAGGATTTCGAGAATGCGTTGGATGCGTACGGAGTAATCAGTGAGCGAGTCGATGAGCTTGACCAGCTTGGTTTCGAGTTCAGATGGTCGTCAGTCCCCGATGCCGGAATCGATGAGAACGACGGGCTCGAATGGATCGAGGACGACAACCCTCCGCGTGAGCGCGGTTTTGATATTGCTTGTTAATGTGACCGAACGGTTGATTGGAGACAAAATGTATCCGTACTACGAATGTGACAACTATCCCATGAGCATTACAGATGATGACGGCCCGTTTCTGATCATGGAGGCGAGGCTGTCTGGCGACGACGAGCTCAATGATGATTTTAGGAAAGGCGCCAGTTATAGATGCTCGTGTGCGACTGTTTCTGCGGCGATTGATCTTTGCAGGTCGATGACGGACGGCGATGCCGATCCTTGGTATGAAAGTTGGGAGAAGGCGGTTGAGCGTTATCCGCTCGAGAAATGCGAGGATGCGACAACGCTGTATTGGATCGAGCCGACCGATCCGCACAAGGCGCTGTGCGCCCTCCAACCCCATTGCGATCTTGAGCCATACGTGGCTGAGGCAATTGGCGCAGTTGACACGTATCTACTGGAGTGCGCGGACTATCCCTTTACGGTCGATCATTTAGATCTAAAGGACGTTGACGTCCTGCTCAGCGCTGCTTGGGGATTGGCTCGAGTCCTCGAAGAAACTTGGGGCACTTGCGACCCTGATGATGTTTTGGAAAAGATCGAGGATGCTACGTACAGTGCGTATATAACGGTTAAGGACCTGATCGCGGGCGAAGAGGCGGCCAAAGCCAGCGCAAAGTCCGATGACAATCTTTAGCCACCGCACTGAACGGCGCGACCGATCGGAAGGCTGCCGGGAAAAGCTTTAGCAAGCGCCCCGACCAGGTTCAGGAGTCTGCCGCCGATGCATCCCTGATGCGTGTCGCCCTTGCAGTGATCGATGCCAAAGAGCGCGAGGCGTTGGAGTGCGATCTTAAGAAACTGCTCGCTTCGTGCGAGTAGTCGCTGACTGCTCCTCTTTCCTTTCTTTCTTCTCTCAAGCGGCATGGACGCCGCCGCCTTGACCGCCCAGCGCGAGTTTTGTCCGCACGGGATGGTATCAAACACGTGTAACAACTAAATCGGAGGTTTGACCATGGCTATGTGGGATCTCAACTGCCAATCGAATCCGTCGTCTGCGGACGACAAGGAGCTCGCTCCCTATCTTGCACGTCAAAAGGCGATGCGCGAGTTTTTTGAGCGTGCGCTGTTTGCCCCCAAGGATCAGGGCAACAATGGCCTGTACTTTTTGGGCGCCACGACGGGCTCGGGTAAAAACTATACGGCCGAGCAGGTCACAGCCGACCTCATCGCCGGTGGCTGGGACGATTCGGGCTGTTTTAACAAGTGCCCGGGCCGTCGTTACCTGGTGTTTGTGGTGCCGGGTAAGGACAACCGCGACAACTACGTTGCGAGCGTGCGCAAATTGCTGGTTGAACAGGGCATGGATGGCGATGCCGCGCAGCGCATGGTGTTCGATCTTCCGCGTGCGGGCGATAACATCCTGCATTGGATTGAGACTACGCGCGGTAAGGGCGCCGTGGGCGTGCGCGACATTCCGTGTCCCATCGAGGCGGACGACGAGAGCTCTCATCGCATCATTAAGCGAGCGTGGGGCAACGCGATGGAGATCGCCGATGACCTTTTGGGCATCCTTGACACTCGAAATCGTCTGGGAGGTGTTGCAGACCGTTTGACCCCCGCCCTTCGCGACAAGCTATCGTCGGCGGATGCGAGCTTGCGTTGGGCTGTGAGCCACGAGCTCAAAAACATCACGCGCGGCATGGAGGTGATCCCCCAGATTTGGCCGTCTGCCCTGCTCAATGACGAGAGCATACCGCATGTGATTGCCCTGACGCCGCAAAAGCTCATCAATAGGATCGATACAGTGACCGGTGCAGGCGTTGTGCTCTTTAACGCAATGGCTGCCGAGAAGGGCCTGTTTATCTTTGATGAAATCGACCACATGAAGGCCGACATACTGTCGACGCTGACAGACGATCCCGTGACGTTTCAACCGGACGAAGTATTGCGTATCCTCGATCGTCATTTTAACGGCGGTGTGGTGGACCCCTTGCTACTGGGGAATCGAGATCAATGGATGGCGGTCTATACGCACGCTTCCACGTCGGGCGATCACAAAGGGTCAAACGCCGAGAGGAACAGGGTTTCGCGGGCGAGCGTAGAGGAAGATGCCGAAGAAATCGCCAAGGATGCCAAGAAAATTCAAAAGGCACTCGCCTCTTGTATTAAGGACATGAAACTGCGTCCGCCTTTTGCGCTGTCTGACGAGGCGAAAGAAGAGCAGCTCTCCGGTCGACATCTGTTTGGCAGCGACGATATTTCGGTGGGCGACAACTCGGCGAATCCGTTGCGCTTCAAACTCAATGAGGGCGGTACTCGCAATATGATTATCACTCGCGGAGGGAGTGGGCAGCAAACCGTCAGCAAGGCGGTGCGTCGTGCACGCGGTCTGGTCAGGATGGTGGTGGGTCATCTCGCCCGTTGCGCCACGCTTATGGACAAGCTGTACTACGGCAGCATTTCGTACAAGGACGACCTTTCGCGCAAGAACATCATCGATGCCCTGGGCATTAGGAACAACCAGACCAGCGAGAAGTATTTTTGGGATTCGTTGATGCTGGCGCTGTTCTTTAAAGATCGCAAGAATGACGAGATCGATGCCGCCGACGACTCGATGTATGCGCGTGGTGTCGATTATCTAGTGATGGAAACCACCATCGAGCACATGTTTACCACGTACCTAACCAGCCACGGCATTGAGCGCATGCCCGAGGCCTACCTTGCCTCCATTGCCGCCAAAGCGCCTTGCGTGTGCATGAGCGCAACATGGAGTGCGCCGACCGTCAAAAACTTCAACCTCGATTACCTTGACGAGGTTCATGGCGTGGTTCGCAAGGACGCTTGGATTGGCGAGCTCAACCAGGAAATCGTGCGACAGACTAAGCTGTTTAACAAACAGGCTGCGAAGGAGTACGACGTCGATATTGCCTGGGTGGATGAGTCCAAGGAAATTGCCGGCATGGTCGCGCTGGCAGGCGGCGCCTTTGGCGGCATCATTGTGTCGCCCGACGAGGTGTACGAGCGCGCGATGCGGTTCTTTGACGGGATTGGCGTGAGTGAGGGACTTGCGGTGCGCTTGCGCTTAAAGATTGCTGACAGGGTGGGCGTGAGCGACGCCAAGAGCATCGAGTTTGAGCTGAAGCGCCTGAGCAAGACGCTTGTTGCCGTGAGTACTTGGGCCCGTGGTGTGGCGCGTAACGAGCAACGGGCGGGAGCCGTTTTTACCACGCGCCACATGGGAAACCATGGCGAATTCAATAGTCTGGCGCTGGATCTTGCGCGCGAGATTGTCGCGGAGCTGGTGATTAGAAACATCAAGTGCCCCGAGATGTCGTACGAGAAATCGCTTGAGGCCGCCAAGGACATGGTGCCGTGCTTTAACGCTGCGGAATGGGATGCAGGTTGGCGTGGCGCTCAAAAACGTCTCGAGCTGGGCCAGCCGACCCTGATGTTTATCAATCTTTCGGCCGGTGGCTTTTCCAAGAATCTCAAATACAAGGTGCCGGAGAATCTGTGCGACATGGTTCATCAGGTCGATTGCGGCTTTGAAAATGCCGACCGTCGCCCCAAGATGGATCTTGATTTCTTATATATCGAGTCGCCCACAAGTCGTTTGACCTGGGGAGTGGAGATCAACTCAAATAAGTTTGTCCAGCAGGCGCTACTTGGCGTGGTGGAGCAGGAGGAACTGGTAGCGCGCGGCGAGGTTCCGTTTACTCAAAAGCGCCGGAACGTACGGATGCTTCTATCTGGCGTTAATAAGAGCCTGCCGGTGCGCGACACCCTCTCTTATCAGGTCGAAGGCGCTCGCATTGTGGCACAGGCTGTGGGTCGCCTGATGCGCACGAGTGTAAAGATGCCTTGCGTGCAGGTGCTGCTCGACCGCGAGATTGCGAACGATTGCAACTTTTCGTTCTTGCATGATTTGCCGATGGGCTACGAGCTTGAGCAGGTGGTTGGTGCCTGCGCCGCTGCCAACAACCATATGACGGACAACAAGGAACACGCTGCCGTTAAGCAGCAGAACCTTGCCGCCTTTAGGAACAACCTTGCCAAGCAAAAGCACGAAAAGCTGGCGTGGAAAGTTACCTCGCTAAACGCCGGGGACGAAGATCTCACTGCTTTTGATGGCGAGCGCGACTTTTACCTGCATCATTTTTGCCTGCCGTGGGAAGATCTCGCGCAATACCCAGAGCGCCGGAGTACCGCGCTGCGCATGTCGCATGCTGCAAATGGCTATGCCTATGCAGAAGGCGGGGCATGCAAGGTGCCGCACTTTGAATTCCCTAGCTACGATGGTGAGCCCGTCGAGCAGATTGCTGCTCGTCTGGAGGATCGTTGCCACTGCAAGGAGGGCTTAAAGGGCGCGACGGTTCGCCAGGTGAGCCAGGCGGCGGCGCGCGTACCCGAGCTGCTGTCAATTCGCGAAGTGCGTGAGCGTTGGTCGAGCGACGGGGTGCCCACAACGCTGCAGCCGGCGGCGACGGCGCACATGACGCCCTATATGTTCCAGGCGGTCTACCTGGGTGAGCTGGGAGAATCTGCCGGAAGGGCAATCTTTGAGGCATATTACGACGGCCGCTATTCGCTTACGCGTGGCGATGCGGCACACGCCGAGACAGGTGGCGACTTTGAGGTGCTCGATGCTGCTGGCAACACGACCGGGGTATGGATCGATTTTAAGCACTATCGCATCGGTGCCTATATCGCTTATGTTCGCGACGGTCGCGAGGCGTCGGATGCCGAGCGCTTTAGGGCGAAGGCTCAAAAGGTTGGGGCGAAACGCCTGCTAATCGTCAACGTTTTGGCTGATGAGGCAGCGCTTGAGTGCGTGCCCAAGGCACTCGATGCTGAGGGGACTGTGTTCTCCGTTCCTTATATGGCCGCCGACGGTGCAATCAATTTGGAGATGATGGAGGCGATCGGCCGTGCAATCGAAGCATAACCAGCCGTGCGGTTTGGGAGACATCGCCGTATCAGAGCTCGTGTTGCAGCTCGATGCCGCTGCTGCCGAGGAGCGCTACTCGGTCTTTTGGTGCAACGTCGGCGATGCGGGCAAGCATGCCGTGGCGAACTTTATGGCCGATGTGTGCCAGACGGGCAAGGTCGTCGCGCTCACGCAGCTTGCAGACAACCGCGTCTTTCTGATGGTCAAAGCGGGCGTGCAGACGGGCGACCTTAATGCCTCGCTTTATCAGGAGCAGATAGTTCCGATTAAAACTAATTGGAACGAGTTGGACGATTACGTTGCGTTCCGCTTGCTGTTCAACTCCTGCTCTCAGTTTGAGGGGATTGAGGACGAAGTTCCCAATGACACCGGGCACCTGTATGTCATTAGCGCCAAGGGTGCCCGCCGCGATGCTGTCGAAAGCGACGGAAGGGGACCTGCCAAGATCGAAACGGTTGAAATCGTTATCGATGAGGATTGCACCTTTGATCTTAAGATTCGGACGTTTACCAAGCGCCGTGTGCTTATTGGCAGGGCACAAGGTGACGAGAAAGAGCTCGAAAAGATTAAGAGCCAAGTGGGCTACAGGCTATCGCCCGTGGCGACGATGGTGCTTGCCCACGAACAAAAAGACGAGTACATCCTGCGCCGAGCCAAGGGCGACAAGCCGTCCAAGCGCCGTGATCTGACGTTCTCGGCCCAGGCGGACAAGGTCGCCTATACCAAGAAGGGCATTTTGTATCGAGAGCTGCAGATTCTCGAACGCCGTTACAGCGACTTCGCCCGGGTGACGCTCATGGAATACCCGCGTAAGAGTTTCTACGAGGTGCTCAAGGGTGATGAGTACGCGCGCGTGGTTGCGGAGCGCATGGCGGGGCAGCGAATCGTGGTGTCGTTTGCGCGCAATGGGCTTGCCGAAGTGGCGCGCCAGCTGGCCGATCGACTTAACGATTCCTCGTGGGGCGTTCGCGCAACGTATGGCGGAAGGGCCGTGGATTCGCGGGCGCTGAACCTTGTCGTTGTGCCCAATGAGGTTGCTGAGGACGACGGCTATGCCTTACATGCTGGCGTGGTGGA
Source organism: uncultured bacterium (assembly GCA_905215115.1). Taxonomy (GTDB): domain Bacteria; phylum Actinomycetota; class Coriobacteriia; order Coriobacteriales; family Coriobacteriaceae; genus Collinsella. The sequence continues at coordinate 1,448 of CAJMOP010000072.1, read as the reverse complement.
ACAGCACGTGACACCGGATGTGTGCGAGCCACTGTTTAAGGTGGCGCCAAAGCAAAAGGATCGCAATGCGCAAGAGGCGATCCTGGGCGCCATGCTCAAAGAACTGCTGGTAAAGCAGGATGTTGTCGACGAGCGGGTGACGGCGTTTGATCTTGATGCTTTGGATATTGAGTCGGTGACGGTGTGTGGCTTGGTCGATGTGCCGCATAAAACAAAGGACAAGATTGAGCTGGATTCGCGTATCGCTACGTTGGCGATTGGCGCGGATGGGGGCATGCGCTATGCCTCACATTCGGCAGAGGATGGTCCCGAGGACGAGATGGAGCTCGATCTGCTGACCGCGGACGGCAAACTCGATAAGGGCGCCTATGTCTTTGACGTGCATGCGAACGGGCAGTCTATGCTTGCGCGCGTGCGGGATACGGGACTGACGACGTTTTCCAATAACTTTATGGCCCTGGTGGGTGAGCATCAGCTCACAGGCAAAGCAGGGCGTAAGAAAGAGATTTTCGAGAGCTACAACTCGCCTTATTACGGCATTGGAACGTTCGAGCGTGCGGGCAAGACTTGCTATTTTGTGGGCGTCAACAACGGCACCCAGGAGGATATGGCGACTGCGATTCACGTGCGTTCGATTGAGGTACTCGACGGCGATGATTTGTCTGAGTTGTTGGTTCAGCTGGCCAACATAGGCCTTTCGCGCTATAAGGCTCCGTCCGTGTGGCCGATTCCGGTCAAGTATCTCAACGAGTGCGCTGCGCGTGAGGGCGCGGTAGAGGATGGCGGTGGCGACAAGTGATGGTGTTGCGCAATTATCGCTCCTAGAACTTTTTGAAATTACGCTTGCATTGTAAAAGGGGAGAACATATACTGCAGCCATAGCACATCAGATGGGGTCTCAAAAAGAGACCAAGCAAACGAGTTTTCAGTTTATGTTGAGAGGTACTTGAGCATGACCAGCAGAATCTTCCCCCTTTACAACGACAATACCGACCATATCGATCTCAATACCATCTACGGTTGCAGTATTGGTTCTAAGGCCGAGAACTACATGTTCGCTCAAGATGATCTAGAGCTTAGCTCCGAAGATTATGAGTACCTGAATGATATTGAGCGCGAGCGGGAGTATGAGCTCGGCATCCGCTGATGGATGTGGGCTTGTCTCCAACTCCTCCGATTTAATTACCCCGTTATCACCTCTTTTTAGCGGGGCATATTGGATCGATTATGTGTCAAACATCAGCTCATCGTGGGAAGGAATCGGCAATGAGCAAGAACGTGAACAAGAACATCAATGGCGGCGCTGCGGGTAAGGCGAAGGCCGCCGGGCGTATGGCGACAGTTGCTGCGGCAACGATCGCCATGACGGGCGGGTCGCTGCTGTCTCCGCTGACTGCGGTGGCGCAGGGTGCGAACGGTGCCGACGCTACTGCGAAGCCGGCTGCGGT
>CAJMOP010000071.1 GCA_905215115.1 uncultured bacterium | reverse complement strand
GCCGGCGGCGAACAGCTGGCTGGCGTTCATGCCGCCCATGCCACCTGCCATGCCCATGCCCATAAAGCCTGCCATCGCGCCATTGGGATTGGCGGCTGCCGCGCGCATCGCGTCGCTCTGGGCGCTGGCAATGTTGGCTGCCGCCATGGTGGGATCGCGCATGACTGCGGCCTTCTGCAGGTCCTTGATCATCTGCTCGTCTTCTTGCGAGGCTGCGATGGAGTTGACGCCAAAGCTCACGATCTCGACACCACGCAGGTCGCGCCAGTCGGCAGAGAGGACCTCGTTGAGCGCGCGGGCGAGCTCGGTGGTGTGGCCGGGGATGGCGCTGTAGCGGATGCCCATTTCCGAGATCTTGGCAAAGGCGGGCTGCAGGGCGGTGAGCAGCTCGGACTTAAGCTGGCTGTCGATCTTGTCGCGCGTGTAGCTATCGGTCACGTTGCCGCACACGTTGGTGTAGAACAGCAGCGGGTTGGTGATGCGGTACGAATACTCGCCGTTGCAACGCACGGAGATGTCGACGTCCAGGCCAATGTTGTTATCGACCACGCGGAAGGGCACAGGCGAGGCGGTGCCGTACTTGTTGCCGATGATCTCCTTGGTGTTGATGAAGTAGACACGCTGGTCCTTGCCCGCGTCGCCGCCAAAGGTAAAGCGGCTGCCGATATTGGCGAAGGTCTCCTTGATGGAATCGCCCAGGTTGCCGCTAAAGACGCTCGGCTCGCTGCCGGTATCGAAGACGAACTCACCAGGCTCCAGCGCGACTTCGATGATCTTGCCGTTTTGCACCACGAGCATGCCCTGGCCGTCGTTGACGGCGATGACCGAGCCGTTGGAGATGACGTTGTCCTCGCCGCGCGTGCTGGAGCTGCGGCCACCGGTGCGTTTGCTGCCCTTGCAGGCCAAGACGTCAGCAGGCATCGATTCGCAGTAGATAAATTCCTTCCACTGGTCGGCCATGACGCCGCCGGCAGCTCCCAATCCAGCTTTCAAGAGTCCCATGGTGATCTTCCTTTCTCGTCAAAGGCCGGGTGGTATTGGTCGGATTGCTTAGTCGTCCTTGTCATCTTTCATGACAACGGTGGTCTCGGTGTGGTTGAAGGTGTCGTGCTTCTCGGTCAGGTCGAGCTCGCCGCAGTACTCGTCGGCGTGGGTGGCCTCGTTGGTCGTCTTGAGCTGGCCTACCAGTAGCACGTCTCCGATAATCACGATGATCAGCGGCGCGACGATGTTGATGAGGATGCCCTCGATATCAAAGGCGAGGTAATCCGGATCGAAGGCGTTCTCACCCATAAAGAGAATCTGGGAGAGGATAAATCCGATCACAAAGAACAGCACCGAGGCGATGGCGAGCTTGGGCTTGGAACAGGGGAGCTCGCCGACTAAGCGGCCGGTCTGGCCGTTCATGGCAAACAGGTAGCTCTTGCCGTTCCACGAGGTGGAGAGCATCCAGACGGGGAACAGGGCGTAGTCGCTGTCTTCCCAGGTGTAGTCGAGCTGCTTGCTTTCGACCGTGGCATCGTCGTATTCGTCGACGACAGTCTCGCGCAGGGCCGAGATCGTGCTTTCTTCCATACGGCGCTCGGCGCGCGCCTTGCAGGTCTCGCAGTCCTCGTCGTAACGGTTGGCGATGTAGCCGGGCATATATGCGACCGAGAACGGACGCAGCGCGTCGTAGTCAAACGGCTCGATGGCGTCCATGTGGCCGTCGGGCATCTTGGACGATCCGTCGACGGGCACGCGCTTAAACGAGATATTGCCCTTGCGATAGGCATCGTAGTGGTCGGTGGTCGTGACGGTGCGGTCGGATTCCTCGGTCACGGTCTCGTTGGTCGCGTCAAAGTACACTTCGCCGTCCACGCGGGCGCCGTAGAGCCAAAACGGCACGTAGACACCTTGGACCTCGTCGATGTGGTTGCCGGTGACAAAGCTCTTGGGCAGCAAGATCTTGCCCTTGTAGTGTTCCTTGAGTGCGGCTGTGACGTCGTCGTGCCCGAGCTTAAACGGAATCACCAGGTCGGGCGAGAAGTCGCCTGAGAGCTGGCCGGGCGCCACGGCGGAGTTACCGCAGTACGGGCAGGTGGTGACGGCGACGGTGCCGTCGGACACGAGCTCGGCGCCGCACGACGAGCAGATGTAGCCGGCGTTTTGGGCGAGCTCCTGCACCGCGTCGTCGGCGACGGATTTGGGCGTTGCGGCTGCCGCATCGGCTTTGGCGTCGGCCTTGTCCTGGCGCTCGCGATAGAGGGCCTCGACTTCTTCGACTTCAAAGCGTGAGTCACAGTAGTCGCAGACGAGCTTTTGCTCGGCGCTGGCAAAATGCAGGGGGCCACCGCAGGCAGGGCACTGATAGTTAACGCTCTCGAAGGCCATGATCGGTCCTTTCCGTGCCGGAGGCTATGCGCCGATGGCGCCGCCGCAGTATTCGCAGCGCCCACTGGCATCGGGAATGGTGGTGGCTCCGCAGAAGGGGCAGGTCACCGCGGTCTTGGGGGCCTTGGCGGCCACGACGCTGTCGCGCGTCTCCTGGCGCAGCTGCACCAGCGCGTCGCGGACCTCGGTTGCCTGGCGCTTGGCCTCGCGGTATTCGATGGAGCCGCGCTGATCGATGGTGGAGTCGTTTACGCGCAGGTTGATCTCGGTAAAGTACGGCGTGTTGACGTGAATGGTCAGATTAAAGTCGTAATCCAGGTCGTAGCGCGGCGGGTTGTAGCTCTCGCGCTCGCCGTCCTTGGTCTCGCGATAGATTTCGGTGCGATGCTCGTCGATATCCATATCGCAGCCGAGTACCTGCGAGAACTCGATGATGTCGGGATTGGCGTCGCGCCAGCGGCTCTGCGAGGTGATGATCAGCAGGCCCGCGTCCTCATCGAGCATGATGTTGGTGCGCCCGGCAGAAAGCGTGCGCGTGGGGTTGAACGACGCCAGGCGCTCGGCATTGGCCTCGCGGTAGGCGAGCTGCTCGCGGATATCGTCCGCGGTGCTGGAGCGATAGCCGTGAAAGTAGGGGGAGAGCTTGCCGGCGCACTCTTTGCACAGGTAGCCTTCATTGATTTTTGTCTTACCTAGAAGTCCCAGCTCGGTACCGCAAATCGCGCACTCTTTCTTCTCGAACATCTTGTCAAAGAAGCCCATGGCTGCCTCCCATCAACTGGTAGCGTGTGTCACTTTTGATGATGGGGGAGTGCGCGATCTTTCACGATACCCAGACGGCTCAACGAGTCTCCACAACTGGGACACATGGCCCATTTTTCCTACTCATTGGGGACGTACTTAAATGAGTGAAACTACTCATTTAAGTACGTCCCCAATGAGTGCTCGCAGAACGAGAGTGGATAATCTCCCATTTTTGGCCTGCTTGTGGGCTCAAAGTGGGAGATTGTCCACTCTCGTTGTTTGGGTGTCCAAAAATCCCCGCTCGTTTGGCGCCTGGGGACACTCTTTGTCGAATGCGGCGGCTGCCGAATGTGGGCGCCGTCCTTGCTATGCCACGGTTACGGCGACCTGGGCGTAGCGGGTGCAGGGGCGCTCGGCGCGCGTCTGCACGGTAAGGGTGAGCACAAGGCGGTCGCCGGGTCGCGCGTCGGCGGGCACGATGAAAGCGGTGTCTACCGTGCATTCTTGCCACAGCGACAGATCCTGGGCGCCTGCATAGCTCGACGGGTCCACGGCGACATCCCAATGTGCATCGAAGCCCTTGCCGTCGGGGTCGACGATGGTCGCTGTAAGGTCGACGCGCTCGCCGGCTGTGGCGCTGCGGTCGGCCGTGGCCTCGACAATATGTGCCGGATGCGAGCAGGCTGCCGGATCATGGGCACACCATTGCGCGCGGGCGGCAAAGTCTTCCTGATAGGCACGCAGATAGGGATTGAGATTGTCGTCTGCGGGCGTGCCGATGGAGGCAAAACCGGCGGGCGCGTTCGCATCGGGATGCCCATCAAAAAACATGCGTCCCAGCAGCGTATCGAAGCCACGGTCGTCGATACCGCGCAGGCCAAACGGCAGCAGCGGAATATAGGTCATGCTGTCGCCTTCGGCCATAAAATCGCCGCGCTCAAACTGCATCGCGGGCATGCCTTCCAGGCCCCAATCCAGACGGGCATGCTTGCCAAACTGAAAGCGCTCAGGCTCGTTTTCGTAGACCTTACCATCGCCATAGAGCATATAGCGTGCCATGAGGGGGCCGTTGCCCTGCGTGAGATTCTGCTCGGGCCAGGGAGCCTTAAACAGCGGCAGCGTATCGGGCTGAGCTGTTTTGGCGTCGACATAGCCGCCATACATATAGGGAACACGCCAAAAGATGAGCTCGGGAAAGAGCTCGCGCCCATGGTCGAGCCACGAGTTGTCCTGTCCCACGCCATCGGCAACGCCCATCACGCGCACCTTCTGATAGACCTGCTGCTGCACGGCGGGCCACTCGGGCGTGGCGCGATAGCGCTCGGCAATACTCATGAGGGCGCGAACGATCGTATTCATACCACCCCAGCTGAGCAACCATAACGTACGCGGATCATCATCTAAAATCGCCTGCGCAATTACGCGAGACCCCTCAGTTTCCTCAGTCACATCACCCTCAAAGGCTACATTTCCCACAAAGGTGCGCTCGATCATCTGGGCGGGCGTGGGAAACGGCGGCTCACCGGCAGCGGCCGCATTTGCTTGCAACTGCGGCCAAGCCTGGGCATATTCATTACTCCAGAGACTCTCAATCCAATGCTCGGGAAACGGCCGATACTCACGAAGCTCGCCGGCTAGCGGATCGGGCTCATGAGGCACAACAGCCCACTCATAAGAGCGCCGCCCTTTGGTCCGCCAATGCGAATTCACCTCGCCGAGCGTATGAACCCCATCCCCAAGAAAGTGATACTGCGAAGCCGTATACACCACAGCCTGCACATCAAGCAAGTTAAGATACAGAGCCAAATGAACAAGCGAGTTCATATCATCGACTTCCATATCAGTGGTAACAATCACCCGAGTCAACTTCTGGGACATAGGAACAGCTCCAATCAAAATCAATTCAGCCAGTTACGCGCAAGGCAAGACGGGACCCACGCCCCCATCGCCCGCGACCCGGCGGCCCGCCGGAAGCGGCCGACCAGCGTTTCGAACAACGTTAACTTAGGGGGCTCTGACCTTTAGTTTTGTAAACATTCCGCAGCGCGAGCCCCGCTTATCCGATGCTCCGAAGGAGCAGGATAAGCGGGGCTCATGCGCGAGGACGTTTACAAAACTAAAGGTCAGAGCCCCCGATGGGATGGTTACCTCGAAACCCTGGCCGACCACTCCCAGCAGCCCACCGGCTCGCCGTCGATGAGTACGTTGCCCCCGTCGAAGTCTTGATAACACAGGTCGTTGAATTGGTGGATCCACACGCCGTGGTTGAACGTCTTTTTGGCCGAGCCGTCGGCCTCGCGATACACGCCGGTCAGGTCCTCGACATGGCTAAAGTAGGTGAGATGCACGTTGGCGCCGGCACCGCGCAGGCGCGCGAACAGCGGCAGCACGGTCTGTTGCGGGTGCACGAGCTCGTCGCCCTTGGAGTGCGTAAACCACAGCGGCGTCTTGGCGAGCGCGGCCACGTCCTTGTCCGTGGCGTTGTACCACGGGGCGCAGCAGGGAAGGCCCGCGGCGAAGAAATCGGGGTAGTCGGCGCACAGGCGCAGGGTCATAAAGCCGCCGTTGGAAAGACCGGCGACCACGATGCGGTCGGTGTCGATGCGGTCGACATGCTCGGCGACAAACTCGTCGATAAGCGCCTTGAGCACGGAGGAGTAGATGCTCTGGTTGGAGCGACCGAGTTGCTCGACGCCGTTGTCCATCCAAAACGTGGGCGACTGCGGCACGAGCACCCAGGCAAAGCCGCCAAAGTAGCGCTGGATCTGCGCCTGACTAATGGCCGTCACGCGGTTGCCGATATAGGCGCGCGTAGCGCCTTCGCCTTGCGTGGCGCCCTTGCCCTCGCCGGCGCCGTGCAGATACACCACGAGCGGTGCCTTTTGGGGTACGACCGTCGCCTCGGGCGCGAAGGGATTGAAGCAGGCCGAGTCCTCTGCCTTAAAGCTGGGCTCAAAGAAGCCGTATTCGAGCGCGATGCCGTCGACGGCGGTCTTTTGCGTGGCGTTGCTCCAGCCTTTGAGCGCGGGGCAGATATCGCCACGGCAGGTGTCGAAGACCAGGCCGCAGGTGGGATCGTCGCCGTCGTTGCCGGGAAGAGCTGTGAGCTGCGTGATGCGCAGCTGGTCATCGAGCATGCGCGAGCCCATGACGCCGCCTTCGATGGTCTTGGTCAGGCGCTGCTCGGCGACCTCGAGCGCCACATGGGTGCCCACGGCGAGCTTACGTCCGTTCTCGTCGCACGGATATGCGGCGAGAATGTCGATGTAACCCACGGAGGGCGCGGCATGGTCGGCGCCGCGCTCCTTGCGCATCAGAACCTCGCCCGAGCGCTCGTGACGCTCTACATATATATGGAAGGTGTTCGCGTCGATGTCGTTGGCGCGCACGGTGCAGGGCAGGTCGAGTACGACCTTGCTGATCCAGGGGCCAAAGTCGCCCAAGGTGGTGACGGTTGCGTAGGTACACAATTTGAGCTCCATGAGCTGCCTCCCTTGCGCCGCGAATGCCTGGCATCTGCGGCAATACAAACTAAACATGTTTAGTGTAATCTAGAATTGAAGAATAACCAGATGAACTCGGTAAACGGCAAAATTGAACACGTCGTGAGCTACTAAACATATGTTTACTAGCTTCTGCAGGGATTCTGTTGATGAGTTAACAGATCAGTGAGGTGTTCATCAAAATAAAATCCCACGTAAATGGCTATATATCAATAGAGGGTCAAAGAGACCATTCCCGCCATTCAAATACGTTCACCCCCGATTTCCTACCGTTCACCGGACTGTAGACGGCAAAATTGCCATAAATTCGGCGCTCCGTGTAAACTAAAGCCCGTAAACGTTCAGTAAACACCTTGTTTACAAAAGCGTATCCAAGGGTCCGGCAACCGTAAGGGGTTATAGTCGCCGGGCCAAAGGCGTGCCTAAGCCCAAGGGGGCTGGCACACGAAGATATGGGGAGGGGTCCCATGGCAGTAGATAACAAGCAGATTGCCACCGATGTCCTCGAGCTCGTGGGCGGTGCGGAGAATGTTTCCGTCGCCACCAACTGCATGACGCGCCTGCGCCTGACGCTCAAGGACAACAACAAGGCCGACGTGGAGAAGATCAAGAAGGTCAAGGGTGTTCTGGGTTGCCAGTTTGCCGGCAGCCAGCTCCAGGTCATCATTGGCCAGAACGTGCCCAAGGTGCTCGCCGAGTTCGTCGCCATCTCCGGCGTCAAGCAGGGTGAGGCCGTCAACGAGAACCTCGACGCTTCCAAGCAGAAGTTCGAGCTCAAGAACCTGCCGAACATCATCCTTGACTATCTGTCGGGCTCCATGACCCAGCTCATCCCGCTGCTCATGGCCGGCGGTCTGTTCCGTACCATCGCGGCCGTCCTCGGCCCCACCATGCTCGGTGTGCTCTCGGCCGACGACCCGACCTATACGTTCCTCTACACCACGCTGTACGAGGCCACGTTCACCTTTATCCCCATCTACCTGGGTTATGCCGCGGCTAAGAAGCTCGGCGCCTCTCCGGTTCTGGGCATGCTCCTCGGCGGCGCTCTCATGGCCCCGTCCGTCGTGAGTGTCGCGACTCAGGAGGGTGGCGGAATCATTTCCGTCTACGGCATCCAGATCGCCGCTGCCAACTACCAGCAGTCCGTCCTGCCGATCATTCTCTCGGTGCCCGTCCTGTACTTTGTTGAGAAGTTCTTTAAGAAGGTCATGCCCGACGTGCTGTCCACGGTCTTCACGCCGTTCTGCACCATGATTGTCACGATTCCCATTGCCTTCATCGTCCTCGCTCCGATCGGCAACGAGATCGGTACGCTGATCGCCAACGCCCTCTTCGGCCTTGCTGACCTTGGCGGCATCGGCATCCTGATCGTCATGGCCATCCTCGGCGCCTTCTGGCAGCTCTTCGTGGTCTGCGGCATGCACATGCCCGTCATCCTGCTCGCTCAGGTTCAGATCATCGCTGCCGGCTACGATCCCTTCGTCTTCGTTTCCACCAACTGCGCTATGGCCGCTGTCTGGGGCTGCGCCTTCGGTGCCTTCCTCAAGATGAAGAACCCCGACGAGAAGTCTCTCGCCATCGGTTACGTCATCTCCGCCATCGCCGGCGGCGTCACCGAGCCCGCACTCTTCGGTATCCTCATGCGCTTCCGCCGCACCATGCTCGGCATGTTCATCGGCGGTGCCATCGGCGCTGTGTTCTCCGGCCTCATGGGTGTTACCTATTACCTCGCAGGCGGTGCCTCCAACTTCCTGGTCTTCACCAACTACCTGCAGGGTGGCCAGATGAACACCGTCTGGGCTGTCGTCGGTATGGCAATCTCCTTTGTCATCGCCGCTGCCGTCGTCTTTGCCACGGGCTTCTCCAAGGAGGAGCTCGCCGAGATGGAGGCCTAAGGCCAAACCATTCGGTTGCATATGACCTCACCTACACGACAGGGCCCCGTCAGGCGCAAGCCCGGCGGGGCCCTTCTTGCAAGGTAGACTGATGGGGGGGGGCGGGTGAGATTCGCCCGCGAGGGTTTGCCAAGCGGCGGGGGCTTTCGCGCGGGGTTACCGCGAAAGTTTCCGGCGGTTCGCAAATCCTTTATCGAACGAAAGGACATGCAGATGAGTTTGGGAACGCTGGCCGTCAACGGTCGCCAGGATGGCTTTTTGTGCGAGGGCAAACCGTTCTTTTGGTTTGCCGATACGTGCTGGAGCGCGTTTACGAGCATTGCCGAGGCCGATTGGGACTACTATCTGACCCGTCGCGCCGAGCAGGGCATGAACGTGCTGCAGATCAACACGCTGCCGCAGTGGGATCGCTGCTGCCCCGATCTGGGCATTTGGCCCTATGCCAGCGAGGATGGCGTGCATTTTGATTGGTCCCGACCCAACCAAGCGTACTGGGATCGTGCCGCCGCCATGTGTCGCGCTGCCGTCGAGCACGGCATTCGTCCGGCACTCGTGCTTATGTGGTGCAACTACGTGCCCGGTACCTGGGGCGCCAAGATTGCCGAGCATTGCGGTGCCGAGGTTATGCCGCGCGAGGAGGTCCGTGCCCACGTTGCCCGCGTCGTCGAGAACCTGGGTGAGTTCGACCCCGTTTACGTGGTGACGGGCGATACCGACTTTACCAGCGACGAGGCGATCGCCTATTACGAGGATGCCCTCGACGAAGTCGTCAATCGCGCGCCCGAGGCGTTGCGCACCATGCATATCAACCGCGGCAACCGCACCATCCCGGCACGGTACCTGGACCGCTTGGACTTCTACATGTTCCAGCCCGGCCACAACTACGAGGGCCAGCCCGAGGCTTGGCACTTGCCGCAGGACTTTATCGCCAACTATCCCAAAAAGCCGATGGTCAACTCTGAGCCTTGTTACGAGCAGATGGGTGCGTCGCGCAATGTGTACTGGCGCTTCACCGCGCAGGACTGCCGCGCGAGTGTGTGGTCGTCGATCCTTGCCGGCGCCAGCGCGGGTGTGACCTATGGCGCGCACGGTGTTTGGAACTGGCAGACTAGCAAGAGCCAGGGCTCGGTGCTGGGCGAGGGCTTCGATATGCCGTTCCGCTGGCAGGAGTGTCTGCAGTTTGCGGGCGTTTGGGACTTTGGCGCGATCGAGCATGTGCTTGCCGGCCTGGGTGCTACGGCTGGCGACGACGCACTTGCCGTGGTTCCGGCGCAGGAGCTCCTCGATGACGCGCGCGAGGCCATTCGTGTGGCGCGCGTTGGCGATCGCGTCGTCACGTACCTGCCGCGCACCACGGCGCTCAAGTTTAAGCTCGACGGCGCGCGTGGCTGGACGGCGACGGTTCTCGACATGGAAGACAAGCGCGTCGCCAAGCTGCCCGTTCGCGACAACGGTGACGGCACCGTGCGCGTGGCTCAGCATCCCTTTGAGCACGACGCCCTGGTGATCCTGACCCCTGGGCGCTAACGGCTCTTCTCCAACATTTACAACCCAGTCCCTTTCATAAGGCTGCGACGGAATGGTTCCTGCATGACGGCTTTAAGCTGTCAAGGGGAGCCATTCCGCCGCACTCATTGGGGACGTGCTTAAATGAGTGGTTTAACTTGAGACGGGACTTTTTGACCGCCTGATGGGTCGCGCGCCACAATTCGGGCGCTACAGTAGCTCGCCGTGGCGGGCAATGTAGCGGCGCTTTGCCAGCTGGGTGAGCGCGATGTAGGCGGCGACGATGCCGATGAGCAGCGCGAAAAAGCTCGGCGGCAGCGGCATGAGGCCCAGCGCATCGGCGATGGGGCTTGCCGGCAGCCAGGTGACGAGTGCCAGACCC
>CAJMOP010000070.1 GCA_905215115.1 uncultured bacterium | reverse complement strand
TCCCCGCAAGCGCAAGGCCGTCGTCGACCAGCTCGCTCGCGAGCTCGAGGCCGAGGACGCTGCCGAGACTGCTGCCGCCGACGCCCCGAAGGGAGGCGATGAGTAATGCCTATCGGACCTGCTCGTATGCCGCTCTTCGATCACTTGGGAGAGCTCCGTCGCCGCCTGACCATCGTGGTCGTGTCGGTGTTTGCCGCCGCCATCGTGCTGTACTTTGCCACGCCCGTGGTGCTCGATATCCTGGAAGACCCCATCCGCTCGTTTGTGCCGGACGGTAAGTTCTACATCACCACCACACTCGGCGGCTTTGGCCTGCGCTTCTCGCTGGCCATCAAGATGGCCGTGGTCATGTGCACGCCCATGATCATCTGGCAGATCCTGGCATTTTTCCTGCCGGCGCTGCGCCCCAACGAGCGCAAGTGGGTCGTGCCCACGGTGCTCGCCTCGACGGTGCTGTTCTTCCTGGGTGCCATCTTCTGCTATTTCATCATCATCCCGGCGGGCTTTGAGTGGCTCATCGGCGAGACCTCGGCCGTCGCTACGGCGCTGCCCGACCTGGAGAACTACGTCAACATGGAGCTGCTCTTTATGATCGGCTTTGGTGTGGCGTTTGAGCTGCCGCTCATCATCTTCTATCTGTCCGTCTTTCACATCGTGTCCTATGCGGCCTTCCGCAGCGCCTGGCGCTACGTGTACGTAGGCCTGCTTGTGGGCTCGGCTGTGATTACGCCCGACGGCTCGCCCGTTACGCTGGGTCTCATGTATGGCGCCCTGCTCTCGCTCTACGAGATTTCGCTCGCCATCGCTCGCGTGGTCATTACCGCGCGCGAGGGCAAGGAGGGCCTGTTCGTGAGCCGTCTGGACCTGTTCTCGGACGATGAGGACGACGAGGAGTAAATCGGTATGCACGAGGTTGGCATTGTCAACGGCATACTCGATACAGTGATTCGCGCGGCGCGTGGGGCGGGGGCCTCGCGCGCCGTTTTGGTGACGCTGCGTATCGGGGATATGACCGAAGTTGTGCGCGAGGCGCTTGACTTTGCGTGGGAGACGTTTCGCGACGAGGACCCGCTCACGCGCGGCTGCGAGCTTGCCGTGGAGGAAGTCCATCCACAAAGCGAGTGCCTGGACTGCGGCGAGGTCTTCGACCACGACCGCTTTCATTGTCGCTGCCCTCAGTGTGGCGGCGCCAACGTGCGCCTGCTGCACGGCCGCGAGCTCGACATCGCAAGTATCGAAATCGAAACCCCTGACGATTAGCTCGCCAGCCACCTGGGTACGGGGTATAAATGGTAGAAGTTAAGGAGTGCCGAGTATGGCCGAGAAAACGATTGATATCGCATCGCCGATTCTGTCGCGCAATGAGCGCCTGGCAGATCAGCTGCGTCAGCGATTTAATGAGGCAGGCACCTATGTGATCAATGTGCTGTCAAGCCCCGGTTCGGGTAAGACCACTACGATTCTGGGCACCAACGAACGCCTGCGCGACAAGGCCGGCCTGCGCTGTGCCGTCATCGAGGGCGATATCGCCTCGGATGTCGACGCCATCACCATGAAGGAAGCCGGCATGCCCGCCATCCAGATCAACACGGGCGGCCTGTGCCACCTCGAGGGCAACATGATCATGGAGGCCGTCGACGCCTTCGATCAGGCTGTGGGTCTGGAAAGCATTGACGTCATCTTTATCGAAAACGTGGGTAACCTGGTCTGCCCAGTCGACTTTGACCTGGGCGAGAACCTGTCCATCATGATCCTCTCGGTGCCCGAGGGCGACGACAAGCCCATCAAGTACCCGGGCATCTTCCAACACGCCGGCGCGCAGTTGCTCAACAAGGTCGACGTGGCCCCGGCTTTCGATTTTGACATGGATAGGTATACTAAGACCCTCGATGACCTCAATCCGCAGGCGCCGCGGTTTGCCGTGAGCGCGCGCAAGGGCGAGGGCATGGATGCCTGGTGCGATTGGCTCATCGGGCAGATTGAGCAAGCAAGGGCGTAAATCGGCCGCCATACAGGTGGGCGTAGCCGCAGAGACATGAGATAGGAGCCTCTTTTGAAGCTCATCATCGCCGAGAAAAACGACGCCGCGCGTCAGATCGCCGAGCGGCTGTCCACGGGTAAGCCCAAAAAGGACAAGGTGTACAACACCGCCATCTACCGTTTTGAGTGGAAGGGCGAGGAGTGCGTGACCATCGGCCTTGCCGGTCACATCCTGGCGCCCGATTTTTGCGACAGCGTGCTGTTCGATAAAAAGCTGGGTTGGTATTCGGTGACCGAGGACGGTGAGATGTTGCCGGCCGATATGCCCGATGGCCTGGCCCGTCCGCCGTACGACACCAAGCGCAAGCCGTTCCTTGCCGATGGCATTTCCATCAAGGGCTGGAAGCTCGAGAGCCTGCCTTACCTCACCTGGGCGCCCGTCATTAAGCTACCGGCCGAGAAGGAACTCATTCGTTCGCTCAAGAACCTTGCTAAAAAGTCCGACAGCGTCATCATCGCCACGGACTTCGATCGCGAGGGCGAGCTAATCGGCTCGGACGCCCTCAACAAGGTGCGCGAGGTTGCGCCGGACTTGCCGGTCGCCCGTGCCCAGTATTCTTCGTTTACCAAGGCCGAGATCACGCACGCCTTCGATAATCTCGTCTCGCTCGACCAGAACCTGGCCGACGCCGGCGAGAGCCGTCAGCACATCGACCTTATCTGGGGCGCGGTGCTCACGCGCTATCTGACGCTCGCCAAGTTTGGCGGCTTTGGCAACGTGCGTTCCGCTGGTCGTGTGCAGACGCCGACGCTTGCCCTGGTGGTCGAGCGCGAGCGCGAGCGTATGGCGTTTGTGCCCGAGGACTATTGGCAGATTCGTGGTATGGGTGCCGCGCAGGGTGCCGCCGAGGACGACCGCTTTAAGATCGCGCACAAGACAGCGCGCTTTACCGACAAGGATGCTGCCGAGACGGCGTATGGTCACGTCGACGGCGTCAAGACGGCGACCGTTGCCGCGGTGACCAAGCGCTCGCGTAAGCAGCAGCCGCCCACGCCGTTTGCGACGACCTCGCTGCAGGCTGCCGCTGCGGCCGAGGGCATCTCGCCTGCGCGTACGATGCGAATCGCCGAGTCCCTCTACATGGCCGGTCTCATCAGCTACCCGCGTGTCGACAATACCGTGTACCCTGCGACGCTCGATCTGGGCGCCGTGGTGAGCGACCTGGCAAAGATCAACCCGGCGCTGGCGCCCGTGTGCAAAAAGGTGCTCGCCGGTCCCATGAAGCCCACGCGCGGCAAGGTCGAGACTACCGACCATCCGCCGATCTATCCCACGGGCGAGGGCGATCCGTCCACGCTCGACGGCGGCCAGCGCAAGCTCTACGACCTCATTGCCCGCCGCTTCCTGGCAACGCTCATGGGGCCCGCGACCATCGAGAACACCAAGCTCGAGCTCGACGTCAACGGCGAGCCGTTCGTGGCCTCGGGCGACGTGCTCGTGACTCCGGGCTTCCGCGAGGCGTATCCGTACGGACTCAAGCGCGATGAACAGATGCCGCCGCTGGAGCAGGGTGATACGGTCGACGTGTTCGACATGAAGCTCGAGGCCAAGCAGACCGAGCCGCCCGCGCGCTACAGCCAGGGCAAGCTCGTGCAGGAGATGGAGAAGCGCGGCCTGGGCACCAAGTCCACGCGCGCGAGCATCATCGAGCGCCTGTACGCCGTGCGCTACCTCAAAAACGATCCCGTGGAGCCGAGCCAGCTGGGTATTGCCATTATCGATGCACTGTCGCAGTTTGCCCCGCGCATCACGAGCCCCGATATGACCAGCGAGCTCGATGGCGATATGACCCGTGTGGAGCGCGGCGAGGATACCGAAGAGCATGTCGTGACGCACTCGCGCGCGCTGCTGGCCGGCGTGCTCGACGAGCTGCTCAAGCACACGCAGGAGCTGGGCGACGCCATCAGCGACGCCGTCACGGCCGATGCGCGCGTGGGTACCTGCCCCAAGTGCGGCAAGGACCTGGTTATGAAGACGAGCGCCAAGACCCGCGGCAGCTTTATCGGCTGCATGGGCTGGCCCGACTGCGATGTGACCTATCCGGTGCCGAGTGGCGTCAAGGTAAGCCCGCTCGAGGGCGAGGCGGCCGTGTGCCCCGAGTGCGGTGCGCCGCGCATTAAGTGCCAGCCGTTCCGCCAGAAGGCCTTCGAGATTTGCGTGAACCCCACGTGCCCCACCAACTACGAGCCCGACCTTAAGGTGGGCGAGTGCAAGGTGTGCGCCGAGGCAGGACGCCATGGCGACCTGATCGCGCACAAGAGCGAAAAGAGCGGCAAGCGCTTTATCCGTTGCACCAACTACGATGACTGCGGCGTGAGCTATCCGCTTCCGGCGCGCGGCAAGCTCGAGGCGACGGGCGAGACCTGCCCCGAGTGCGGCGCCCCCATCGTGGTGGTCAACACGGCGCGCGGTCCGTGGCGCATCTGCGTGAACATGGACTGCCCGACCAAGGAGAAGAAGCCCGCCCGCGGCCGCAAGACCACAACCA
Source organism: uncultured bacterium (assembly GCA_905215115.1). Taxonomy (GTDB): domain Bacteria; phylum Actinomycetota; class Coriobacteriia; order Coriobacteriales; family Coriobacteriaceae; genus Collinsella. Next base: position 5,971 of record CAJMOP010000070.1, on the reverse strand, counting down.
AGGCGAGCACGGCAAAGAAGACGACGGCGGCCAAGAAGACGACGGCTAAGAAAGCCACTGCCGCCAAGAAGACGACCGCGAAGAAGTCAACTGCGAAGAAGTCGACTGCCAAAAAGACCGCTGCCGACAAGTAGCCGCACGGTCGAAACATCACCTAGAACAAAAACGAGCGAGGACCTCAAGATCCTCGCTCGTTTTTTATCCGGCAGTTAGGGACGTTCCTTTTCTGCCGGGCGGCGAAAGAGTGCGCCCAACGACCAGCCGTTTAAGAGCGCCCCCGATACATAGTTGTCGGAACCTGGTCGTCTGTTGATAAAAAAGAAACCGCTAACGGACAAAATGGCGCCTTTTGCGGATTAGTTGCTGTGCCGGAAAATAAATTGTCAGAACCAGGCGATAATTAAATTGCCGCGGCTGTCGTTACATATGACACGTGACAGGAGGACATGATGAAAAAAATGCCCAAGTTGTTGTTAGCAATGGTTGTCCTATTTTTCGCCACCGGATTTATTTTATTGCCCTCCGCAAATGCTTCTGAGTATTTGACGCCCGCCGACGCATGCTTCGATTTGAATGATGGGCCGAAACAAGAACGTACTATCGAGCTGTCAGATGGCTCTACAGGTGTTTTTGGGATAGAGAAAGAGCAAGCTGATGTTGCCCCGATTTGGGACGGCTACTACAACGCTACTGATGGGAATTGGAAGGTTTATTTCTATACTGGAGTGCTCGATGCTGAGTACTGGATATCAATCAAGAACTACAACATTACATCGTGGTGGGGCCATAAAGCATCTTCCGTTGGCGGTGCCTTATCGAATTTCAGTAAGAGTTTTTCTTCCAAACGAACAAAGTGGAGCTTTCTTTTTACCGGAGTAGGCGGTATGGCGTCTGCGACTTATACTCTTGGAGCTGAAATAAATGGCTCTCGGCTGCATACATATCTAGCGTGATTCAATATGGGCGTGTTGGGCAAGATCAACATTGGCGGAGAGGTTTCCCTCCTGGCAATAGTTCTGGTTGAGATCGGGATCGTCGCTGCGGTGATCTATCTCGTTTGCAAGTTGATAAAGGCTCTCAAAAAGGTTATTGAACGAACCAAACAAGAGTAGGCGGTCAGTCCGCTCGATTTCGAATCCATTTCAGCGGGTGCCATCCTCTCTGTCTGCTTATCTGTGGGCGGAGAGGATTTTTCTATGACTGAGACCGCATCAGCGCCAAATCCACGCCTATCCACGACCCGTCACCTGGGGACGTTCCTTTCCAGCCGGTGCTTGGGGAGACTCCTTGCCACCCGGTCGTCGTGGATGTTCTTAAACGACTAGCGATCGGGGACAGCCCTTGCCGATTGGCCGGTTTGCCGTCCGGGTTGGCAAGGACTGTCCTTTTCTGCCGGCAGTTTAGGAACGTCCCCAACTGCCGCCTCAGGTAGTCATTGGGGACGTTCTTTAATGACTAGTCGTTTAAGAACGTCGCATGCGACTAGTTCACCTCGACAGGCTTAGCGCCGGGATAGCGCTCCTCAAAGTCTAGGCGGTACTTATTGTCATTGGTGCCCGCCACGTTGTCGCGCGACAGCGGCGCCACGATCTCATTCTTGTGGTCCGCAGGCTTGGCGTATTTCAGGCTGATCTCCCAGGCATCACAGATTGCGTCAATGCGGTGATCCAGGTCGTCGTACAGGGCGATGATGTCCTTCCAGGAGCTGTAGTTCTTGGAGCTCGTCGGGACGTCCAGGTCCTCGACGATGTCGTAATACTGCTCGATGGTGTCCTCCGTGCGCTCGGCGACGTCGGCGAGATTTTGACGGGTGGTTCGATCCTCTTCCAGATAGTTGCCGTTGAAGTTCTGCGCGCAGCCACGGACCTGGCTGTCGAGATCTTCGAGCAGGTCGTAGTATTCGCTCAGGCGACGGTAGAGGTTCTGCTCGGAGAGCGTTGCTTCGCCGCCATCCTCGTCGTCATCGTCATCATCGTCGTACAGGCTGTTGGGATCGCCGAGAGGCTTTAGGTCATCGTCGTCGACGTCATGGTGCAGCTTAGCTACCGCGGCAGTCGTCTGCGTGGCGGCGTTGTCGAAAGGCTTGATCACAAAGAAAACGACCAGGGCGATGATGATCGCCACCAGCACAACAATAACGGCGATAAGCGGCCCGGTGCCGCTCTTTTTGGGAGCGGGGGTCTGTGGCGAAGCGGGCGCGTATGCGGGAGCCGGCAGCTGTTGGGACGAGCCGCTCGCGACGGGTATGCGCTGCGTGGTCTCGACGGTCACGGGGCCTGCGGCGGGGTCGGGGCGATAGGCGAGGGGGTCGTCCGCCTTGGCTTGCGGCGTATCGAGGGAGCCGGTCTGCTCAAAAGCGGGCTGGCTATCGCTCGTGGCTGTTTGCTCAACGGGTGCACCGCACGAGGTGCAGAACTTGGCATTATCTGCAAGAAGCTTGCCGCACGAGGCGCAATACCGAGACATTGCCACTCCTTTCGCCACATTTCAATGCAATACGACGATTATACCCACCGCCCAAAAAACCCGGCAGTTAGGGACGTTCCTTTTTGGCCGGCAGTTTAGGAACGTCCCTAACTGCCGCCTAGTGGTTGGGGTGCGCCTGCCCCTGGGGTATCATGGCTTGGTTGATATATCTGCATTTACGCGCCTTGTAGGAAGGGGCTGCGCCCATGGCTTTTGAGCCCGCTCAACATAGCTTTATCACGCTCGAGGGCGTCGACGGTGCCGGCAAGTCCACGCAGGCGCGCCTGCTTGCCCGCGCGCTCGAGCTCGCTGGCCACCAGGTTGTGAGCCTGCGCGAACCGGGCGGCACCGCCATCAGCGAAAAGATCCGCGCCCTGCTGCTCGACCCCGCCAATATGGCGATGGGCGACACCTGCGAGTTGCTGCTCTACGAGGCTGCGCGTGCCCAGTTGGTGCACGAGGTCATAGCCCCCGCCCTTGCGGCCGGCAAGGTGGTCCTGTGCGATCGCTTCTACGATTCCACGACCTGCTACCAGGCGTTTGCCGATGGCCTCGACCGCCAGATGGTGCGCGACGCCAACAACCTGGCCGTCGCGGGAACGCACCCGGCGCTCACACTCGTCTACCACATCACGCCCGAGCAGGCGGCGCTACGCATGGCAGCCCGTGGCGCGGCAGATCGCATGGAGGCTAAGGGCATGGCATTCCAGGAGCGTGTGTACCAGGGATTTTGTGCCATTGCTGCCGAGGAGCCAAACCGCGTAAAGCTCATCGACGCCACTACGACCGTCGAGGAAGTTTTCGAGAGGACGGTCGAGCAGGTTCGCGCGTACGGTCTCGATATCCCCCAGGATGCTGTCGCCGCCGCGCTTGCCAAGGAGGCCGAGTAACATGGCCCCCGCTCAGGCAAGCCTGCTGGCCAAGCTCGACACCCAAGAGCGCGTGCGCGACTTTTTGACCAATGCCGTCGCCAGCGGCCGTGCATCGCACGCCTACCTGTTTTTGGGCGCCCCCGGCGCGGGCAAGCTCGATGCCGCCGAGCTCGACGACTATTGCGCCACCTTCTATGCCGACGACAACCACGAGCACATGGTGTTCCCCGGACTGGTCTACATCTCGCACCCCACCGAGTACGGCACGATCTACGGCAAGGCCGAGCTTGAGGCCATCGCCGAGACCGCCCACCGGCACGGCATGCCGCTGTTCGTGGACGGCGCACGGCTCGGCTACGGACTGACCGCCGCCGGCACCGACGTGACGCTGCCGGACCTCGCCCGCATCGCCGACGTGTTCTACATCGGAGGCACCAAGGTCGGCGCGCTGTTCGGCGAGGCCGTCGTCTTCACCAAGGGCAATACGCCGAAGCATTTTCTCACGCAGATCAAGCAGCACGGCGCATTGCTGGCCAAAGGTTGGCTGCTCGGGCTTCAGTTCGGCACGCTGTTCACCGATGACCTGTACCTGCGCATCGCAGCCAACGCGAACCGGCAGGCGGACCGGATCCGCGAGGCGCTGCGCGAGCGCGGCTACACACTGACCTTCGAGGCGCCGACGAACCAGGTCTTCGTCACCTTGGACCATCCGACCATCGAACGGCTGCAGGCCCATGTACGCATGGGCTTCATGGAGAAGGCCGACAACGAGCATACGGTGATGCGCCTGTGCACCAGCTGGGCGACGACCGACGAGCAGGTTGACCAGCTCATCGCGTTGCTGTGAACAGCCGCGAGGCCGACGCCGGGCCTAGGCCTTCGCGTCGGCGATGGCCTCACGCTCCATGGCGACGAACTTCGCGACCGACGCCTCGACCGAATAATCGGCCTTCGCGTGTTCGGCGTACCGTCCGCCCCAAACGGCCAGCTCGTGCGGATGATCGATCCACCAATCGATGCGCCGGGCGAGCATCGCCACGTCGCGAGCCGGGAACAGGGACTCGTCCAACAACGCGAACTGGCTCGCCGCGCTCAACTCGGCGGATGCGATCACGGGCACGAGCCCCGACGCCATGCCCTCGATGACGCTCAACGATTCGATGTCCACGATCGACGGATGCACGAACAGGTCACATGAGCGCAGCAGCGCCGGCATCTCGGCGTTCTTGTGGAACCCGATTTGCGCCTTGCGCTCCAGAAGCCGGTCGGCGCGGAACCGCAGGTAATGCTGCAACGGCCCGGTTCCGCAGATGATCAGTTCGATGTCCTTCGCGTGACGGCAGCGAGAGATCGCCTTGATCAACGTGATCTGGTCCTTCTCATGGGAAAGACGCCCCGAGGCGACGATGCGGAACGGCACCGGCGCGGGGGCTCCGTCCGAACGCTGCCGTTTGGGGGTGAACCGCGGCACGTAGCCGTTTGATATCACGTGCAGCTTCGCCTTGTACCCGTGCGCGCGCAACTGTCCGGCGATCATTTCGGTGGGCGCGTGGATATGGCCGATGCGCCGGTACAGCCAGAAGCGGAACAGGGCGTACAGAAAACCCGACATCCCAGGCAGGTATTTCAGCGGACCGGCCGAATACATGACATTCTCCGGCTGGAGGTGGAATCCCGCGGTCACGGGAATGCCCATGCTCCGCGCGACCTTGTACGCGCACCGCCCGAACTTGAACGGCAGATACAGATGCACGACATCCGCTCCGGCGAACGCCGCGCGGAACAGCGTATCGCTTGGCTTGGCGAACTGCATCTGTTGTTTGGCGGCCACCCAGGAGACCAGCGGCACCTTGTTGACCCGTGCCGGATATTCGGGGGCGCCGATGCCGACGAGTCTGACATGGTGGCCCTGCCGTTCCAATTCGTGCGCATACTGCAATGCGGAGTTCGACGTGCCGTTGCCCTTGTTGCCGATGGTGTCCATGACCAGCACAATGGTCAGGGGGCGATCCAAGGCCGACCTGTCCTGGGGGCGCGGTTCTTCGTTCTTGTTGTCTCGCATTGTTTCATCCTATCTCGCAGTCTCGCGAATCACGACCGAGACGCGCACGGTGGCCGGCCACATGCCTTCGCCGCATGTCTCCATGGCCGCGTCCTCGTTGACGCAATGTACTCGGCCTCCCCCCCCCCTGAACGTTGGCCCGGCGCGGGTTAACCGCCCGGTAAGAACTATTGTCACGCGGGCGGATTGCCGACGCAAGCGTCCGGTCATACGGGAAATCTATGACCGCCTATCATGACGAACGATGCCGACGTCCGGAGGATGTCCGGACGTCGGCATCATTTACCGACATGCCGTTCCTCGAGCCGTGCGATACGTGCCCGGAGAACGGTTTGCCGTCAGGACTCGCGCCTCTTGCGCCCCGTCAGCGCGCAGCCGGCGGCCATCATCGAGACCGCGAGCACGCCAACCGGCACGATCGAGGCGCCGGTCGCGGCGATGGACTGGTTCTTGTCCTTGCCGGCGTTCTTGTCGGCATCCTTGTCGGTGTTCGGCTTCTGGCCGTCGCCCGGAGTCGTCGTACCCGGCTCGTCGCCCGGATCCGGATTCGGGTTGGGATCCGGGTCAGGAT
>CAJMOP010000069.1 GCA_905215115.1 uncultured bacterium | reverse complement strand
CGCCGCGTGCTGGCGCTCGACGGTTTTGAGGCGGCGCTCACCGACAAGGCCGCCAAGCAGCGCATGTGGGCCTACATCAAGCAGCTGACCCCGGCGGCTGCACCGCTGTAGCGAGGCTGGCGGCAGCCCCTACATCACGGCGCGCAGCTCAAACCGGTCGCCGTTAATGCGGAACTGGCAGTTGCCGTTCATGCGCTCGACGGCAAGTTTAATGCTCTTGGTGCCAAAGCCGTGCCCAGTGTGCTGAGCCACGGGCATGCCGTCGACCATGTGCGGCGCACGGCCAAACGTGTTGGAAACCAGCAATAGAAGCTGACCGTCTTCGTAGCGAAGGTCCAGGTCGACAAACCGCTTGCCTTCGGGGGCGGCGCTCGCCGCGGCGATGGCATTGTCCAGGGCGTTCGATACCACACTGAACAGATCGGCATCGCCCACGTGGACGGTTTCGGGCACGGCGGCTCGCAGGTCGGCGGTGATGCCGTGCGCGTTGATGTCCGCGGAAAGCGACGAGAGCGCAATGTTGACCGTTTCGTTGGCGCAGTAGCGGCGCACAGCGGTGCGGTCGTTGGTCTCGCAGAGCGCGTCGATACGCTCGAGCGCCTCATCGGTGTGACCCTCTTCGATCAGGGCCGCAAGACCGCGCAGGTAGTGGCGCATGTCGTGACGGAGAACCGAGAGCTCGCGTCCGGACTGGCGCCAGGCTTCGAGCTCTTTGATGGCCGCGCTGTCGCGGGTCGCGAGCATCCAGCGCTCGCGCTCGGCGATTTCCTTTGCCTCGTATTCGCGAAGGTAGACGGCAAGAAACATAAGGTAGAACGCGCAGAGGGCGAACGCCAAAAACTCAACGGTTACTACCGAGCCCGAGTGGAAGAGCGTGGTATAGACGTTGGTGGCGTAGTCGAAGATGTAGTAGACGAGCGGCAGGATGAGCAGAATCTCCAGCTCGGTGGGGCTTTTGATCGCCAGGCGCGGACCGATGTCTCTGGCCCAATGCAACAAGACGGCAAAGACGCCGAGCGTGGTGACGATGCGCGCCACGTAGTACGCGACCTGCGAATCGGTGGCGGCGAATGCGGCGATGCCCATCCAGTTGCTAAACTGGCAGCTCAGGTAGGCACTGGTAACGCCCAGGATGGCGAGCAGCGGACTCAGGCGATAGCGTACGCACAGGTAGACGACAAGCGGCAGATGCACGACGAGTGGATAGGCCTGTCGGGCGAAAAGCTCGCCGCCGACGGCATTGGCGAGGCCGAATGCGCATCCGGTTACGGCGCCGACCCCCACCAGTTCGAGCGAATGGCGGCCGTTGATCTCGACGCCGCACAGCGCCGCCGAGGCAAAGACGCCAAAGAGCAACGTTGTCGCATGGTGGATTGCCCAAAGTACCAGTTCTGCCGAGGAAAGCATCAGCGTCTCCCGCCCTCGAACCGCACCGCAAAGTAGGCGTCTTGGAATCCCTGCTTGCAGCTGCGCGCGAGCGGTATGCACGCACCCGAGCGCATGACGATTTCCGTGCGATTGAAGTGGTCGATGTTGCGCAGATTGACCTGGTAGCTGCGGTGGCACTTAAAGAAGGTCGCGTTTTGGGCCAGCCGGTCCTCGATGCTGCGGAACGGCTCGAGCGCCTCGATATCGCGGCCATCGCGCAGGTGGAAGATCACGTGCTTGTTGCGAGCCTCGGCATATTCGATATCGGATAGGCGCAGGGCATGGTAGCCAAAGGACGTTTTGATGACGAGCTCGTCGGTCGCTGCCGGACGCAGGCTCGACAGCTCGTCGAGCAGTTGCGCCAAGCGCTCGTAGGTCACGGGTTTGAGCAGGTAGTCGAAGGCGCGGACCTCGTAGGACTCAAGCGCGAACTCGGGCGATGAGGTCAGAAATACCAAGCGCACGGCGGTATCGGATTGGCGCAGCTCGCGGGCGGTGTCCATGCCGTTGACGAGCGGCATGATCATGTCGAGCATGATAATGTCGGCGCGCGATGCGGCATGGCGTGCCAGCAGGTCCTCGCCGCGCGTAACGAGCGCAACATCGACCGCCGTACCCGTCTCGGCCGACCAGCGGTTGATCATGCGGTGCAGGTTATCTAGAAAGGCGACGTCGTCGTCGCAGGCGATGATTTTGAGCATATTGGGCCCCCTTAGTACCTCGATTTTGCCACATCGTGCACGCGCCGCCCGCGGGGGTGCGTTCCGTTTGCGCCCCACGGCACGCAACTCGCGCCGAGCGACAGGGTGTCAAAACATGCGGTTGCACAATACCAGATGGATATATATGTCAATTTGAGCTGGCGGCTGGCGAGGGACCATGCCGGCCGCCAGCGCCAAGCGATATCGGACATCGCGAAAGCATAGGGGTAAGGGAGCTGAACGATGAAGGGGAAGAAGATGGGGATGCGCGCTGTGCTGACGCGCCTGCTGGGTATCGCAACCGTGGCATGCGCGCTCGTGGCGACGCCGGCGGTGGCCAGCGCCGAGACTCAGATCATGCCAGACGGGGTGAAGGCGGAGGTGCTGCCGCTTACGCAGGCCAACAACGAATCCATCCAAATCTCCGAGCCGGGCAGTTACGTACTTAAGACGGCTGAGGGTAAGGTCACGCCATCTTCGGGTTGCACCATCGACGCGCCGGATGCGTCTCGGATTAATCCTGTGAGGATCTACATCGATGGCACGGTCTACGTGAACGATAAGATTAACTGGCGGGTTGAGCAAACTTGATGGCTGTTCAACATCAAACAGGGTAGCAATATGCCCTCAATGTTGCACGAAGCGCCAGCTGCAACATAAACGGCGGCGATTCGCGAGCGGACGGATCGTCGCGCGTTTCGCGGCAGCGAGCAGTCGCTTGGTATCCAACTGGCAAATGACGAGCTCGCGAAACTGCTCGAGGTCCCTCTCGCCGAGCCCCTCTTCAATCTGAGGGGCAGGTATCGCGATCAATTCAACAAGCCGCTGTACGTGGGGCAGCAATATATCATCGGGTCGCGATACACCTTTTCGATGTAGCGTCGCGAAGGGCGCCCTTCGCCGTTGCGGCGCACGAGTGGATTCAGGAGAACCATCATCATGGTCCAAGGAGCCTTCCCTTCAAAGCCGCCATCTTCGATATGGACGGCGTCATCGTCGATACCGAGGCGTATTACCAGATCGAGCAGCGCGAGTTCTTCGAGGAATTCGGCATCGAGGTGAGCGACGAGGAGCTGTTGGCGACCGTGGACGCCTCGTTCCAGTCGTTCCAGCGCTCCCTCGTCGACTGGTTGGGCCGCATCGGGCGCGTGGTGACGCCGGACGAGGCCCTGCGCATCTATCGGGATTGGAAGAACGGGCGCGAGGTCGATTACGCCGCACTGATGAATCCCGGCGTGCACGAGGTCTTGGCGGGTCTCAAAGAGCGCGGCGAGCGCCACACGCACGCCGCGCGCTCGTTTTCGGCAAACGCTTTCCTTCTCGGAAGGGAAAAGCCGGGTATAGAACCCGTCCCATCGCCGCTGGTATCATAGCTAGGCGAAAGGAGGTCAAAGCCGATGGACGTGCAGCTGGCGCGATTTGCGCTCCACATCATGGAGCACGAGGGCATCAAGCCCGCTGAGCTTGCCGAGGCGTTCGGCGTGAGCGTTCGTACCGTGCGCAACCATGTGCAGGCGGTCAATCGCAGCCTTGAGGGCGTCGCGTCTATCGACCTTGCGCGCGGGCGGGGCTATACCGTTTCCGTCGCCGACGAGCAGGCGCTTGATGCGATATTCGAGCAGGCGCGCAAGCAGCGGCGTGCGTCGTTGCCCCAGACGGCCGAGGCCCGCGTCTCCTATCTCCTCAACGATTTGCTCTCGCGCAGTGATTACATCGCCATCGACACACTGGCGAGCGTCCTTTATGTATCCCGGACGAGCATATCGAACGATTTGAAACAGGTCGAGGAGCGCTTGGCGCAGTTTGGCCTCGCCATCGACAGGCGCAGCCATCATGGCATCAAGGTCATCGGATCCGAGATGGCCAAGCGTCTGTGCCTCGCGAGCCTCGCCATGGAGGGCTCGGATGAGCTGAAGGGCGCGGCGCGCCTCTCGGTCGACGCCGAGGCGTATCGTGCGCTGTTCGACGTGGTTTCCGATTGCGTCGACGACGTGACGACCGAGGAACGCTTCGCCATCAACTCGGTCGCCTACCGCAACCTCATCACGCATATCGTCATCGCTTTGTTGCGGATACGCGAAGGTTGCTATGTGCCCATGGAGGGCGAGCAGCTCACCGAGATTCGGAAGTCCCCGAGTTTCCCGATTGCCCGGCGCATCTCCGATGCCATCGGCGCACGCACCGGCGTCGTTTTGCCCGACGAGGAGGTCGCCTATATCGCCATCCATCTGGCGGGCAAGCGCCTGCTCGGGGATTTCGATGCCGGGGATGATCAGGAGGCGGGGCTTGTCATCTCGGATGAGGTGTGGGATGTCGTGACGGGCATGCTCGACGCGGTGTGGCGCACGTTCCGATTCGACTTGAGGCACGATTTGGAGCTGCGCATGAATCTCGCGCGCCATCTCGTGCCGCTCGAGGTGCGCTTGCATCACCATCTGCATCTCGATAATCCCATCTTGGGGGACATCAAGTCGCGTTTTCCGCTTGCCTATTCCATGGCCGTCGAGGCGGGCTCCTCGTTGGCGGCGCATTATGAAGCTGAGCTTTCCGAGGAAGAGATTGGCTACATCGCTCTCTCCTTCGCCTTGGCGCTCGAGCGCCAAAAGACCGATGCCCCCAAGAAACGCATTCTGGTGGTCTGTGCCTCGGGCTCGGGCAGCGCCCGGCTGCTGGAGCACCGCTATCGTCAGGAGTTCGGTTCGTACGTCGAGCATATCGAGACATGCGATGCCGCCCACGTGCGCTTCGTCGACTTCTCGCGCATCGACTATGTGTTCACGACGGTTCCGCTTGCCGAGGAGGTGCCGGTCCCGGTACGCCAAGTGGGCTATTTTCTGGACGCGGCAGAGGTGAGCGACGTGCGTGAAATCCTGCTTTCCGATTCGCGGCGGTCGGATACCCGCCCGCTGTTCTGCGAGGAGCTTTTTCTGCCGCATGCGTCGTGCTCGACGCCCGAGGAGGCAATCGAGCTGCTGGTCGGCAAGGCCTCGCGCGTCTACGACCTTTCGCCCGATTTCCTCGATTTGGTGTATCGCCGCGAGCAGACGGCTCCGACGGCATTCGGCAACCGGGTCGCCATGCCGCACCCGCTCGAAGCGGCGAGCACGCAGAGCTTCGTGGCCCTCGCCCTCACCGACGAACCCATCATCTGGGGAGGTCGCGAGGTGCAGGCGGTGTTCCTCGTCTCAATCGCCCGCGATGCGACCGACGTCTCCGAAGGCTTCTTCTCGGCGATGTCTGAGCTGGTTTTGAGCGAGGCGTTCATCGACCGCCTGCTTTCCGAGCGCTCTTGGCAGACGCTCATCGAGTTGGTCGATCCCATCGAGTCGTGCTCCGCACGATAGCCCATACGTTTTCCATTGAGATATTTGCAAACCGAGAGGGAGGTGAAAACCATGGCAGAGGAGGAACAGAGCACCGAGATGATCTCCTTCGGCATCATCGCTTCGGCGGGTCAGGCGCGCAGCCTCGCCTTCGAGGCGCTGAAGAAGGCCAAGGAGCATGATTTCGAGGCGGCGAAGGCCCTGCTCGAGCAGAGCAAGGAGGCCGCGCTCGAGGCCCATCACGTGCAGACCCAGCTTCTTTCCAAGGAGGCTTCGGGCGACCATACCGTCGTCGACGTGATGCTCGTGCACGCCCAGGACCATCTCATGACCTCGATGCTCGCGCAGGAGCTGGTCGAGGAGATCGTGAATGTGTATCGCGAGCTCGACGCGACGCGCGCCGAGTAATGCGGGCGGGATGGCGCGCTCAAGGCCGCCGTCTTTGTTGATACGACCGTTATGCAAGGAGAATCAAAACAATGAAGGTATTGCTGGTTTGCGCCATGGGGATGTCCACGAGCATTCTCATGAAGAAGCTTGAGAAGTATGCCGCTGAGCAGGGGATCAATTTCAGCATCGCCGCCCAGAGCGTCAACACGTACAAGACGGTCTGCCATGAGTATGACTGCATCCTCATGGGTCCGCAGATTTCCTATCAGAAGGACAACATCGCCGCCGAGTCCGGCATGCCGGTCGCCGTCATTCCGCCGACCGATTACGGCACGGGCAACTGCGCCAATATCATGAAGCTCGTCGAGTCTCTCGTCCAGGGCTAGATACCCGTCTCGATCGAAGAGAAACGGAACACCAATGTCCAAACTTGACAACCTGTATCAATCCCCAGTGATGATGAAGCTGCAGGAATGGGGCGGCAAGCTCCAGGCCAACAAGGCCCTGTCCGCCATCAGCGGTGGCATGATGGCGGCCATGGCGGTCATCCTCGCCGGCGCCATCTTCACCGTCGTCGCCACGCTGCTGGATATCGTAGGCGTGCTCGAGACGACCGACGCCGCCTATATGTGGCTCACCACGCCCTATAACATGACCATGGGCATCCTGGGCGTCGTCGTGGCCTTCGCCGTGGGCTACATCTACTCCAAGAACTTGGAGATGGAGGGCGCGCTGGCGAACGGCATCGTCACCATGATTCTCTTCCTGCTCGTGTGTGCTCCCGTTCAGAGTGTCACCCTGCAGGATGGCTCGACCATGAGAGTGCTCGCCACCACCTACCTTGGCGGCACCGGTCTCTTCACCGCGCTCATCATCCCGCTGGTTTCGGTCAAGATCATCGATTTCTGCCAGAAGCATCACGTGAGCCTCAAGATGCCCGACGCGGTTCCGCAGTTCCTTTCGGACGCTTTCGCGACCCTCGTGCCGCTCGTCATCTGCATCCTGCTCTGGCATGGTCTCAACACACTTGCCCAGATGACCATCGGCGTCGTGCTCCCGGGCGCCATCGCCGGTATCCTGTCCATCCCGCTGACGCCCCTCATGTCGGTGCCCGGCATGTTCGTACTCGCGTTTGTGTGCCAGCTGCTCTGGAGTCTCGGCATCCACGGCGCGATGGTGCTCTCTCCGGTCATCATGGCCCCCATGATCCAGTTCTACACCCAGAACGCCGAGCTCGTCGCCTCCGGCCAGGCTGCCATGTTCGCTCCGATCGCCCTGTATGGCGTCATGTCTTGCTGCGGTGGTAGCGGCAACGTGCTGCCGCTCGCCGTGCTTTGCATGCGTTCCAAGTCCGAGCAGCTTCGCGCTGTGGGCAAGGCCGGTATCGTTCCTGCGGTGTTCAACATCTCCGAGCCCATGGCGTTCGGTACTCCCATCATCTATAACCCCATCATGGCCATCCCGTTTATCCTGAACCCCATGATCATCATGTTCTTTGCCTATATCGGCTACTCGTTCGATTTCTTCCAGCCCGGCCACCTGCTCATCATGACGCAGCTGCCGATCATCATGCAGAGCTTCATGCCCTCCCTTGCGTGGCAGAACCTCTTCATTGCCCCTATGGCCTTCGTCATCGCCTTCTTGGTCTACCTGCCGTTCGTGAAGGTGTATGACCATCAGCTGTGCGAGAAGGAGGCTGCCGAGAAGGCCGCTTCCGAAGCGTAGGGACCATCTTGGCGCATGTGCGCATGTGCCCCGCTCTCTGCGGGTGACTTGTGATTGGGGCGCGGCTCTTCGAGTCTCGCCCCTCGTTGTATTTGGAGGTGTTCCATGGGTAGATTTCCCGATGGATTCTTGTGGGGCGGCGCCATCTCGGCCAATCAGATCGAGGGCGCATGGGATGTGGACGGCAAGGGCGTCTCGGTGCCTGACGTGTGCACGGCCGGTTCGCATAAGGGCGACAAGCGCATCACGCCGACCCTTGAGCCGGACACGTTCTATCCGAGCCACGAGGCGTGCGATTTCTACCATCGCTATCGCGAGGACATCGCGATGCTCGCGGAGATGGGCTTCAAGGCGTTGCGGCTCTCGATTGCGTGGACGCGCGTCTTCCCTACGGGGGAGGAGGCGGAGCCCAACGAGCTCGGTCTGGCGTTCTATGATCGCGTGTTCGACTGCTGCCGCGAGCACGGCATCGAGCCCATCGTGACGCTCAGCCATTATGAGATGCCCTATGCGCTGGCGAGCAAGTACAACGGCTGGGCCGGCCATGAGCTCATCGCGTGCTTCGAGCGCTTTTGCGCCTGCGTGTTCGAGCGCTATCGGGGCAAGGTGCGCTACTGGCTAACGCTGAACGAGATGAATACGGGCATCGGTCGCGGCGGGGCCGTGCTCAACTTGAGCACCGTCCGCGGGTACGAGGGGCCCATCAACGGCCTGCCCGATAACCCCGCCGAGCGCTTCCAAGCGCTGCACCATATGCTCGTCGCTGCCGCGCGCGTGACGGCTCTGGCCCACGAGCGCTATCCCGAGTACCGCATCGGCTGCATGTCCTCGTTTGCGCTCATGTACCCCTATACCTGCGATCCCGATGACGCGGTGCTCGTGCAGCAGCGCATGCGCGTGGCCAATTGGTTCTGCTCCGATGTTCAGGTGCGAGGATACTATCCCAGCTACATGAGGCGCCACTTTGCCGAGAAGGGCATCGAGGTCGCGATGGAGCCGGACGACGCCGAGACGCTCGCGCGCGGCACGGTCGACTTCGTCACGTTCAGCTACTACATGTCGGTCTGCCTCTCCGCGCATCCCGAGAAGCTCGAGACGACGGGCGGCAACTTCGCCTTCGGCGCAAAGAATCCCTACCTCAAGACGAGCGACTGGGGTTGGCAGGTCGATCCGGTGGGCCTGCGCTGGTCGCTGAATGCCATCTGGGATCGCTATCAGAAGCCCGTCATGCTCGTGGAGAACGGCTTGGGTGCCTACGATACGGTCGAGGAGGACGGTTCCATCCACGACCCGTACCGCATCGAGTATTTGCGCCAGCACATCGAGCAGATGGCCGAGGCGGTGGCCGACGGCGTCGACCTCATGGGTTACACCTCGTGGGGCCCCATCGACTTGGTGAGCGCCTCGACCGGCGAGTTCGCGAAGCGCTACGGTTTCATCTACGTCGATCGCCACGATGACGGAACGGGCACCTTCGAGCGCAGCCGCAAGGACTCGTTCTATTGGTACCAGCGCGTGATCGAGACGAACGGCGAGGATCTCGGCGGGGAGGTCTCCCATGCGTGAGGTGCGGTTGGGCATTTCCCTCTACCCGGAATTTGCCTCTGCCGAGGCGTGCCGAGAATACCTGCGCCTCGCCGCCCGTCACGGCTATCGCGTGCTGTTCGTGGCGCTGCTCGGTGTCCGCGATGAACGCGATGAAGTCACGGCACGTTACCGGGCTTTGACCGACGAGGCGCATGCGCTCGGCTTCGAGGTGTTCTGCGACGTGAACCCTTCGGTGCTTGCGCGATTCGGCGTGAATGCGAGCGTTTTGCGCGGCAAGCTCGATCTGGGATTTCTCCAGGAGATAGGCTGCGATGTCATGCGTCTCGATCTCGGTCTCTCCGAGATGGAGGAGGCGTTTCTCACGCGCAACGAGGCGGGCATCGGGGTGTGCCTCAACGCCTCGGCAAACGCGTGCGACCACATCGGGGCGCTGCTCGCGAGCGGTGGGGAGCCGGCGCGCATCGTAGGCTGCCATAACTACTATCCGCATCGCTACACGGGTCTGACGCTCGAGTATTTTCTGACCTGCTCGCGTCGGTGGAAGGAGCGCGGGCTTCCACTCCAGGCATTCGTGTCATCGCAGGAGCCGGAGGCCTTCGGCCCGTGGCCGGCATGCGACGGTTTGCCTACGCTTGAGATGCATCGCGATCTGCCCGCCGCCGTGCAGGCCCGTCACCTCGTGCAACTCGGCTGCGTGGATGACATCATCGTGGGCAACTGCTTTGCGAGCGAGCGCGAGCTTGCGGCAATCGCTGCGGGCGTCGCAGCCCCGATGGCGTTCACCTTGCATCGCGCTCCCGGTTTGCCGAAGGAGCTTGAGCGGCGCCTGCGCCTCGGCCTGTCGTGTCGTCCCGAGCAAAACGGCTATCTCGTGCGCACCGTCGAGAGCCGGATGGTGAAAGGGGAGGTCGCTCCCTTCAACACGGTCGATATCCGGCGGGGCGATGTGCTCGTGGACAACGACGGTTACGGCCAGTATGCCGGCGAGGTTCAGATTGCGCTCGCGGCCATGGAAAACAGCGGGCGGACGAATGTGGTGGGGTATATCGATGGCGCGGAGCTCATGCTGCTCGACGGCCTGCGTGCGGGCACGCGCTTCACGTTCAATGTGGTCTAACCGTCCGGACTGCGGCGGGGAGGTTAATCGAGTTGCGCGATGCGCCGCCCCGCGCATCTGCTGATTACAATCGCAAGAGACGCACGCTCGTCTCCGCAAGAGCGGGGGCGAGCGTTTGCGTAGAGGTGCCGCGGATCTCGGCGAGCAGGGAGAGCGTGTGGGCGAGCGAGGCTTCCAGCTCTGCGGCGGAGCAGGGGGCATCGAGCCATGCGGGCGCATCCGTCTCCAAGAGCAGTGCGTCTTCCGGCAGTTGGCGCGCGTAGGCGCGCCCG
>CAJMOP010000068.1 GCA_905215115.1 uncultured bacterium | reverse complement strand
TCTATTTCAGCTCATCGATATCGATATGCTCAATGCTCTTGAGCGGCTGACCAAAGATAAAGCTGCCCGCCACCGCAAACTCGGCAATGTTATCGGCCGTCGTGGCAAAACGATGCTGCGGCTCGGCGGCGTCGCCCGCCAGCTGCTCGCGGCGCGTGAGGATATCGGTCAGCTCGCGCGTGGTCTCCTCGGCGGAACTCACGACGCGCACCCCAGGCCCCAGCGCATGACGGATAGGTCCCACCAACAGCGGAAAATGCGTACAGCCGAGCACCACGGTATCGATACCGTGGTCGCGCAGCGGCTCAACCGTGGCACCCACCAGCGCACGCACGGCAGGCGTATCGAAGATGTCCTCGTTCTCAAGCCACTGTTCCTGCAGATGTGCACCCGAGGCGAGCTCGTGTTCGACAACCTCGACAAAGCTCGAGGCAGGACAACCGTATACATCGACGCCGGCATCCAGGTCCTGGATGGCGCGCGTGTAGGCGCCCGAGCGAATGGTGAGGTTGGTGGCGAGCACGCCCACCCGGCGCGTGCGAGTGCTGTTGATTGCCGCGCGTGCGCCCGGTGCGATCACACCGATGACGGGAACGTCGAGCACCTGCTGGGCCAGACGCAAGGCCGCAGCGGTCGCCGTGTTGCAGGCGATGACCATAATCTTGACGTCGTGCTTCGACAGCCAACGGCCCGCCTGCAACGCAAACGAGCGCACCTCATCCTCGGTGCGCGTGCCGTAGGGGCAGCGTTTTGTGTCGCCGAAGTAGTAGACGGACTCGTGCGGCAGCGCCGTCGCGATGGCGCGCGCAACCGTCAGACCACCAAGACCCGAGTCGAATACGCCAATAGGGCGCGTGTCCCCGGCCAGATTCTTGATATCGGACATTACCTCACCAGATTCTCTCTCGAAAAGACATATCCAAGTGCGGCGACGCCGCGCTACGAACGCGCCGTGACCAGCAGCTCTGCCGTCGCCGCCCAACCGTCGACAATTTTGCCGCGCGTAACGAAAGCGTTCTCGCAAGCGTCCAGGAACTCGGGCGCGCCGGCGCTCGTCAGGCCATTCTCGACCAGGCAGAACGTGCCCACGTGATCGGCCATGTAGAAGTCGGACTCGGAATCGCCGAGCGCGAGCGTCTCCTCGCGCTCGATCCCCAGGTGCTCGCAGAAGCGCGCGATGGCAACGCCCTTGTTGAGGCCGGCGGGATTGATGTTAAACGCGCGACCGTCCTCGACGCGATCGAGCTCGAGCGTCGTCGGCTTGGACAGATGCGTCAGGTGACCGTTACAGGCCCACACCAGGCCGCAGCCGGCCTCGTCCAGGATGGCCTGGACCTCATTGTCGGGCACATCGCCGCGCATGCCGACGGTGACCTCGCGGTACTTGTAGCCGGTCGACATGTCGTTGTGATACTCGATCTTGTGCGGCCAGCGGGCAAGAATCTTCTCGCACACGCCGGTCTGCTCGATCACCTGGTGCGGAGTAAGGCCGCAGGCGGGGTCGTAAGGCATGTCGCCAGTCAGATACTCCCAATCGTTGGCTTTGAGGTCGTACATGACCAGGCCGCCCATCTCACCAATGTAGGAGTTGAGGCCGAGCACGCGCGCGTCCTCGTGGATCATGGTACGGTTGCGGCCCGAGGTGGGAACCACCTGAATGCCAGCGCGAGCGAGCGCCACGACGGCCTCGACGAGTTTGGTCGAGGGGTTGCCGTCGTTGTCGCGCAGCACGCACGAGCCGGGCGCGAGCATCGTGGCATCCAGGTCGGTAAAGACGTACTTGACCTTGGCCAAGCGCTCGCGCATCTCGCCCGAAAGCTCGGCAACGGTCGGCAAGGTGTTGTGGGACATGGTTACTCCGTTACGTAGAAGGGGCTTCTGGTCTTAGGCGGCGCGCCTCGCTTGAGGGGAAACGCGCTTGCAACGGCAGCGCGCTCGGGACACCGCCCTCATCGCAGTTCATTAGTCAAACTGGGTAACATCGATTAAACGATTGGCAAGCGAAAGATCGCTCTCGATGGGTACGAACTCATCACCCACGTGCATGAGCTCCTCGTCGCCCTTTGCCAGCAGCAAGACGATGGTGGGCGCATCGGGGCTGACGTATTCCTCGCGCGCCGCCTTGAATGCCGCGTGCACAGCAGCCTCGCGATCGAGGATGATCTTGTTCGGGGTATCGTCGGGAACATGCTCGGCAAGCTCGCGACAGACCTTCATCGGGTCCTCGTGAGCCGGATCCTCGTTGGTAAAGATTAGCAGATCAGAATATGGTGCGGCCTCGCGCGGAAGCTGCTCACGGCGCTCCTGCGCCTTGCCTCCAGCAGCACCAAACAGCGCAATGACCGGACTGGCGGGAAACGCGCGCTTGACCGACGAAAAGAGCGAGCGGAACGAAAGTTGGTTGTGAGCGTAGTCAACAACGCAAACCACGCGTCCATCCTTCGACTCCACGACCTCCATGCGGCCCGGCACACGCAGCTTGGAGAGGCCCTTCTTGATGGCATCGATTCCGATGCCAATCTCGCGCGCGGCGGCGATAGCGACCAGCGCGTTCTCCACGTTAAAGTCTCCCGCAATACCCAGCAGGACCTTCTCCCCCGCCTCGGGCTCGTCGGCGCTCATGCCATGCAGGTTAAACTCGATGTTAAAGCCGACCATGCGGACATCGCTTGCCCACAGGCTCGCCTCGGGATGCTCGACGCCAACGGTCACCAAGTGCTCGGCCGTCGACGCGGCCTCCAGCACGCGTTCGACTTCATCGGTGCCCAGATTCACTACGGCGGTCTTAGCCTGATCAAAGATCCTGAGCTTGCTCTCAAAATAATCCTCGAAGGTCGGGTGCTCGATCGGTGAGATGTGGTCACGCCCGATGTTGAGGAAACACGCCACGTCAAACGGCAGGTTCTCGACGCGCTGGTACTTAAGCGCCTGGCTTGAGACCTCCATGACCATGGACTGGCGACCAGACGCGCGACAGTTGGCGATATGGCGCCAGACCTCGGGGGCCTCGGGCGTGGTGTTGGTGCTCTCGTAGCACTCGATACCATCGTCGGTGTTCACCGAGCCGATCATGCCGCAGGACTCGCCCGCCGCCTTGATGATGGACTGGAGCATAAAAGCGGCCGTGGTCTTTCCCTTGGTACCGGTGATGCCCACGATCTTAACGTCGTGGTCGGGACGGTCGTAGACCTCGGGCGGCAACAGCGCCATCGCCGTGCGTACGCTATCAACAACCAGCATCGCAGCACCGCTCTCCTGCGCCAGCGGCTCCAGAGACTCGACCAGCGACTCTTCGCACACAAATGCGACGGCGCCCGAATCGAGCGCCATGCTCAAAAACGCAGGCTTAAAGGCAGCGCCCTTGCAAAAGAACACGTCCCCTGCCGAAACCGCGCGCGAATCAAACGAGCAGCCGGTCACGGCACGCCCGTCAACCTGCTCCGATGCGCGCAGCTCGCCGCACACATCGAGAAGCTTGGCAAGCGTATCGACCGTGGTCACGGTCGCGGAATCCGAATGGTGCATCTTTCGCCTTTCTCAGCCATTTGGCAGGGACGGTTTTCATAGTAACTGAAACATGCTCGCGCAAAAACGGCTCCCGGAGGAGCCGTTACGCGCAGGCGTTCGTAAGCCGAGGCTAGGCAGCCTGAACAGAAGGCTGGCCCTCGTCGATAAAGAAGCGCTTGTACCACACCAAGAACACGAGCGGCGTATAGATCTTGCGCTGGAAATCACCCTTGCCCGCAAAGTGTAAGTCGAGCAGATGCATGAGCTCGTCGGTGTCGAAAAACTCGCTTGCCCACGGCGCGGTGAAGTACTCCTTGACGTAGTCGTACCACTTTTGCTCGCGCAGCCAGTAGACGATCGGCACCGGGAAGCCCACCTTGGGGCGGGTAGCCCACTCATCGGGCAGCGACTTGTTGGCGGCGTGGCGAAGCACCTGTTTGTTGCCGTTCTCGTTGATGCGGTAGCGGTCGGGAATGTGCTCGGCGAACTCCATGACTTTGCGGTCCAGGAAGGGCACGCGCAGCTCCAGGGAGTGCGCCATGCACATCTTGTCGGCCTTGAGCAGAATGTCGCCCGGGAGCCACATGTTCATGTCCAGGTACTGCTTCTTGACCAGCTCGGGCTGGCCCTTCACACGCGCATAGATGGGAGCGGCGAGTTCGAAGGCGCCGTCGCCGGTGTTGTACTCGGGCTTGAGTACGCCGTCGACCTCGCGCTCAGGCCATACCAAGGCCTGGCCCAGGAACGACTTCTCGGGAATCTCGGCACCCTTGACCAGGAAGTTATGGCCCTTGAAGTACGGCATATGCAGCGCCAGGTTACCGAGCGCGCGGCGAATAGGCAACGGCACCATCTTTTTGTACTTGCGCACCGGAACCGTGTCCTCGTAGTAGGCGTAGCCGCCAAAGAGCTCGTCGGCGCCTTCGCCCGAAAGCACGACGGTAACATCCTTGCGCGCCATCTCGGCCAAGAACCACAGCGGCACAGACGACAGGTTGGACTGCGGCTCGTCCATGTGATACTGAATGTCCTCGAGTGCGCCAAAGAACTCGTCGGCGGTGATCATCTTGCGGACATTCTCGACGCCGAGCTTGTCGGATAGCTCCTTGGCGTAGTTAGTCTCGTTGAAATTCTTGTAGTCAAAGCCCACCGAGAAGGTCTTGTCGGGCATGAGACAAGCGGCAATATAGCTGGAATCGACGCCGCCGGAGAGGAACGACGCGACCTTGACGTCGGCGATGCGATGGGCCTCGACGCTCTCGTGCACGACCTCGTCCAGCTCGTCGACGTACTCCTCGAACGGCTTCTCGACGGCAGAGTAATCGCAATCCCAGTAGCGCTCGATGTTCATCTTGCCGGTCGGGATGTCTACGGTAAAGTAATGCGCCGGCGGCAGCTTGTAGACACCCTCGAAGAAGGTCTCCTCGGTTGCCGAATACTGCAACGTCATGTACGGACGCAGAGCCTTTTTGTTGACCGCCTTGTGGAAGTGCGGGTAGTCCAGGAAGCTCTTGATCTCGGAACCAAAGAGCACGCCCGGAGCGCCGTCACCCGCATCGGCCATGGGATAGTAGTAGAGCGGCTTGATGCCAAAGATGTCGCGGGCGCCAAAAAGCTTGTTCTTCTTCTTGTCCCAGATGACGAAGGCGTACATGCCGCGCAGGCGATCGAGTACGGCCTCGCCCCACTCCTCGTAGCCGTGCAGGAGGCTCTCGGTGTCGGCTCCACAGTGGAACTTATAGCCCTTGGCCTCGAGCTCGGAGCGAAGCTCCTGGAAGTTGTAGATCTCGCCGTTGAAGACGATAACGACGCTGCCGTCCTCATTGGCCATGGGCTGAGCGCCGGCCTCGGTCAGGTCGAGGATCGACAGGCGGCGGAAGCCCAGGGCAACGCGGCCCTCGATAAACTGGCCGCCCATGTCGGGACCACGATGGACGATGCGGTCCATCATCTTGGTGAGCACCTCGGATTGGTTATCCGTCCCACCGACAAAACCGACAAAACCGCACATATACTATCCCCTCTGCTGTTGCTGGGCATCAAATCGAATCAGTAGCTTTTGAGTATACCCGAGGGCGTAAAGAGGGGCGGAATGTTCAGGCAATCTCAACTGAATCAGCTCCGCTGTGACACGCGCCGGTTACCTTTAATGGATATGAGATGAATGAGGCGATTGTTTTGCTATACTCTCTCCGCATGGGCGATTGGCGCAACGGTTAGCGCAGGTGCTTTACACGCACAAGGCTGGGGGTTCGAATCC
Organism: uncultured bacterium; assembly: GCA_905215115.1. Classification (GTDB taxonomy): domain Bacteria; phylum Actinomycetota; class Coriobacteriia; order Coriobacteriales; family Coriobacteriaceae; genus Collinsella. Next base: position 4,822 of record CAJMOP010000068.1, on the reverse strand, counting down.
CTCATCGCCCACCACTAGACTGATAAGGCTCCCAGCGATGGGAGCCTTTCTTTTTTGTGCCCAGTGCATGGGATTCGAACCCGCCAGCACGTCTGTCACAAAGGCCGTGGCCAAAAAATGGCAAAAATGAGTACTGCTACTTTGTTTGCAACATATAAAAAGATAGTATTTGCTTAGGTTACGCAACATATGTCCATTATATGGACTAACAGTTGGATCAAAATCGTGCATTCATCGCCATTTCGACTTGCCATCTGGCCTTATTAGTCCAAAATTGCTGCTACCAAATCGGTAACAGTACTCATATTTGATTTTTTTTGACCAGCAGGTCTCCCTGTCTTAGCAAATCTAAGGCAAAACGGGCTCCAGACCGCTGAATCATGCCACATAGGGCACGCCCGCAGTCCGGAACCCGGTCCAAATTGAGTTATTGCGCCGCGTTAGGCCAAGACACCCGACAGGATCTCGATCAGACTGTCCACGTCGACTTCCTCGCAGACGAGCGGCGGCAAGAAACGCAGCGTATGCGCACCTGTAGCATTGATCACGGCACCAGCCCCCAATGCACGGGCCACAACGTCGTGTGCATCACCCGCAGTATCGTCAAGATCGCAGCCGAGCATCAGGCCACGGCCACGCACCTCTACCACATGCGGAAGCTTAGCCAGCGCCTGCTCCATATAGGCACCCACCTTGGCAGCATGCTCGGCATAATCGCCGCGCACAAGCGCGGAGAGCGTCGCGGCACACGCCGCGATGGCCAGGCAGCTACCGCCAAAGGTCGAGCCGTGGTCGCCCGGCTTAAACACGTCGGCAATCTCCTTCTTTGCCACGACGGCACCCATGGGCACGCCATCAGCAATGCCCTTGGCAAGGCTCATGATGTCGGGCTCCACGCCATAGGTCTGGAACGCAAACGGCTTACCCGTGCGGAAGATACCGCACTGGACCTCGTCGGCGATAAGCACGGCGCCCACTTCGTGTGCCAGGTCGCGCGCTGCCGCCATAAACTCCTCGGTCATGGGATGCACGCCACTCTCACCCTGGATGGGCTCGAGCATCACGGCACAAATCTCGCTCCCCAGCTGCTTAAAGATCGCACGCAGCTCGTCCACATCGTTGGGCGTGCAGGCCACAAAGCCACCCGGCAGCGGGCGGAAACTATCCTGCAGCCAATCCTGCATAGTGGCGGCAATGGTCTCGAGCGTACGGCCGTGGAAGCCGCCGCGCATGCACACGATGGTGTTGCCGCCGTTACCGGCACGCTTGGCGTACAGGCGCGCGAGCTTCATCGAGCCCTCGTTGGCCTCGGCGCCGGAGTTGGCAAAGAAGGTCTCCCAAACCTGCTCATCCGCAGCCGGGGCACCAAGAGCAGCTGCCGTGGTCTCATCGCCGGCGACAATGGCATCGGCAAGCACGCGCGCACCATCTACGTCGTCGTTAGCAAGCTTGGACAGCAGCGCCGCGACCTGTCCACGCTGCTCGATGTAGAAGTAATTGGAGACATGCATGAGCTTTTTGGTCTGTGCCTCGAGCGCCGAGAGCACAGCCGGGTCGCCATGACCTAGGCTGCACACGCCGATGCCGGCAAGAAAGTCGAGGTACTCACGACCATCGTCGCCGGTGAGCTTCATGCCGTGACCCTCGACAAACTCGACCGGAGAGCGGCCAAAGGTATGCATAACGTAATGGGATTCAAGCGATTGCTGAGCTGCAAGTGACATGGGATGCCTTTCGTTGAGCGCCGGACGGCGCAGGCCTATGGGTGCAGAAATGGGGCGGCTGAGGGTCAGTTAGACCGTCTGAAGCTTCTCGACCTCGTCGAGGTTCTCGGTCAGACGCGCAGCAAACGTCGAAAGCGGATGCGGATGCGTATCGAACTCGTAAGCCGTCTCGGTGGAATGGATCACGGTGCCGACGCCGGCATCGGTCAGCAGCTCCAGCAGCAGCGAATGCGGCGTGGTGCCGTTGATGATGTGAGCGCGAAATACGCCGCCGGCAAGCGCATCGACGGCCGCGTGCAGCTTGGGAATCATGCCCTTATCGACCTCGCCGCCGTAGAGCATTTCGTTAACCTCGTCGAGTGTTAGGTTGGAGATGAGTGAGTCTTTATCGCTAAAGTCCTTGTACAGGCCGTCGACGTCGGTCAAAAAGATCGCCTTGTGCGCGTGGAGCGCTGCCGCAACGGCACCGGCGGCGGTATCGGCGTTGATGTTGAAGAAACCACCGTCCTCCCCCGCCGCGACGGTAGCGATGACGGGGATGTACTCGCTATCGAGTAAGCGCTCGATATAGTCGGTGTTGACGTGCGTCACCTTGCCCACGCGACCGAGCTCGGGGTCGAGCGGCTCGGCGATGAGCGTGCCGGCATCGCTGCCCGACACGCCCACGGCCAGGTTGCCGTGGTGGTTGATGGCAGCAACCAGCTCCTGGTTAACCTTGCCGCCCAGCACCTCGCGCACGATATCCATCGTCGCCGGCGTGGTCACGCGCTGGCCGTTCTTAAACTCGACGGGAATATCGTAATGGCTCAGCGCCTCGTTAATAGCCTTGCCGCCGCCGTGCACGATGACGGGGCGCATACCGATGATCTTGAGCAAAACGATGTCGCTCATCACGTCGCGGCGCAGCTGCTCATCAACCATGGCGGCTCCGCCATATTTGATAACAACCGTCTTGCCGGTCAGGTTCTTAATCCACGGCAGCGCTTCGAACAGCAGCTGCGCGGTTGCTTCGTTGGATTCGCTCGAACGACAATCGCGTGCGAATTTCATAATCTGCCTCGTCTTTCATATCGTTATCGCGCCGTGCTCCGCTGTCCGCAATCGCGGCAAGATGCGCAGCGTGCCCGGAATCTAGGAACGGTAGTCGCCGTTGATGGAGATGTACTCATGCGTGAGGTCGCAGGTCCACACGGTCGTTGCCGCGTCGCCTGCGCCCAGGTCGGCCGAGATCACGATCTCGGGCGCCTCGAAACGTCGTAGAGCCTCGTCCTCGTCAAAGGGAACAGTCAGACCGTCGCGACAGACAGGCATGCCCATCATGTCGATGGAAACGTCTTCCTGATTAAACTTCACGCCGCACTTGCCAAGCGCCATAGCAACGCGGCCCCAGTTGCAGTCGTGGCCGGCGATGCAGGTCTTAACGAGCGGCGAGTTGGCAACGGCGCGGGCGGCGATATCGGCCTCCTCGTCGTTCACGGCGCCGGTAACGTTGACCGTAACAAGCTTGGATGCGCCCTCACCATCGGCGGCGATATTGCGCGCCAGGCTCTCGCACACCTCGTGCACGGCAAATGTCAACTCGTCAAAGGCATCGGAGCCCTCGACGATAGGCTCGGCATCTGCGGCAGCGGCACCGGAGGCAAGCATGGTGCAGGTGTCGTTGGTCGAGGTGTCGGAATCGACCGTTACCTTGTTAAAGGTCTGCTTGACGGTCGAGAGCAGCAGGGCATGAAGTGCCGCAGGCTCGACGGGGGCATCGGTAGTGATAACTGCGATCATGGTGGCCATGTTGGGCATGATCATGCCCGAGCCCTTGCACATTCCGCCTACCGTATAGACATTGCCCGCATGACCCGCAGCCTCACTGACGTAGGACACGGCGTACTCCTTGGAGTGCGTGTCGGTCGTCATGATGGCGCGAGCGGCATCGGCGCCACCGTGGGCGGAGAGCGCCTCGTAGGCAGCAGGAATGGCGGTCTCAAACGTGTCGATCGGCAGAATCTGGCCAATTACACCCGTGGAGGCAACCAGAATCTGCTGAGGCTCGCAGCCGATGACCTGCGATGCGATGCTGCACGTCTCGCGCGCGCATGCAAGGCCGGTCTCACCCGTGGCGGCGTTGGCATTGCCAGAGTTGACCGAAATGCCGGCGATGATACCGTACCCCTTGTCGGTACCGCCCAGGTTGGCACGGCTCACCTGCACGGGCGCCGCGCAAAAGCGATTGGTGGTAAACACGCCAGCACCGGGACAGGGTTTATCGGGCACGACGAGCGCGTAATCCAGACGCTCGGGGTTCTTGCGGAACCCAGCGTGGATGCCTGCAGCCTTAAAACCAGCCGCAGCCGTAACGCCACCCTCGACGGCGCGAATCTTGATATCAAACAGCTCGGTATTCATCGTCTTTATGACTCCTTATGTCAAACAAAAAACGGACATCGGTTGGTGCGCCATGCCAGTCGTGATCATGAAACCAGCTTAAGAGTGGCGCCCCACTCGATGCCCGACTACCAAATCGTTAACAATCGAATGTGCTACACCGGGCACGCCACTGTGGGCAAGCCTCGTCGCTCGTCAAAGCCAAAGACGATATTGGCGCACTGGACCGCTTGGCCCGCAGCGCCCTTGCACAGATTGTCGATGGCGCCCGTCGCCACCAGCACGCCCGCGCGCTTGTTGAGCGCGAGGCCAATCTGGGCAGCGTTGGTGCCGACGACCGAAGCCGTCTTGGGCTGCTGGCCGGCATCGAGCACGCGCACAAAGGTGCGACCGGCGTAGAACTGCTTGTAATGGTCGACGACATCCTCAAGAGCCAGCGTGTCGAGAGCCTGCGGCGCGAGCGGCAGCGTCACCGTGGAGAGCAGACCGCGCTTGAGCGGTGCCAGGTGCGGGGTAAAGACGACGCGATCGGTCAGGCCAAGGATTTGCTCAATCTCGGGCGTGTGGCGATGCTTGCCCACGCCGTAGGCCTCCAAGTTCTCGTCGGCGCTGCAAAAATGGGTGCGGGCGTTGCAGGACTTACCGGCGCCCGTCACGCCGCTAATGGCATCGACAATCACGGGGCCGTTCTCGGCCACCCAGCCCGCGCGCACGGCGGG
>CAJMOP010000067.1 GCA_905215115.1 uncultured bacterium | reverse complement strand
GCCGCAACCGCGGCGGTCGTAGGCAATTACGCGATAGCCGCAGGCGAGCTCGCGGGCGATCCCGTCAAAAAATGTGCCGTCGACGCAAGCGCCGTGCACGCACACCAAGGCAGGCGCATCCGACGGCACGCCCGGCTCGGCAAACTCGCGACAGGCAATCGTGGTGCCCGCATTCTCGACCGTAAAATCCATGTTGTGCCCCATCGTCTTGTGCCTTGTTAACACATGAACTGTACCCGACCCGAAACCTTTCATATCGTGGGCATCGAGGGCAGAATGAAAAACGAAACCTGAAGAGCACAAGCCCAAACCAGACTTTGGCGCCGATGCTATGCTTAGGCATAACTGTCCCAAGGAGCATATGTCTATGTCTACGTTTTTAAATGCCAGCCCCATCTTTGGACCGGTGCGCAGCCGCCGTCTGGGCCTTTCGCTCGGTGTCAACATGATGCCGGCCAGCGGCAAAATCTGCACGTTCGACTGCATTTACTGCGAAAACGGCCTTAACGCCGAGCGTCCCTGCCACGAGTCGTATAACTCGGCCGCCGCGGTACTCGACGCACTCGAGGCCAAATTGCACGAGATGGCAGTCGAGGGCGAGCTGCCCGATGTAATCACGTTTGCCGGCAACGGCGAGCCCACCGCCGCACCGGAGTTTCCGCAGGCCATCGCCGGCGCCGTCGCGCTTCGCGACCAGCTGGCCCCGAACACCAAGATCGCCGTGCTCTCCAATGGCACGCGCGCTGACCAGCCCGCTGTGCACGATGCGCTCATGATGGTCGACGACAACATCCTCAAGCTCGATACGGTCGACCCGGCTTTTATCCAGCTGCTCGACCAGCCCGTTGGCCCCTACGACGTCGAGCACCAGATCGAGACGTTCGCGAGCTTTAACGGCCATGTCATTATCCAGACGATCTTTTTGAGCGGCGAGTACCAGGGCAAGCTCCTCGATAACACCGGCGAAGCGTATGTTGGCCCTTGGCTCGCGGCGCTCGAACGCATTCGCCCGCAGGAGGCGACCATCTACACAGTGGCGCGTGAGACACCGGTCGCCGGCCTTGCCAAAGCGGCGCCCGAAGCGCTCGATGCCATTGCCGTGCGCGTGCGCGCGCTCGGCATCCCCTGCCAGGTGAGCTACTAGCAAAACCACGTAGCAGCTAGTGCCGCCATCCCGCCCCATCAGTTGCGGTGATATAGTTCCTATTTGTGCTGTTAAACCGCTTAAATCGGAACTATATCACCGCAACTTTTATGGACACGTGGGTGGGCTATACTAGCTGCGAACGAAAGGAAGTTAGCCATGTATGACAAAGGACCCGTACCCGGCCGCAACGACGCTTGCTGGTGCGGCAGCGGCAAAAAATATAAGAAATGCCATAGCGCCTTCGACGAGCGCCTCGAGCGCCTGTGGGAGGAGGGCTGGGAGGTTCTGCCCCGTACGCTCTACAAGACTCCCGCCGATATCGAGGGCATCAAGCGCTCGGCAGCCATCAACGTGGGCGTGCTCGATTATGTGGGCGAGCATATCGCCGCAGGCATGACCACCAACCAGATCGACCAGATGATCTACGACTACACCGTCGAGCACGGTGGCACGCCGGCCGACCTTAACTACGAGGGCTATCCCAAGAGCGTGTGCACCTCGATCAACGACGTCGTCTGCCACGGCATCCCCTGCGATGCGGATGTGCTGCACGAGGGCGACATCATCAACGTAGACTGCTCCACGATCTTGGACGGTTACTTTAGTGATTCGAGCCGCATGTTCTGCATCGGCGAGGTCTCGGCCGAGCGCCAGCGCCTGGTCGACGTCACCCGTGCCAGCGTGGAGGCGGGTCTGGCAGCCGTCAAGCCATGGCTACCGCTCTCCGTTATGGCCGAGGCTGTGCAAAAGACCGTCGAGGACGCCGGCTTTAGCGTGGTGCGTGAGTACGGCGGACACGGCATCGGTAAGGAGTTCCACGAGGACCCGTTTGTGGGCTTTACCACCGAGGCGCCCGATGTGGACACCATCATGGTGCCAGGCATGGTCTTTACCATCGAGCCCATGGTCAACGCCGGAGCGCCCGATATCAAGATTAGCAAGGGCGACGGCTGGTGCGTGCGCACCAAGGACGGCAGCGATTCGGCCCAGTGCGAGGTACAGCTCGTGGTGACCGAGGACGGCTACGAGCTGCTGAGCTGGTAGCCGTGGATGCGCCGGATGCTGACGGGCACGCCCGTCTTGCATCCGGCGTTTTTGTTTGAACGTTTGCCTGATAAAACCTGCCAAAATAAACCTGTCCCTTTTTTGGCAGGTTGAGCGGAGAGGACTGCCTGTGAACATCCTGGTTTTGCTGCCCGTCAACGACCGTCATCGCGCAATTCTTGAGTCGAGCGCTCCGGGCGAGGACTTTATCTACACGAGCGCCGACGCCGCCACGCGCAAGCAGGTCGCCGATGCCGACGTGATCCTGGGCAACATCGACCCTGACATGCTCACGGCATGCGAGCATCTCCAGCTGTTGCAATTGCAGACCGCCGGCTATGACGACTACCTTGCCGCCGGCACCGTGCCAGCCGACGCCAAACTGTCTTGCTCGGTGGGCGCCTACGGCCAGGCCGTGAGCGAGCACATGTTTGCCATGGTCCTTTCCATGATGAAGCGCCTGCCCGGCTATCACGACTTGCAGCGCGAGCATCGCTGGGAGGATTTGGGGCCGGTTACCTCGCTCAAAAATGCCAACGTGCTGGTGCTGGGCGCGGGCGATATCGGCGGCCACTTTGCCACGCTCTGCCGCAGCATGGGCGCACACGTCCGCGGCATCAAGCGCCATCCGCTCGTCTACCCCATTGTGTTTGAGGACATGGACGGCATGGATGCCCTGCCCGAGCGCCTGGCCGAGGCAGACGTCGTCGCATCCTTTATGCCCAGCACACCCGAGACCCGCGGCCTGGCGAACGCCGAGTTCTTCGCCGCGATGAAGCCGGGCGCCTTCTTTGCCAACGGCGGCCGCGGCGATCTTGTGGTTGCCGACGACCTAGTTGCCGCCCTGGAATCAGGACATCTCGCCGGCGCCGCGGTCGACGTCACCGACCCCGAGCCGCTGCCCGAGACAAGCCCGTTGTGGGATGCGCCCAACATGCTCATCACGCCGCACATCTCCGGCTGGTTCCACTTGGCCGCCACGCTCAACAACGTGGTCGACATCGCCGCGGAGAATCTGCGTCACCTGCAGGCCGGCGAAACTTTACGTTGTTGGATCGAGCACTAGATTGTTCCGGCGTTTTACCAAACGCCGGAACCCCTCGACGCTGCGAGCCCGCCGTTTGGCCAATCTGCCGTTCAATTTCAAAGGCGCGACCAGAAGGTCAGCGCCTTTTCATTTCACGGCACCTTGGCGCAAACGGCGGGCTCTCGCTGACTTTTGTTCAACCTGTAGGGACTGGCTGACGCGGCTCTGTCTGTGGGCACTCGCTGACTTTTGTTCGGCCAGTGAGGTTTAGAGCTATTTAAGCGTTGTTAGATAGTTTCTTGCGTTTTCGACGTTCATTGCTGCGACGGGTGCGCGTGAACAGAGTTTGACATCGTTGGTGACCAGTAGATCCGCCTGAGCGCGTATCGCTGCCGCAATGATTAAATCGTCTTCGTAATCGCTATGGAGTTCACGCTGCCTGCTCGCCATCCATATGTCGCTCAGGTCACAGGGCACTGGCGTGGCAAGCTGCGACAGCACGTCAAGGCAATCCCATGCAAGTGATGTCGCCGCCACGGCGGCATCTTGGGAAAGCGAACCATGCTCGCGCCGATACCATGCCTTATGTTCGCTCGAAATCAAATAGAACAGGTCTTTGGACGATGTCGCCGCATACAGCAAATCCACCTGCGCCGTGCATGCATCGCGTAAAAACTCAATCGCCACCGAACGACCACGTCGTGAGGGAATGAAGTAATCGAGCCACACGTTGGTGTCAACCAAGATGCGCTTTGGAGCCTCACTCATAGAGCCAGCTCATCTCCTCGCCGTAGCGATCAGCATAGGCATTCCGTTTGAGCTCTTCGTCGTCCGATGGCTGAGCCTTGACCATATCGATTCCCGACTCACGGCAAGCGGCAGCGAACAGCTTCGACCCCTGATCCATGAGCTCGAGCTTACGTTTGGCGGCCTTTTCGCGCTCGCGCTGTTCCGCCCGGGCACGACTGGGCAGCAGGATATCCTCGAGTGCACCGGGGCGATCGGCCAGCGACGCTGCAAGCTGCCAGAGCGCTCGCACCGCTTGGCTCGGCGTCATACCGGCCTTGGAGAGAGCAGCGTCCCCACTCCTTTTAAGATCGGCATCGAGACGTACGTTGATCTGAGCGGCTGTTGTGGTCATGAGCTCTCCTTAATACTTCAAAACTATCATAAAACTCTATGGTAGATGCGTAAAGCATGTATAGCATTTATAAGCATTAGCCGTACTCTGTACACAAAAGGCCGCCGAGGCACACTGCACCTCGGCGGCTACGCATCACCAATCCAGTTCGGTTTCACCCTTTGCATTTGCCCGGATAAAACCTGCCAAAATTAACATCCCTTTTTGGCAGGTTTAGAGCTCCACGCTTTCGGCTCCGTTGATATGGAGGTCGCGCTCGTAGAAAGCGGTGAGGGCGCGGATGGCGTACATCACGTCGCGCACGCCGCCGGTCTCGTAGCTTGAGTGCATGGCCAGCTGCGGCAGGCCCACGTCCACGGCGTGCATACTCGCCTGCATATTGGACAGATTGCCAAGGGTAGAGCCACCCGCCATATCGCTCTTGTTGGCGAAGGCCTGCGTGGGTACGTCGGCGTCATCGCAGATGGCCTGGAACACCGCGCGGCTAAAGGCATCGGTGCAATAGTGCTGGTTGGCGGCCTCCTTGATGACAATACCGCCGTTGAGCACCACCTGGTTGCGGGCGTCACACTTCTCGGCATGATTGGGATGCACGGCATGTGCGTTGTCGCAGCTCACGAGCATCGAGGCGGCAAGTGCGCGGTGGTACGATTCGTCGTCAAAGCCCAGCGAGCCGTTAATGCGGCGTAGCGCATCGGCCAAGAACGTCGACATAGCACCCTGCTTGGTCTCGGAGCCAACCTCCTCGTTATCAAAGCAGCAAAAGACCGAAACATCGTGCGCGTTCTCAGCACCCAAAAATGCCTGCAGCGAGGTGTAGGCGCATGCCAAGTCGTCGAGCTTGGGCGTCGAGATAAACTCATCGGCCCAGCCCCAAATGCGCGCATCCTGACGATTGACCAGGAACAGATCGCGGCCCAAAATTTGCTCGGGCTCAACATCCAGCTCGTCGGCGATCAGGGCGTCAAAGTCGCCCTGCTTAAGGTCACCGGCGCTGATGAGCGGGCACAGGTCGACGGCGCGGTTGGGCGCAAAGCCCTCATTAACGCCACGATTCATATGGATGGCAAGGCTCGGGATAATAGCGACCTCGCGCTCGGTGGAAAGCAGGCGGCTCTCAATACGGTCGCCTTCGCGTACCAACACGCGTCCAGCCAGCGCCAGCGGGCGATCGAACCAGGTGTAGTCGATCATGCCGCCGTAGGCCTCGGTGTTCAGGCGCAGCGTCTCGCCCGCGCCGTCAAGCTCAGGCACGGCCTTGACCTTAAACGTCGGCGAATCGCTGTGCGACGCCGTGAGCTGAAAATGATAGTCGCCGGCAACGCCGTCCTCGCCCCACGTAGCAGCCAGGTCCTCGCCCACCTTAAAGGCAACAACGCTCGAGGTATTGCGCTGCGTGTAATAACGCCCGCCCGGCTCGATGTCCCACGCCGCGTTCTCGGGCAGGTAGGTAAAGCCCGCCTCGTCGAGCTCGGCCATAATGGTCGCCGCCGTATGGAACATGCTGGGGCATGCCTCGATAAAGTCGATAAGGTCGTTGGCGGCCTCGATATCATCGGCCGTCACGTGCACGCGCTCGATCGTTTCCTGATCCGTCATACTCTCCCCTTTCGCTGGGTTGATGGTCCCTTCCAGCATACCCCGCCGCGCCAGCGCCGCACTCTTCATTCCGTGTTTAATCCCGCGCCGCTCGCCAAGTTGAGCCATCATGCCCGTGCACCTTTTGCGACAATTACGCTAACAGGACGAGAGGAGCCGTCATGAAGCCACGTATCATTGCCATCACCTGCGGTGTTGCAGGAACCGCCGTCGGCCTTGCCGCTGCCGCCGGCATCGTTTACCGCAAGCAAATCAAGTCCGCCGCGTCGCTCAAACGCTTGACCGGCTACGCGGATGGCTATGACCTGTACGCAATCGACATTGCCTACGACTACGATCTTGATCGCATCATCGCCGCTGGCGTGCGCGACGACCAGGCCTACATCGATGCCGTGGTGGCGCAGGTGCTGCCCGGTGTGCCGGCACATGTCCAGGCGCCCCAGTTTGCCTGCAGCGCTTTTGTCGCTGTAGATGCCGAACGCCGCGTGCGCACCGGTCGCAATTACGACTTTAAGGACGACACCTCGGCGCTGCTGGTGCGCAATCACCCACGCGGCGGCTATGCCTCCATCGGATTTGCCGCCCTCAACAACCTGGGCGATAACACTCCGCTTGACTCCGTCGCCGGACGCGTCGCCGCACTCATGGGCCCGTTTGCCCAGCTCGACGGTGTTAACGAATGCGGCGTGTCCGTTGCCGTACTCACCCTGGATTCCAAGCCCTGTGACCAGGACACGCAACGCCCCGTCATCAATACCTCGCTCGCCATCCGTCTGGTGCTCGACCGTGCCGCCACCACGCAAGAAGCTGTCGACCTGCTTTCCGCCTACGACATGCACGCCATGGCAGGGCGCGATTACCACTTCTTTATCAACGACGCCGCCGGTGACGCGCGCGTAGTAGAGTGGGACCCGCGCGATCCGGACCGCGCTTTCAAAGCGACTCCTGTACGCCAGGTTACGAACTTCTACGCCTGCTATGGCGACGAAGTGCTCCCCAACCAAAAGAACGGCGAGCTGGGCCATGGCAAGGAACGCGCCATCGCCATCGCCGATGTCCTCGACGCCCATGTCGGTGCCCAAGACGAAACGATTGCCTGGGAAGCCCTGCGAGCCGCAGCGCAAGAGCCCAATCCGGAAGACATCACCAGCAATACGCAATGGTCGGTCGTCTTCGACAATACCGAGCCCGCTGCCGCCATCACGCTGCGCCGCCACTGGGGCAACGTCGATGCCTTCGCACTGTAAGGAGCCAGGCCCGTCGACCTTACGTTCCCTGACGTTGCTTACATTTCCATACGCTTGAGCTAACACGTTTTACCCCCGTATCAACAGTGTGCGGGGGTAAACTTATGCGCATGTTATAACTTGCCCGGAAGGATTCATAATGCTCAGGATCGGTCTTCTTACCAGTGGCGGCGACTGCCAGGCGCTCAACGCCACCATGCGCGGCATCGTCAAAACGCTCATGACCAATAGCGAAGAGCCTATCGAGATCTATGGTTTTGAGGACGGCTACCAGGGCCTTATCTACAGCAGGTTCCGCGTCATGACGCCCGCCGATTTTAGCGGCATCCTCACCCGCGGCGGCACAATCCTGGGCACGAGCCGCACGCCGTTCAAACGTCTGGACATTCCCGAGGCCGACGGCGTCGAGAAGGTGCCCGCGATGGTCCACACCTATCACAAGCTGCAGCTCGACTGCCTATTTATGCTGGGCGGCAACGGTTCCACCAAGACCGCTAACCGCCTGCGCGAAGAGGGCCTCAACGTTATCGCCCTGCCCAAGACCATCGATAACGACACCTGGGGCACCGAGATGACGTTTGGCTTTACGAGCGCCATCGACGTCGCCACCAAGTGCATCGACGACATCCACACCACCGCTTCGAGCCATGGGCGCGTGTTCGTCATCGAGATCATGGGCCACAAGGTTGGCTGGATCCCGCTGTACGCCGGCGTCGCGGGCGGCGCGGACGTCATCCTGATTCCCGAGATCCCCTACGACATGGATAACGTCATCAAGACCATCGAGCATCGCATGGAGACCGGCAGCCGCTTTACCATCGTAGCCGTCGCCGAGGGCGCCATCTCCAAGGAGGACGCGGCGCTGTCCAAGAAGGAATACAAGAAGAAGCTTGCCGAGCGCACGAGCCCGTCGATCGTCTACGACATCGCCAAGGAGATTGAGGCCAAGACCGGTCGCGAGACCCGCGTCGCCATCCCCGGCCACACGCAGCGCGGCGGCCAGCCCGATGCCCAGGATCGCATCTTTGCGACCCAGTGCGGCGTCGAGGGCGCGCTTGGCTGCCTGCGCGGCGAGTTTGGCTACATGATTGCCCTGCGCGACGGCAAGATGTGTCACATGCCGCTCGAGGAGGGCGCCGGCAAGCTCAAATATGTCGACCCCCAGAGCGATCTGGTGCGCGAGGCCAAGGCGTTGGGCATCAGCTTCGGCGACGAATAGCCTCGGCTGGAACCGCCCCCATCGGAGACCCCAGGGCTTTCCTCCCAAATCGTCCTCGGACATGTCAGGACCCCGCCGTGCGCTTCGCGCGGCGGGGTCCTTCCGTCCTGCGGAAAGATTTGGGAGGAAAGCCCTGGGGCCTCCTGCGGTAACTGGGGAGGCCGAGGCTATTCGTCTTCTTGCTGCAAGTGCGTGGGCTGAGATTTTGGGATGTTGCAGGCTCTTGGCTGCTACTTGCACTGACATTTGTCCTGAAATGGCTGGTCGTTAGGGATTGCTACCGGTAGTTGCGGTAGGGTTGGGGCAGATTCTAACTAGAAATGGTGGTCGCTACCGGTTGTTCTCGGCATACTCGGCTCATTCGATTCGACCATCAAACGAAAGGAACCACCATGGATCTTGCGATGGCACAGCGCCTCGTCGATCGCCGCAAAGCCGCTGGGCTTTCTCAAGAGGCACTTGCTGCACAGCTGGGCGTAAGCCGCCAGGCTGTCAGTAAATGGGAGCGCAGCGAATCCTCGCCCGATACCGATAACCTTATTGCACTCGCCGCGCTGTATGGCGTGTCGCTGGATGAGCTGCTGTATGGGGAGGCGGTGGCTAGCACTGATGACTCGCAAGCTGATGATGAGGCACAGAACAGCAACGCCGGCACCAAAGCTTCAGATGAGGCTGAGGTTTCTACTGTGCACGCTGATTGCAGCGATAAGCCACTTGTCGATATTTCCCTCGCGCGCGGTATCCACGTCATTGATCCCAATAAAGGCGAGGAAGTCCATGTTGGTTGGAGCGGCATCCATGTGACCAACGAGCGCAAGGGCGAAGAGGTGCATGTGGGGCCGGACGGCGTGCATATCGATACGCTTGAGGACGATGGACATAGCGTACGCACCAATGACGACGGCACCGTCACCATCGACGGCGAGACGTTTTCCAGCTGGAAGGAAGCACACGACAAGCTCGACCATCATGGCAAGCATTTCCACACCAAGGTCGGACGTGCATGGAACAAATTCCCCTTCCCCGCACTTGTCACTCTCGCCTATCTGGTGCTCGGCATTGTCTACGGCACATGGGGCATGGGGCTTTTCCTCGTCTTTCTGGTTCCCGTCTACTACGCGATTGGTGACTTCATCGATCGGCGCCACCTGTCTAAGCTGATCGAGGCCATCTACCCGGCAGCCGCCATCGCTTGGTTCCTCTACATGTGGCTCTGTTTGGGACAGCCCCATCCTGCATGGATCATCCTCATCACGATTCCCGTCATAAAGGCGCTCATGCGCTGGTGCCGCAAACAATGGAAGCACCGCAAACAGGCCTAACACGCTCCGACCCACCAGCACCCAACCGCCCCCGCCCTTCTCCTAAGTTGCGGTGAGATAGGGACTGTTTTGAAGCTCCAAAGCGCCAAACAGTCCGTATATCACCGCAACTTACAAACAACTGGGTCAGTTCCGGCACGGAGATTAGCATTGAGCTGACCGCGCGCCAAGAAAAGGGCCTATTTACTACGTTTAACTCGAGAGGGCCGACCATACCCGCCTTTTCCGAAAACTGGCAAGCCATCTACCTGCGGTTTTAATTTCATAATCTTTGTCACGGTCGAGGGTGTGGTAGCAAACGTAGTAGATAGGCCCATTTTGTGGCATACGACCCATACAAGCCCAATCTCGAAGGCCAAAGAGAGCCTCTCATCCACGCCTGCGAGCGAAAACCAAATAGAATGAAAGGCAAATGGAAAGCCCGTTTGACGGGGCAAATGAACTGCCTCCCATTTCTTGGACATGAGAAATGGGAGGCTCTCTTTATGCGCGTTGATTTGAGAGTGAAGCATGATATCGAGGCCAGGAAGGCGGCCATAGGGCTCTTCGAGCTCGGGCACGGGTATAAATCTGCCGCGATTGCCCTTTCGCTTCCCGCGGAAGCCGTGAGAAGATGGCAGGAGATATACCGCGCGTTCGGGAGCGAGGTGCTGCTGCGCATGGACGGAAAGCAGGGCAGGTACACATACGAGCAGAAGGTCGCCGCCGCCTCCGCCGTCGTCGACGGCGGCATGACGAAGACCGAGGCGATGGCGGCGTTCGGCATAATGTCGATGTCGCCGCTCAAGAAGTGGTGCGCGCTATACCGCCGGGGCGGCGCGGAGGCCCTGCGCCCGAGGCCCAAGGGC
>CAJMOP010000066.1 GCA_905215115.1 uncultured bacterium | reverse complement strand
CCGAGGCCCACGCGCCCCGAGCTCCGGGAGGCGGCCGCCGAGATCTTCTCGCGCACCGCCAACGGCTGCGGGCACCGGCAGATAGCGATGTGCCTCAGGGCGGAAGAGGGGGCCGTGATAGCCGACAAGACCGTGCTCAAGATGATGCGCGAGATGGGGATCCGCTGCGGTATCAGACGCGAGACGGCCTACCACAGGTACAACTCGTACAGGGGCGTCGTCGGCAGGACGTTCGAGAACGTGATCGCGAGGGATTTCGACGCCGGGGCCCCGTGGCGGAAGCTGGGAACGGACGTCACCGAGTTCAAGGTGGCGGGCGGCAAGGCCTACTGGGCCCCGACGCTGGACTTCTGCACCAAGGAGATCGTGGCGAGCGACATATCGACCACGCCCGACATGGCCCAGCAGGTCAGGATGCTCGACGAGCTGCTGTCCAAGATCCCCGAGGGCGCCGCCCCGACCATGCACTCGGACCGGGGCTGGCAGTACCAGCACGCCTCGTACACATCCAGGCTCGAGGCCGCCGGCATCGTCCAGAGCATGTCCAGGAAGGCGAACTGCATCGACAACGCCGCCACCGAGCAGCTCTTCGGCCACGTCAAGGACGAGTTCTACCGGGGCCGCGAGTGGGAGACGTTCGAGGATTTCAAACGCGACCTGGAGGAATACATAGTCCACTGGAACACGAGCCGGAGGCAGGTAAGATTGAAGGGCCTGACCCCGGAGGAGTTCCGGAATCAGGCCCTCGCGGCCTAGTCGCTATTAAGGGCGTCCAAGATTTGGGGCGCAGTTCAAAACGCCGGGCCACCTAATGGTTGTCCGGCGTTTGCCCCGATAAAACCTGCCAAAATAAACCTGTCCCTTTTTGGCAGGTTACTCGGCGCTCTTGAGGGCGCCGACCATGTCGATCTTGTTGAGGGTACGGTTGGTGGCGAGGTTGACGATAAACGTAAAGCCAAAGGCCAGCAGAACGGACAGCACGTAGCTCAGCGGCTCGACCTCAACGTCAAAGTACAATGACGGCATCTGCAAGATGTACGTAAAGCTCTCGGCCAGCGCACCACCCAGCGGTACGCCCAGCGCGGCACCAATCGCCGTGAGGATCAACGTCTCCTTGTTGACGTAGTGGTGCACCTCGCCACGGCGGAAGCCCAGCACCTTAATGGTCGCCAGCTCGCGCTCGCGCTCGGAGATATTCGTGTTGGACAGCGTAAACACCACCACAAACGACAGGCACGCCGCCATAAAGGTCACGAGCACCACGACCGAATTGATAATCGTAAAGTTCGCCTCATAGTTTTCCCAATGCTCGGCCGTACTCGAAATCGTAAGCCAACCGTCACTCTTAAGATTCTTGCTAAACGCAATCTGGTCGGCCGACGAACCCTTAAGCAGCACAAAGACGCCGTTAAGGCGTGCACTTCGACCGAACGCGCGCTCATAGGTGCCCTGCGTCATGTAAAGCGTGTTGCCCAGATAGTTGAGCGAGATGTCGCTGACTTTGACCTTGGCAACATTGAGCGACGAATCCTGGACGTGTGCCGTATCGCCCGGCTTGATCCCCAGCACCAGCTGAGAGCTCTTGCTCAAATACACATCCCCGTCACGCAGGGCGAGCGGTTCTTTGGACTCGTCCTCTAGGCGCACGTAGTCATCCAGGTCGTTCGTGCGGTCATCGGGCACCACGATCAGCTGCACGGTCTCGCTCTTTCCGCCGAATGTAAAGGTAACGTTGTCGGTCATAATCGGCAGCGTCGAAGTCACGGTCACGTTGGAATCCTTGGCTGCACTGCGCTCATCCAACGCCGCGCACGTCTGCGAAAAATCATCGGGATTGGCGACCGCCAGCAAATCGTAGCGTGTGATGTGCCCGTACTGCTTGGGCGACAGCGCGACCGACGTATCACGGATGCCCATACCGCAAATCACAAGCGCCGTGCAGCCCGCAATGCCAAAGATGGTCATAAAGGCGCGCTTTTTGTAGCGGAACAGGTTGCGTGCAGCGACCTTGTTCAAAAAGCCCATGCGGTGCCAGATAAAGCCAATGCGCTCGAGCAGAATGCGCGAGCCGGCGCGCGGAGCCTTGGGGCGCATGAGCGAGGCAGGGGTCTCGGCCATCTCGTGGCGGCAGGCGATAATCGTGGCTCCCACCACGCCCACGGCAAACAGCGCCACCGAAACGATCGAGGACACGATGTCGTACGAAAGCAGCATCTGGGGCAGCGAGTACATGTCGTCGAACACCGTAAACAAGAACAGCGGCAGACCCACAAATCCGATGATATTGCCGAGCACGCCACCGATCAGACACGCCCACAGCGCGTAGTCCACGTATTTGGACAGGATGCGCCCGCGTGAATAGCCGAGCGCCTTGTACAGGCCAATAAGCGTGCGCTCCTCCTCGACCATGCGGGTGGCGGTGGTGAGACTGATAAGCACGGCGACGATAAAGAAGATGAACGGGAACACCGTGGCGATGGCCTCGATCGAAGAACTATCGCTCTCGACGCTCGAGTAGCTTGCGATATTGCCGCGGTCCTGGATGTACCAGGTGCATTCGCCCAGGTCAGAGAGCTCGGCGCGGGCATCGGCAAACTGCTGGTCGGCGGCGGCGCGGCGCTGGTCCAGGTCGGCTTGCGCCTGCGCACGCTCGTCGCTGCCCTCGGCCATGCGATTGATGTTGTCCTGCTCGATCCCAAAGACCATATTCGCCTGACGCTCAGCCGCGTCCAAGCTCGCCGGTGTGTCGACCGTCAGCTCCTGGGCGCGCGCCTTCTCACGCTCCTCGCGGATCTTCTCGATATTGCCCTTGACCTCATTGATCTTTGCCGAGTAGGCATCCGAATAGGAGTT
Organism: uncultured bacterium; assembly: GCA_905215115.1. Taxonomy (GTDB): domain Bacteria; phylum Actinomycetota; class Coriobacteriia; order Coriobacteriales; family Coriobacteriaceae; genus Collinsella. The sequence continues at coordinate 7,781 of CAJMOP010000066.1, read as the reverse complement.
GAGGCTCTTGGCTCCCTCGACGACCACGTGGACAGCGGAGTAGGAAGAAGATGTCGCGGCATCCTCGCTCACGTAGAACTTGTAGTCCGCAGTCGAAGCAGCGCGAAAGGCGTTGACTGTCGAGTCGGAGCTCACGTCGGTAGGATCGAGAACCTCGGCCGTGATGGTGTAGTCCCCATCGGCAAACTGGTCCTTGGCGCTTTGGTTCGACGAGCTCGCATCGTTGGCGGCAAAGCTCACCGTATCGCCGATTTTCTTGCCCGAAGCCTTCAAAAAACGTGAGGTCACTGCCACTTCGCCCGAAGTCTCGGGCAGCTCGCCGCGTACTAGCACCGGTTGGTCAATATTCTCTTTGGAGAGGCTCTGTACGACGACACGCTCGCGCGTCGTACCCACGGCGGTATAGGCGGTCTCGGTATAGATGCCCTCGGCCGTCTCGACGCCATCGACCTCTTGGATCGCGGCAAGATCGTCATCGGTCAGACCATAGGTCGACTGCACGTTGATGTCATAGACATTCTGCTGGTCAAAATAGGCGTCGACCGAATCACACAGGTCCTCGCAGCCCGCCTTAAGGCCGCACATCACGCTCACGCCAAGCGCGGTGATCACAACGATAGACAAGAAGCGTTTGAGGCTGCCGCGAATCGTGCGGTAGATGCCACGGCGAAAAACCGTCGGCACCATATCGTTTGAGCTTTGGGCGGTACGGTAGGTCGTAAAATCCTGCTCGCGCTCCGTGTTCTGCGCGTCGCGGCGTTGACTGTTTTGGCGGTCCTGATTCATGGGCGCTACCACTCGATCGTCTCGATAGGCACAGGATTTTGCTGGACCGTCTCGCTCTCCACGCGGCCGCTCTTAAAGCGGATCAGGCGATCGGCCATGGGCGCCAGCGCAGAGTTGTGGGTGATGATGATGACCGTAATGCCTTGCTTGCGGCAAGTGTCCTGTAGCAGCTGCAAGATCTGCTTGCCGGTTTTGTAGTCGAGTGCACCCGTAGGCTCGTCGCACAAAAGCAGCTTGGGGTTCTTAGCCAGCGCGCGGGCGATGGATACGCGCTGCTGCTCGCCGCCCGAAAGCTGCGCCGGAAAGTTAGCGAGGCGGTCGCCCAGGCCAACCTGGCGAAGCGTTTGCTCGGCGTCGAGCGAATCGGGGCAGATCTGCACCGCGAGTTCGACGTTCTCACGCGCCGTCAGGTTAGGGACCAGATTGTAGAACTGAAAGACAAAGCCGACGTCAGCGCGACGGTATTCCACAAGCTGAGCCTCGTTGGCAGAGCTCACGTCACGCCCGTCCACCGTCACGGTGCCAGAAGTTGCCGTATCCATGCCGCCCAGAATGTTGAGGGCCGTGGTCTTGCCGGCGCCCGAAGCACCCAGAATGATGGCGAGCTCGCCGCGCTCGACCGTAAAGCTCGCGCCGTCGAGCGCGTGGATGCGGGCGTCGCCTTCGCCGTATGCTTTGATGACGTCTTTGAATTCGATATAGGCCATCGATTAATTCCCATCTGGTCGGATAACTCTTTAGTATTACCCATTTCCCACCTACCAAAAAGGGACAGGTTTATTTTGGCAGGTTTTATATGGGGAAACGGCAGCTATAGATAGGGCGCCGGGGAGGCCGAGAAATCATCAACGGGGTCAGGCCGACCGCCAAACACAACGCACGCATCTCAATCTGTCAGCCAAATCATTCGAACAGCTGTTCGTTTCTATGATATGATTCAACTATCTAAGCAGGCCAATACGCAGAAAGGCGGCCAACATGGCGTTCGACTTTAAGAAGGAATGCAAGGAGCTCTACAAACCTGCAAGCAAGCCGAGCATCGTAACAGTCCCGCCTATGAGCTACGTTGCCGTTCGCGGAAAGGGCGACCCAAATACCGAAGGTGGCGAGTATCAAAACGCCCTGCCGCTACTTTACGGCATCGCCTATACCGTCAAGATGTCGAAGAAAGGCTCAAGGAATATCGAGGGCTATTTCGACTTTGTGGTACCGCCGCTCGAGGGTTTCTGGTGGCAAGAGTCCCCGAGCGGCGACATCGATTATGTACACAAGGACAATTTCAACTTTATCTCGTGCATCCGCCTGCCTGATTTCGTCACCCGAGATGACTTTGACTGGGCAGTCGCGGAAGCCACGACCAAAAAGAAACTGGACTTTTCCGCCGTCGAACTGCTTAAAGTTGACGAGGGTCTCTGCGTTCAATGCATGCACACCGGGCCCTACGACAACGAACCGGCGACCGTAGACGCTATGCATGAATACACGACCGAGCTGGGCTATGTTCCCGACTTCTCAGACACCCGTTTACATCACGAAATCTATCTCTCCGATCCACGCAAATGCGCACCGGAGAAACTTAAGACCGTGGTTCGTCATCCTATCAAGCGCGCTGAATAGCATGGGGCGTCATTTCACGCGCTAGGTTTTAAGCCAGCCAACCAGCCGCCTCCTAGACCGTCCGGTAATTATCTTGACGCGGCCCGTCGCATCTTATAAGTTTGTTTTGCTAAAGCTGGAAAGCCTCTCAACGATGCGCAACTCCAGCTCTTTTTCTATCAAGAGAGCAAGTGTCGGAAAGCAAAATGTCAGAAAGCAGCGCTTCGAGCAGAATCAAACGCCTGGTCAACACCTATAGCGGTCTCGTGCTCATGGGCGCCGTCGGAATCCCTATCGGCGTTATCGTTGGCGCCATCTGTGCCCTTTTTGGTCGTGTGCTCCTGGCAATTGGCGCCTTCCGTAACGAGCACATCGTACTGCTCCTTCCCTTCCTCGCCCTCATGGGCTTGGCCATCGTATTTGCCTACCTCACCTGGGGCAAAGGCACCGATCGGGGCATGAGCTTAGTATTCGACGTAGGTCACGGACGCGAGGACGCCATCTCCCCGCGTCTGGTGCCGCTCATTATGCTGAGCACGTGGGCCACGCATCTTTTTGGCGGCAGCGCGGGACGAGAAGGCGTAGCCGTGCAGATCGGCGCAACCGTCTCGCATTGGATCGGCCGACGTCTACCTTTCCGAGAACCCGGCAACACGTTTTTGCTTATCGGCATGGCCGCCGGCTTTGCCGGACTCTTCCGAACGCCCCTCGCCGCCACGGTCTTTGCGATCGAAGTACTGGTCGCAGGACGCATGGAATACCGCGCGCTGTTTCCCGCGCTTACAGCCTCGCTCGCCGCAAGCATGACCTCCGGCGCTCTGGGGCTCGAGAAGTTTGAGGTCGCCGTTACCGCCTCGTATGCGCTCGACCTCCCCGGTCTTGGACGGCTGGCGTTGTTGGGTATCGCGTTTGGTATGGTAGGTGGAGCTTTTGCCTGGTGCCTTGCCCATGCCAAGACCCTTGCAGCGCGGCTGCTCCCCAGCCCTTACATACGCGTTGCCGTTATGGGCCTTGCGCTGTCGGCGATTCTGTTCGCGCTGTGGCAGGGGCGATACTGCGGCCTTGGCACCAACCTGATATCCGCGGCACTGGGTGACAACGGCGAGGCGTCGATCATGCCTTGGGACTGGGCGCTCAAATTCGTACTCACCATCGCCACGCTTGCCGCAGGATATCAGGGTGGCGAGGTGACGCCGCTGTTCTCCATCGGAGCCAGCCTGGGTGTCGTACTCGCCGGGATTCTCGGCATGCCCGTCGAGCTCTGCGCCGCGCTGGGATACGCCGCCGTCTTTGGCAGCGCCACCAATACGCTGCTCGCGCCCATCTTTATTGGCTGCGAGGTCTTTGGCTTTAGCAGTCTGCCGACGTTCTTTATTGTCTGCGTCGTGGCCTACCTGTTCAACATGGATAAGTCGATCTATGCGCTGCAGGAGCACAGCCGCACCCGATAAACAGGGCGTTTGCCACCAAAAAACGCGCACGACAGGCCGGGCCCGCCGCGCGCGTCATCCTATACACGATTAGTTATTGTTGTTGGTCATCGAAGCCACTGCTGCCGCAAGATTGGAAATGGGCATTGTCTGCAGCCAGATGCGCCCCGGACCGGTGAGCACAGTGTTGAACACGCCTTCACCGCCAAACATGATGTTTTTGACGCCCTTGACCATCTGCGCGTCGATGCTCACCGTCTCCTCAAAGCCGGCCACGTTGCCGGTATCTACAATCATTTGCTGGCCAGCAGCAAGCTCGTACTCAACTAGGTCGCCGTCGATCTCGGCAAAGGCAATACCCGAGCCCGTGAGCTTTTGCATGATAAAACCCTCGCCGCCAAAGACGCCGGTCTTTGCCTTCTTGTTAAAGTGGATGCTCAGCTCAACACCACTTTCCGCGGCAAGGAACGAACGCTTCTGCAAAATCCAGCTCTTACCAGGGCCAATCTCGATCGGTATAATGCGGCCGGGGAAGCAAGAGCCAAACGCAATCATGCCATCGCCGTGCGCGGTCCAAATGTTTTGGAACAACGCCTCACCCGAAAAAGCCTTAGAGAACATCTTGCCTATACCACCGCCCGAGGTGGACATCTCCATGTTGGGGGTCATCCAGACCATGGCACCGCTTTCGGTGATCATGGATTCGCCGTCGCTAAGGTTGCACGTAACAACCGGGAAAGCCCCTCCGCCGATCTCGTACTGCATGACCGTCTCCTTTCCTTCGAGAGCCGAACAACGATGTCCATATTTTAGCAGTTAGAGGTGCGTTTATTTGGGTCGGTGGCGTTCATGGCGCCGATCACCGCCAGCCTCCGCTGCCGTCTGCACAGATAAAACCTGCCAAAATAAACCTGTCCCTTTTTGGCAGGTCTTAGAGGCGGACGGTGAAGGTGATCTGGTTACCGTGGCCGCAGACAGAAGCGCTCCCGCCATGGGCTTCGGCGATGGCACGCACCACGGATAGGCCCACGCCCGAGCCGCCCGTCTTGGAGCTGCGCGACACGTCCGCACGATAGAAGCGGTCGAACAATCGATCTAGGTCGCCTTCGGGCAGCTCGTCCACGGCGTTCGATACGACAAGCTCGGTGGCGCCCTTACCCTGAACGCGCGAAACGGCACGCAGGCTCAGCTCAATCACGCTGCCCTCGCTCGCATAGCGCGTGGCGTTGTCCAGAAGCAGCTCAACCACCTGCGCCACCGCCGCAGCATCGGCATGGGCCCGCACGCCGCACGCAATCGACGTCGACAGACGCTTGCCGCGCGAAACCGCCACCGATTCAAACGGCGCCGCAGCCTTGTCCACGGCCTCCGAAAGATCGATCGATGTCATGGTAAAGCCCGCCGAGCCCTCGTCCATACGTGCCAAAAACACTAGACGTTCCGTGAGCGCCGTCAGCCGCGCAACCTGCTCGTGAATGCTCTGCGTCCACTCACTTTCGCCGCTCTCGATCTCTTGTACCTCATTGGCGGCGTCAATTACAGCCAGCGGCGTCTTGATCTCGTGGCTCGCATCGGTAATAAAGCGCTTTTGCTTGCTGTAGCTCTCGACCATCGGTCGAATCACCGCGCCCGAGGCACCCGCCACAATTGCCAGCACCGCCAGCCAGCCAATGCAACTGATCGCCACGCTCGCGCTCAAAAACGAATGAAAGCTTGCAAGCTCGCGCGAGCAGTCCACGAACACATAGGTTGTCTTGTCGCCCTGAACCGTAGCCGTATAACGGTAGTTGCCAGAAAAGCCCGAAGTCCAACCCTTGGAATATAGTCCTGCAGCGATGCGGGCGGCACGCTTGGCACCTACCGCGGCAATGCGGGCCGTGTTGACATCGGTCACCTGCCCGCCGGCAATCGACACCGTAAAGTAGCGCGTGTCGAAGGGAGACTCCGCCGTCATGCCTTCAAAATGCACATCGCGAACGGCCGCCCGGTTACCGGTAGCAACCTTGCCGGCAACCGCATCCTGACCGGGACCGGTCTTAGGCTCGTCCTCCCCATCAATGCCATCCTTGCCTGCCAGGATATAGTCCAGTCGTGCATCGGCCATCTTGCAAACATGCGAATAATTGACAATGTTGATGCCAGCGATGATGAGCGTGAGCACCACGGTCACAGCGCCCATGGCAACGAGGATGAACTTACGACGCAGGCGACGGCCCATTGCACTGGCAGCATCGGCGCGCCCCGGATTACCCGAGCCCACACCCATGCCGAGCTTCGCCGCCATGCGCTTGCACCACGTGCGCACGCTCACGCCCGTTCTCCTTCCTCGACAACCTCGAGCGAATATCCCTGGTTGCGCGACGCGCGGATGGCCAGGTCGGCACCCAGTGCCGTCAGCTTTTTGCGCAGGTACGAGATGTAGACCCACACCACATTGGCGCCTTCGGGCGCGTCTTCGCCCCAAACCTCGAGCATCAGACGTTCGGTGGGCATACGCGTGCCGGCGTTGCGCATAAAGAGCTCCATAAGCTGAAACTCACGATTGGCCAGGTGCTCCTCACCCAAGGGACCCGCAAGCGTGCACGATGCCGTGTCGAGGCGCACGTTGCCCACGCTGAGCGTCGTGGCGTCAATTGCCGTGGCGGCACGCGTCATGGCACGAATGCGAGCAAGTAGCTCCTTGGCGGCGAACGGCTTAGTCAGGTAATCGTTGGCGCCGGCGTCCAAGCCCTCGACCTTATCGGACACCTCGCTTTTGGCCGTAAGCATAATGATGGGCAGTCGCTTACCGGCGGCGCGTGTACGCTTGAGCACCTCGATGCCGTCCATCCTGGGCATCATGATGTCCAAAATTGCGGCGTCATAGTCGTTGGCAAGCAGATATTCGAGCGCCGTCAGACCGTCGAGGGCGGTGTCGACCTCGTAGTCGCTATGTTGAAGAATCGCGGTGAGGGCGCGGGAGAGGCCAGGTTCGTCCTCGGCAAGCATCAGCTTCATAGTTGTTCCTTTGGCGCACGGCTATACAGGTTTCGATACTGCCGATGATAGCGCACCGCCAGCTGCCTTAGCGCAGCCCTAGCTGCTCAACCTGCACGTTTTTAAATGCGCAGAATATGGCTTAGCCAAACTTAAGGCGCAGATGCTGAGCACTTGGACGCATGCCGACCGCGAAAGGACGGCGACTCGTTCTTTCAGGGCGTCTTGGCTATGCAAAGTGCCCGAGCGCTATTCCTCGTACGCGCCCTCAAGCCGCAGTAGCCACTCCTTACGGTCGAGGCCGCCGGCATATCCGTTGAGCGAACCATCGGCGGCAACCACGCGATGGCACGGCACAATAATCGAAACAGGGTTGCGAGCGACCGCAGCCCCCACCGCACGAGGAGACACAACGGGGTCCTCGTTTCCCGGTACACGATGTCGAGCCGCAACACGCTGGGCGATCTCGCCATACGTAGCGACCTCGCCACGCGGAATAGAAAGCAGCTCGTACCAGACTTCACGCTGAAACGCCGTGCCAATCAAATGCAACGGCGGCGTATACCGAGGCTCCTGCCCCGCAAAATAAGCATTCAGCCAAGCCCAAGAACGCTCAAGCACCGAAGAGGCCACACCATTTGCCGGACTCACCGACGACATGCCACCGGTACCGGAAACCGCGTCGGCGCCTTCAACATGTTCGGAGTCTTCCCGGAGAAGCGTGGAACCAAAGTGCTCCTGCCCCTCAAACCAAAGCCCCGTCAGACCGCGGCCATCAGCGGCAAGCAAGATTTCGCCCAAAGGCGAAGCAAATGTCGTCGTGACCACCAGCGGCTCCTTTCAAAACTCCGCAACATAATACCGCGAATTGTGCAGACAACCCCAATCGACCCCAAAGTCACCCAAGGCAGCAGGCGCGACAGCGCCCCAGCTGCCGCACGACCCCAAAGTCCCCGCAGGCAGCAGGCGCAACGCGCCGCAGCTGCCGGCCGC
>CAJMOP010000065.1 GCA_905215115.1 uncultured bacterium | reverse complement strand
GCGCCGAATGCTCGCCATCGAAATTTATCGATGGCCTATTTCAGACTGTAATGGGCAGCCGAGCTCGACACGGCTTTTGTCTCGATCTGTAACATATAGAGAACATTTTCTCCCCTATCTGTTACAGGTCGAGATATTACGCAGAGACCTCCGCTTACGTCTCATTCTGTAACAGTAAGAAAGGTTTTCAGCTTCTTCGTGTTACAGATCGAGTCAAACCTGAAGCTTGGTTGGCGCCAAACACGCTGACTTATCGACATAAATAGAAACGGGCCCTGTCCCTCAGGGGGACAGGGCCCGAAACTCTCATGGAGCCAGTGACAGGAATCGAACCCGCAACCCACTGATTACAAATCAGTTGCGCTACCGTTGCGCCACACTGGCACACTTGGCGCTTTCGCGCGAAGCCAGTTAAGAATAAAGGAATTGCGGACGAGGCGCAACAGGCCCTTCACCCGACCACATCTCAAAACTATTCGCCAGAACGAATAGTTTTATCCGTTCGCCAAAACCAAAAACTATTCGTTTTGGCGACGGCAACCCACAGTCCATTGATTACAAATCAACGGGCCGGCCAATTGGGAAACGGGTCTCTATGGATAATCCCCTACCGTCCGCGCAGGGCCTTGAGCTTGGCCAGGGCATCGGGACTCAGGCGGCTGCCCAGAGTCATCTTGATCTGCGGAGCTTCCTCTGCCTCGTGAACGTCGTTATCGATCTGTTTGATCTCGTCCACCAGCATACGGCTCGAGATGCGCGTAACGCCCTTGCCCATGACGACAGCCTGGATCGTGCCGTCGCTCGATACCACGGAGCACGCGCGGCCTTCCTCGCGCGCCTCGATGCAGAGCTTCTGCACCACGGTATCGGCAGAGACGCCCGTCGGCGAGAACTCGATGCGCACGCCGCGGGCCGGTAGGTTGGGGCGCTCGTTGGAGATGTTGCCCGCGCCGTCGAACACGATCACGGCCTCGTAACGGCCCTGGGCAAACGCCGCGACATCGTTGATAAGCGCAGTACGAGCCATATCGTGGACGTCGCTGGAATATGGATCGTCGGAATGGTCGTAGACGAGCTTTTCGTAGCGCGGCGTGCAGTGAATCACGTTGTAGCCGTCGACCACCAGCAGCTCGGGCTTATTGGAGTGCACCGTCGAGACCGGGTCGGCGATGGCCTGCGCAAACGCATTGCCGCCCACGCCATAGGTCGCGGCCGAAACAATCGGCTTGGCCGAGCCCTCGCCAAAGCGCTTGGCCTTGGACTTGGCGCGGTTCTTCTTGGACATGCGCTACTCCTCCCCCATGAGCTCGCCGGCATTGCGGCGCAGCCACTCAAAGCACAGCGCGGTGGTCGCCTGGGCCACGTTGAGACTCTCGGTCATGCCGCGCTGGGGAAGCTTGGTCAAAAAGTCGCATTTCTCGAGCACCAGGCGCGAGATGCCGTCGCCCTCGGAGCCCATGACGAGCGCAACGCGGCCCTCGAAGGGAGCATCCCAGCAACTGCCCTCGGCGTGCTCGGAAGCACCGCCCACCCAAAAGCTGGCGGCCTTGAGGTCGTCAAGCGCTCGGGCGATATTGGGAACCTGCGCGATGGGCAGGTGCATGACGGCACCAGCGGAGGTTTTGTAGCTGCCCACGGTCACACCGGCGGCGCGCTTGTTGGCAATGATGACGCCCGCTGCGCCCACGACCTCGGCAGAGCGCACGATCGCACCAAAATTGCCATCGTCGGTCACATGGTCGAGCACGACGACGAGCGCCGGTCCTTCACCCGCGCGATCGAGAATATCGGCGACATCGGCATAGGGGAAATTGCCCACCTCGAGCGCAATGCCCTGGTGAGCGCCATGGCTCGACAGCGCATCGAGCTGCGTGCGCGGCACATACTTAATGCGGACGTCCGCGGCGTTGAGGTCGTCGACCAGGCGCGACAAGGCGGCATCGCGCTCCCCGCCCTCGGCGATGAGCGCGCACTTGACGGGAAAGCCGGTACGCAGTGCCTCGGCGGCAGCACGACGACCTTCGATAAACTCGCCCTTGGGAACCTGAACGTTGTCGCGGTTGCGATCTCGCTGCGAACGCGCAGCCTGGGCTTGGGAGCGCTCGCGCTGGCCCTTGGGAGTGGCAGCGCGGTCGTTGCGGCGAATCGGACGCGAGCCAGAAGCAGCCTGCTTGCCTCCACGCGGTGCACGTTTGCGATTGTCGGCCATAAAACGGCCTCCTTAACACAATTATCAAACGAAACAAAATAAACGACCGCCCATGAATATTAATTCGGGCGGTCGGTACGGGTTTTCCAAGTGCCCGAGATGGCCGTGAAAGAGGAGCGACGCGTACTTGAGTACGCGAGCGACGGTTTGAACGGCAAGGTCGGGCGCTTGGGAAACCCGCGGGGATTAGAGAGATTTGATACGGGTGCCGGCGGCGGTATCTTCAATCGTCAGCCCGAGGTCCTTGAGCTGGTCGCGGATGGCGTCGGCCAGATCCCAGTTCTTGGCGGCACGGGCCTCGGCACGGGCCTCGAGAATCTTGGCAGCGGCCTCGTCCACGTCGTCACCCGTGTAGGCGACCAGGCCGGCGGCAACGCCCAGCAGGCCCAGCGGCAACTCGACCTTGGGCTCGGGGAGCTCGACGCCAAACGTATCGAGCAGCTCGACCAGCGTATCGGCAGCAGCAAGCGCAGCGGCCTTGTCGGCAGCATCGCCCGCCTGCTCCAGGTACTGGTTGCACTCGGTCACAAAGCCAAAGACAGCACCCATGGCACCGGCAGTGTTAAAGTCGTCGTCCATGCACTCCTTAAAGGCGGCACGGGTCTCGGCGGCCTTGGCGGCAAACGCCTCAGATGCTGCCTCATCGGCATCGGCCGCCGCATGGTTCGCGGCCCAGCGCAGGTTCTCGACCGTACCGGCGATACGCGTAAGCGAGTTCTCGGCACCCTCCAGGCGCTCCCAAGAAAAGTCGAGCGGCGAGCGATAGCTCGTCTGCAGCATCAGCAGGCGCAGGGCCGCAGCAGAGTGCTGTTCGAGCACCTCGGCCAGCGTAAAGAAGTTTCCGAGCGACTTGGACATCTTCTCGCCGTCTACCAGCAGCATGCCCGTGTGCATCCAGGTGTTGGAGAAACCCTGGTGCCAGGCGCAGGTGGCCTGGGCACACTCGTTCTCGTGATGCGGGAAGGCAAGGTCGGAGCCACCGCCGTGGATGTCGATCGGGGTGCCCAGGTAGCGATGCACCATGGCGGCGCACTCGGTGTGCCAACCGGGACGGCCTTCGCCCCAGGGGCTCGGCCAGCTGGGCTCGCCGGGCTTGGCGGCCTTCCACAGGGCAAAGTCGAGCGGGTCGTTCTTGCCCTCGTTCTCCTCGATGCGCGCGCCAACCATCAGATCGTCGATGTTGCGGCCCGAAACCTGACCATAGTTGGGATCGCTGCGCACGGCAAAGTACACGTCGCCGTTATCGGCGGCGTAGGCATGGCCCTGCTCGATAAGCGTCTTGATCATAGCGATCATGGGGCCGATCTCCTTGGTGGCGCGGGGGCGCACATCGGGATCGAGCACGTTGGCGGCACGCATGACGCCGATGAACTTGTCGGAGAACTCCGTCGCGACCTCGGCGGCCGTGCGGCCCTGCTCGTTGGCGCGCTTGATGATCTTGTCATCGACATCGGTGAGGTTCTGGGCGAACGTGACCTCGTAGCCGCTCGCGATGAGCCAGCGACGAATCACGTCAAAGCTGATGAACGTGCGAGCATTGCCGATGTGGATGTTGTCGTAGACCGTGGGGCCGCACACGTACATGCGGACCTTGCCGGACTCGATGGGCTGGAACTCTTCCTTTTTATGGGTAGCGCTGTTGTAGATACGCATTCGTTACTCCTTAACGGTTTTCTGTAGCAGGCAGACGGCCCAGGCGCCAATTCCCTCGCCCTGGCCTTCCCAACCGAGCTTTTCGGTCGTGGTGGCGGCGACGCCCACGTTTTCGACGTCGACACCCAGGGCATGAGCAAGGTTGGCGCGCATGGCATCGCGGTGCGGAGTGATCTTGGGTTGCTGGCAGGCAATGGTGCAATCGGCATCGACAAACTCAAAGCCAAGCTCGCGCGCATAGTCCATCACGCGAGCGAGCAGCACCATCGAATCGGCACCCTCGTAGGCGGGATCGGTGTCGGGGAATAGCTTGCCGATATCTCCCCCGCGGCAGGCGCCCAGAATGGCGTCGGCCAAGGCGTGCGCGAGCACATCGGCATCCGAGTGGCCCAGCAGGCCGCGCTCGTAGGGAATGTCGACCCCGCCGATGATACATCGACGCCCCTCCACCAAACGGTGGACGTCGTAGCCGTGGCCAATGCGCAGGTTACTGAACATGGGGAAGGTCCTCTCCCTCGGCCATGCGACCGAGCAGAATCGCGGTTACGGGACGCAGGTCCTCGGGCACCGTCACCTTAAGGTTATCGCGCGGGCTCTGGACACAGCGGACGCGCCCGCCCATGCGCTCGACCAGCGATGAATCGTCGGTGCCGATAAAGCCCTCGGCGATAGCAGCGGCGTGAGCGCGCTTCATGGCGTCGACGCTAAAGATCTGCGGCGTCTGCGCGGCCCAATAGAGCTCGCGCGGCGGCGTCTCGACGATGTTGTCGCCATCGACGATCTTGAGTGTGTCGATGGCAGGCTGGCCGCACACGACGCCGTCGAGGGCACGGTCGCCCACAAGCACGTCGATAGCGTGATCGATGGCCTCGGTCGTAATGAGCGGACGGGCGCCATCGTGAATGGCGACGTATTCAAAGCCCGCCGGCACCGCGTGCACGCCTGCGCGGGTGGAATCCTGGCGGGTCTCGCCGGCATCGGCAAAGCTGATGGGCGTGTTATACGAATACGGGCTGATGGCCAGGCGGCGCATCTCGGCGCGGCGCTCGGCAGGACACACCACCACGATGTGGCCGACCTTGTCGCTCCGATCGAACGCACGGATGGACCAGCTCATGAGCGGACGGCCCGCCACGTTAACGAGCTGCTTGCCGCCGGGATTTCCAAAGCGCTGGCCGCTGCCGCCGGCAACGACCACGGCGCATACGGGCGCCATTATGCGTTCCCCTGTTTGGTGCCCTTCATGCGGTACAGCGAGTCCGCAAGAATGGCAGGGTTGTTGACGCCAAAGTCGCCCAGGCGCTCCGGATCCTCGCTGATGTCATCCATGAGCTCCTGTAACGAGCCGTACTCGTCGACGATCTTCTCGGCCACGCCGTCGCGCACGACGGACACGCGAGAAAGCGTGCGCAGGCCCAGCGGCGTCATGACGGAGTCCTCGTCCAGGTCGTCGTAACCCAGAACCGCCGCCACATGCTGCGGGTCGGACAAGTCCTTGGGCGTCATGCGGCTCAGGTTGGCGCGGATCTTTTCGGCATTGGCCTCGGAGGAATCGCTCGCATAGTCGCGAATCATCAGGTCGTACTCGGTATCCATGCTGGAGCCGGCGAGCTGCTCGAGCTGCATCTGCACGAGCTTGCCCTGGTTGCCCAGCTTGACAATGCAATCCTTAAGCTCAGTCTTTGCCTGCTGCATGATCTCGAAGCTCGAGAAAATCCCGGTAATGTCGGCGAGCGTAACGTAGTCATCGAGCTCGAGGGCCGTCAGACGCAGCAGGGAGCGGTCGAGCGACTGACGGGTGGTCTGAAGCGTGGCGACGAGCTGGTTGACCGAGCTCATGATGGCGGTGACGGGCTGAATCTCATAGCTCTTGCCGTGAACGTACACGTTGACGACGGCACGACGGGCCGAGACCGAGATCACGATGGCATCGGTGAGCACCGACATGCGAGCGGCAGTGCGGTGACGCATGCCCGTCTCGCTCGTGGCAAGCGAGGGATCGGGATTGAGGTGGAAGTTGGCGCGCAGGATCTGGGTGAGGTCGCCGTCGATAACGATGGCACCGTCCATCTTGGAGAGCTCGAACAGGCGGTTCGAGGTGAACGAAATGTTGAGTGGGAAGCCGTCGTTACCGGCAGCGAGCACGTTTTCGGTGTCGCCGACGCAGATAAGGGCACCCAGGTGACCGGCGATGATCATGTCGAGGGCGGTGCGGATCGGCTGACCAGGTGCCGTCAGGCGGATGGCCTGTTCCATACGCTTTTGCAGCTCGTTCTTATCCAAGGCATCGCTCCCATCGCATACGCTCCATAAACGCTAAATAGTTTCTCACGGTTTGTCCCCGCGGCGCTCGCGAAATCCGATGCTTACAGAATGAGCGAACACCGCTGAGAGCCTCAACCCAAATGAGCTGTTCATGTGGTAGCATCGGGATTCACATGAATGAGGGAGTAGTCGCGTGACCGGGTTCGCCTCCGGTGGCGCGGCAAGTCAACATACTGGCCGAAACGGTCTGGCTTGCCTTAATGAACGAGACTCGTGGTTGTACGCGCAGCGCGTACGCCACGGGTCTTTTTTGTTGCTCCCCTGTCAGAAGTACACGCGGGTTCGCCCGCAAGGAGGGAGCCAAACCATGGGACTCGTAGAGCTCGTGCTGCTCGCCATTGGCCTTTCGATGGACGCCTTTGCCGTATCCATCTGCAAGGGCCTTGGCATGAAGAAGATCAACCTTAAGGTCGCCGTAGTGCTCGGCCTGTTCTTTGGCGGCTTCCAGGCCGGCATGCCCGTGATCGGATGGGCGCTTGGCAGCCAGTTTATGGGCATCATCGGCCCCATCGACCATTGGATTGCCTTTATCCTTTTGGCCTTCATCGGCAGCAAAATGCTGTGGGAGGCTTTTACCGAGGACGAGGATGAAGGCGACGGCAAGAATGCCGAAAAGATTGAACTGAGCGAGTACCTGATCCTCGCCATCGCCACCTCAATCGACGCCCTGGCCGTGGGCATCTCGTTCGCCGCGCTTTCGGTCGACATCGTTCCCGCCGTATCGCTTATCGGCGTCACAACGTTTATCTTCTCCGTCGCCGGCGTAGCGATCGGCCACACCTTTGGCGCGCGCTACGAAAAACCTGCCACCATCGTGGGCGGCATCGTGCTCATCCTCATCGGACTTAAGATCTTGCTTGAGCATCTGGGGATTTTGGCGCTGTAACGCCAAACACAATCGCTCAAAACTCAACGCCAGTACAAGGCCTCATGCAAAACTTTGCATGAGGCCTTTTCGTGCAGACTTTTGCATGTCATACTGATATGCAAAAGTCTGCACGTTAGGAGATCGCCGTGAATACCCTTCCCATCACCACACCGCGCCAAGCTGGCATCTACGTGCGCCAGGCACGCGAGGCTCAGGGTCTCACCCGTGCCGCCCTCGCCAAAACGGCCAGTGTTTCCGAGCGCCTGCTCGCATCGCTCGAGCTAGGAGACGCCACCGGCATTCGACTCGACAAGTTGCTGTCCGTCTTTAACGCACTCGGCATAGGTCTCTTTGCGCAAAGCGATAACGACTCCATCGCATCGCCCTCCGAACATCCGACGACGAAAGCGGACCTCCCTATCGCGAACTCGAATGCCCTGCCAAAGCCAAGCGTAGGCAGACGACCCGCTCGACAGGGAACGCCATCTTCCTATGGTGCCTTGCTGGCCCAAATCGCAGCCGAGCAAGGCCTTTCCGACACTTCAGACCTCTCCTTTGGCTGTAAGGTTGTGAAATAAATGGCAGAGATGGAGCTTGCGACCCTCATTTGTGGCGAAATCGCAGGCACTCTCCGGCAAGACGAGCATGGACTCTGCAGCTTTGTATACGCCCCAACCTATCGCGGAGCACCACTATCGCTTACAATGCCGCTTTCCAATCGCACGTATGGCCATAACATCGTCCGCCCGTTCCTATTTGGCCTTTTGCCCGACAGCCAAGAGCAGCGCCGCGCTATTGCCGCCGAGCATGACGTTGCATCCAACAACCCCGTCGCCCTCTTGTGCCATATCGGTCTTGACTGCGCAGGGGCCGTTCAGTTTTGTCGAACCGATCAATTAGGCGCCGCCCGCGGCAGGGTCTCGACATACCGCCCGCTTACCAATTCTCAAATCGCTCACAAGCTCAAAGCAATTCGCGATGACGAAAGAGAGACATGGATGGGCTCCAACGAAAGCTGGTCCCTGGGCGGCAACCAAGGCAAATTTGCACTAGCTTGGCATGATGGCCAATGGTGCGAATGTCTAGGGTCATCCCCCACTACCCATATCTTCAAAAATGGTGTCGTTGGGTTCAAACATCAGGCCTTAAACGAATTCGTCTGCATGAAAACGGCTCGGCGTGTTGGCATTCCAACTGCCAACGTCTCCTATTGCACATTTGAAGACGAAGCCGCGCTCGTCGTTGAACGGTACGACAGAATGGTCAATAGCAGCGGAAATATCGAAAGGCTGCATCAGGAGGACTTTTGCCAGGCGCTCGGTGTATTGCCAAGCCAGAAATACACCGCCGACGGAGGACCAACCACGCGAGACATCCAAGAACGACTGATTAACACAGTCCCCCACCACATGAATCTTGTGCTTTTTACCTATATGTTGTTCTATAACGCCATTATCGGAGCGCCTGACGCACACGCTAAAAACTACTCGCTCATCCTAGGCAAAGGCACAAACGCAGCGCTCGCACCCATGTACGATGTCGCATCGGGCTTGGCGTACGAGCGTATGCGCCGCCGGGCGCGCCTTGCCATGAGCGTTGGCGGCGAAAATCGAGTGGGGCGCATCGGTCCAGGCGCTATCCGCCGATACCACGGTATGGGCGACCCCGCGCTGGAGGCGGCGCTCACCGATGCCGGGCTATCCGAGAAGTTTTGCTTTGCGACCATGATGGACCTCGCCTACGAGGTGCCCATTTGCATGGAAGAGATCATGGACGAATACGCCGACCTGCCCGGCATGGCGGACCTGCGCGAGCACATGCTCGGCCCCGTCCGCGAAAACTGCCAGCGCACCCTCGACCTCATCAAGGCGGATATGGGCTAGGCGCCAATCAATCCACATTTCTTAAAAGAAGAGGGGGGCACCCGTCGCAAAAGTTCGGATGCCCCCTCTCGTAATGTCATTTGCAATCCGCTAGCACGTGGCTCGAACTGCTGCTAGCGCGACCTTTACGCAGCGAGGCGCTTGAGGACGTCGATGAGCAGCTCGTAGAAGCGCTCGGCAGAAGCGAGCTCCATGCTCTCGTCCGGGGTGTGGACATCGGAGAGCGTCGGGCCCACGGCGATGGCGTCCAGGCCGTGCAGGGCCTCAGCAAACAGGCCGCACTCAAGGCCGGCGTGAATGGACTCGATGCGCAGCTCGGAGCCAAAGAGCTCGCGATAGCTCTCGACAAAAACGTCGCGGACCGGCGAATGCTCGGCATAGCTCCAGCCGGGATACTCGAACTCGAACTTGGCGTCGAAGCCCAAGACATCGGCCAGCGTCTGCAGGCGGTCCTTGAACTCGTTCTGCAGCGAGGTGATCGAGGAGCGCGGGGACAGCATGATCTTGACCTGGTCGTCGGAAGTGGCGACCACGCCGATGTTGGAGGAAACCTCGACGGAGCCGTCGGTGGCGACGTTGCGGCGAATCACGCCGTTAGGGGCAAGACGCAGGGCGCGGATGAGGGCAAGCGCGGACTTCTGATCCATGGCCTCGACCTCGGCGTCGTCGGCAATCTCGACGGTGCAGGTAAAGCCGGGGTCGAAGACCTCGAGCTCGGCAGTGACGTCGGCGATGATGCCCTTTGCGATCTGGGCCGCGGCCTCGGCGGCAGCGTGGTCGGCGTAAACCAGCTCGGCCTTGCACTCACGGTTGATGGCGTTGTCCTTAGTGCCGCCGTTAAAGCTAACGATGGCGGGCTCGCCGGCGACCATCAGGCGGTCGATGATGCGGGCCATGATGAGGTTGCCGTTGCCGCGCTCCAGGTTGATATCGTTGCCGGAATGACCACCCAGTAGGCCGGAGATGTCGAGCGTGAGGGTGCTGCCGGTCTTGTGCTCGCGCACGATGGGGCAGGTGTAGGTAACGACGACGCCACCGGCGCAGCTGACGGTGGCAACGCCCTCTTCCTCGGAGTCAAGGTTAATCATGGTGCGGGCGCTAATCTGGGACTTGTCGAGCGTCTCGGCGCCGACCAGGCCAGTCTCCTCGTCGGTGGTGAATACGCACTCGAGGGCGGGGTGAACGATCGAATCGTCATCGAGAACAGTGAGCATCAGAGCGACGGCGATACCGTTGTCGGCGCCCAGGGTGGTGCCGTTAGCGGTGAGGACGCCATCCTTGACGACCAGGTCGATACCATCGGTCGTAAAGTCGTGCTCAACAGAGCCCAGCTTGTCGCACACCATGTCGATGTGGCCCTGCAGCATCACGGTCGGGGCATTCTCGGCGCCGGCAGAAGCGGGCTTGCGAATGATGACGTTGTAGACCTCGTCCTGGTACACATCGAGGCCGCGCTCCTTGGCAAACGCAACCAGGAAATCGCTGATGCCCTTCTCGTTGCCAGATCCACGGGGGATCGCGCTGACCTCCTCAAAGAAATGGAACAGTTGGGCGGGCTCGTAGCCGGTGATCTTGTAATCCATGGTGCCTCCTTGGCGCAACTGGTTAGACAGTAAGACATGCGACTTGTATATTCCCAGACTTTGCGTGCATAAACCAGTCGAAAACGCCGAGCGCCCTCGCATCATCGGCTAACGGTGGACCGTATAGCGTAACGGTCACAACTTCCGCAGCTCTACAAATCGAGGCGCCCTTTCCGGAGCGCCTCGATTGCGCGTATCAAATTGTCGCCACGCCTTACAGCGCGCCGGAACCGGCTTGCATCATGCCGCCGGGGCCCGAGGTCACGCCGCCGCTCACGGG
>CAJMOP010000064.1 GCA_905215115.1 uncultured bacterium | reverse complement strand
CCCCGCCACCTGCATGAAGGCCGGCCTTGGCGCTGCCGCCGTGGCGCTCGGCCCTGTCAAGGTGGGTGCCGTGGTCTCGGTCAACGCCTGCGGCAACGTCGTCGACCCGACCACGGGCGAGTGGGTAGCCGGCATGCGCGCCGCAGCCGATAGCGACCAGATCGTCGACATGGAGCTCGCCGCTTTTGCCGCCGCCGGCTCTATGCAGA
Organism: uncultured bacterium; assembly: GCA_905215115.1. Classification (GTDB taxonomy): domain Bacteria; phylum Actinomycetota; class Coriobacteriia; order Coriobacteriales; family Coriobacteriaceae; genus Collinsella. The sequence continues at coordinate 10,593 of CAJMOP010000064.1, read as the reverse complement.
TGCCGCTCGACCGCACCAACACCACCATCAGCTGCATCGTCACCAACGTGGAACTCACTAAGGCCCAGGCCACCAAGGTCTCCCAGATGGCAGCAGACGCCTACGCGCACGCCATTCGCCCCACGCATACCACCAACGACGGCGACACCATCTACACCCTTGCCAGCGGCAAACTGGGCGCCCAGGCAAGCGCTGCCGTTCCCCTAGACCTGCTGGGCATGCTCGCCGTAAGGGCCCTACAGACCGCCATCGTAAACGGAGCCAAAAACGCCAAAACCTCCCACGGCATACCCGGCGCCGCAAAGTAAACCAGCTCGTCCGGTTGCCCGGTGGGGCTTGGTTATGTTTGCTGCTCTACAGTCCTGGCTCGCACGAAGAGCACATTAAGTGCTCTTCGGCTCGTGCGGAACTCGCGACAAACATAACCAAGCTCCACCGGGCAACCTACTCAACAAGATCCCTTTCAGCCCAGGCCCCTATGTACCGCGCGTCCAAGATCTTCAAATTCAAACAATCCCAGAATCGATACTTATAGCAGAGGCCCCTTGGCCTTTAGTTTGATACAAGTTCCGCACGAGCCGGAAAGCACTTAATGTGCTTTCCGTGCGAGCAGGACTGTTCGCAGTAGCAAACTAAAGGCCAAGGGGCCCAGTCAACCTATCAGCAGCAATTACTCAGCAGCTAGTTGAATTTGAAGATCTTTGAGGCAAGATGGTATAGGCCGAGTGTGGTTTTGTCTCCGGCCCGTCCATGCAGGTTGGTAAAGAATCCGACCACGCCGTAGCGAGCGCGACGATACATGCGCTCGTCGTACTCCTTCAGGTCCTTCCACAGCGTCTTCAGGCGCTCATCGGCACAATCTTCCTCGGAAAGCTTGGTGAGCACCGAGCAGATCGCCATCATCATGGTGAAGTAGCCCATCATGTACGAACGCAGACGCGAGGACTCAACGTCCTGGTACAGGTGGAACGATTCCATCATGATGCGCGTTACGCGGAACTGCTGGCCCAGGCGCTTGACCATCGTGGCCTCATTGACGCTCTGACCCTCGCGACCGATAAAGTAGCGATAGAGGTCGATGTCGGCGTAGTACATGGTCTTGCAGCGCGGCAGCGGCACGTATGCGTAGATATTATCCACGTAGAAGGTGTGTGCCGGCATAGGCAGATTGGACTCGCGCAGTACGTCGGTGCGATAGCACAGGCTGTGCATGAGCAGGTTCTGATCGGGACGGAAGTGTCCGATCTGGTCCCAAGAGAAAATCTTTTTGCGCGGCAGGGCAAACTTGTAGCCAATAGCGGTATGCGTGCCCTCGTAAACCTTCTCGTACACGTAGTTCGAGATAAACAGGTCGACGCGCTGGTCGCGCTCCTCAAAGCCACGCAGAATCGACAGCATGGTCGAAAGCGCCGCACCGTCGAGCCAGTCGTCCGAGTCAACGACCTTATAGTACGTACCATGCGCCTCACGCAGGCCCGAGAGGACGGCGATACCGTGGCCGCCATTCTCCTGGTGCACCGCGCGGATGATTCCAGGATAACGGGCCTCCCACTCGTCGGCCTTGGCGGCCGTCTCGTCCTTGGAGCCGTCGTCCACCACGATAATCTCGATATCGGTGGCGTAATTGCTCCCCTCCAAGATGGAGGTGATGCAATGGTCCATGTCCTTGGCGGCGTTATACGAGGGAATACCGAATGTTATGACTTTATGCATGGCAGGCGATAATCTCATCCGAAAGATCGAGGGCGGAATTGGTCACGGCATCCATATCGTAGTAACGATACTCGGCCAGACGACCCACCGGGTGGAAGTTTGTCAGGTTCTGGACGCGCTCAAGATAGCGCTCATAGAGCTCACGGTTCTCGGGCTCAAGAATGGCGTAATACGGCGTCTCGCCCGAGCCGGGCGTATAGGCCTTGGAGTACTCCTTCATGATGGTGGTCTTGCCGGGCAGGACCTGACCAGTCATGTTCTTGAACTCGGTAATGCGGGTGTAGTCCTCGCTCGTGGTGTAGTTGACGGTGCCCACGGGCTGGAACTGATCCATATCGAGCGTCTCGAACTTCATGTCGAGCGTGCGGTACGGCAGCGCGCCCAGGTCGAGGTTGAACAGCTCATCGAGCGGACCGGTATAGACGATCTCGCCGCCGTAGACCTTGCCGTCGACCTTGACGGTTGTCTCGTCGATCTCGAAGAGATCGCGAGCATCCACGTCGCAGAACACATCAATCAGGTCGTGGTCGAGCATGTGCTCAAACAGCGCCGTGTAGCCATCCTGCGGCATACCCTGGAAGGGGGCCTGCGGGAAGTAGCGGTCATCGTCGCCCACAAAGACGGGAACGCGGCCGGTGATCGAGGGATCGATCTGGTCGGGCGTCTGGCCCCACTGCTTCATGGTGTAATGCAAAAAGACGTTCTCGTAGACGTAATCGGCGACCTCGGCCAAGTCGGGGTCGTTCTTCTTACGCAGCTCCATGATGGGCACTTTGACATCCTTGCCAAAGGTCTCCACGAGCTTCTGATACAGCTCCTCGCCGCGCTCATCACCAAAGGCGAGCTTGAGACTCGCATGGTTGAAGGGCACGGGCATAAGGGTACCGTTGATGTTGGCGAGCACCTTGTGCTGATAATCCGTCCACTTGGTAAAGCGCGACAGGAAATTATGCACGCGCTCGTTAAAGGTGTGATAGATATGCGGACCGTACTCGTGGATCAGGATTCCGGCCTCGTCAGTGCAGTCATAGGCATTGCCCGCAATGTGGCTACGGCGCTCCAAAACGGCAACACGATAGCCGATGGTCTCGGCAAGACGGCGGGCGCAAACGGCACCGGCATATCCAGCACCGACGACAATCATGTCGTACGCGCCGGCGTTAAAGCCTTCAGGCAGGCCTGAGGTAATCTGCATCGATACTCCTTGTCAAAAGCCACGGGCTCGTTAGCTGGGCTTTTCTCGAACATTCTTCGAGACATATTTATCAGAGCGATTATAGCGCTAATGCGTCCTATAATGAGCTTGCCACACAAGGAAAGCTCAAGCACCGCGGCGTACATAATTGAAAGGTAAACCCGCTAGCAGCGGGTTTATTCGTGAACAGCCGGGCGCCTGGAGCTTAGCGAAACGCTTGCAAGGAGTAACATGAGCGATTTCCTAAACCGTATGAAGTCTGCCGCCAAGGCCGACCTTAAGACCATCGTCCTGCCCGAGGGCGAGGATCCGCGCACCATCGTCGCGGCCAACAAGATCATCGAGGAAGGCCTGGCCAACATCGTCATCCTGGGCGATCCCAACGAGATCAACGTTCCCGGCGCCACCGTCATCGACCCGCGCAATGCCGAGAAGCACGAGGAGTACGCACAGAAGTTTGCCGAGCTCCGCGCCAAGAAGGGCGTTACCATCGAGCAGGCTCGCGCCCAGGTGATGGACGCCACCTACTTTGGCACCATGATGGTCAAGATGGGCGACGCCGACGGCCTGGTCTCCGGCGCCTGCCACTCCACCGCCGACACCCTGCGCCCCGCGCTTCAGATCCTCAAGACCGCCCCGGGCACCAAGCTGGTCTCGGCCTTCTTCGTGATGTGCACCGACACCCCGCAGTTCGGCACCGACGGCACGCTGATCTTCGCCGACTGCGGCCTCAACATCAACCCGTCCTCTGACGAGCTCTCCGAGATCGCCATCGCCTCGGCCCACTCCTGGTCCACCTTTATGGGCAATGTTGAGCCGCACGTGGCCATGCTCTCCTACTCCACCATGGGCTCCGCCGGTGGCGAGGTCGCCAAGAAGGTCCAGGAGGCCGTGAAGTTCTGCAAGGAGAAGGCACCCGAGCTCGCCATCGACGGCGACCTGCAGCTCGATGCTGCTATCGTCCCCACCGTCGCCCAGCTCAAGGCTCCCGGCTCCTCCGTCGCCGGTAAGGCCAACGTGCTCGTGTTCCCCGACCTCGAGGCCGGCAACATCGGCTACAAGCTGGTCCAGCGCTTCGCCGGCGCCGACGCTTACGGCCCCATTCTGCAGGGCATCGCCAAGCCGGTCAACGACCTGTCGCGCGGCTGCTCTGCCGACGACATCGTGGGTGTCGTAGCCATCACCGCCGTCCAGGCTCAGATGGCTGAATAGCTTACATATCCCCTCGGGACCCTGCAGGGCAAAGCTCTGAAAACGTCCTCGGACATGCAAAGAGGCTCCGCTGCGCGCTTCGCGCGGCGGAGCCTCTTTGCGTCCTGCGGAATGTTTTCAGAGCTTTGCCCTGCAGGGTCCCTGCCGTCACGCAGCAGTCAGGGAATCTGGAGTGGGCGGCGGCTTGGCTACGAGCTGGGGCTGAGGATCTGAACGAATGGGTGACGTTGCTGGGAGCGCAGGCGTTGCCGGCGATGATCACTTTGGAACTGGAATTTCCGCCTGCTAGTAAAAAGGCCTCCGGGCTGTTGCTCTGGAGGCCTTTTTGTCAATTACAGACGAATGCGTTAGTTGTTCTTGGTCAGACGCTCGACGTCGTGGGCGATCATGTATTCCTCGTCGGTGGGGATGACCATGACCGTGACGGAAGAGCCGGCGGCGCTGATGACCTGCGGGCCGTTGCCCACGGCCTCGCGGTTCTTGTTGTTGTCGATGCGCACGCCCAGCCACTCAAAGCAGTCGCAGAAGGCCTTGCGGATCGACCAGTCATTCTCGCCGATGCCGGCGGTAAAGGTAATGGTGTCCACGCCCGCCATGGAGGCAATCATGGAACCAGCCTGCTGCATGGCCTTGTATGCGAACATATCGAAGGCGAGCAGGCAGCGCTCGTCACCCTCGGAAGCGCGCGTACGAATGTCACGGGCATCGTTGGAGATACCCGAGATGGCAAGCAGACCGGACTGCTTGTTCATCATGTCGTCGACTTCCTGGTAACTGTAGCCGCCCTCGCGCTGCAGATAGCACACAGTGGCCGGGTCGATGGAACCGCAACGGGTACCCATCATCAGGCCGTCGAGCGGTGTGAGACCCATCGTGGTGTCGCGGCACACACCATCCTCGATGGCGGCAAGCGAGGCGCCGTTGCCCAAATGGCACGAGAGCAGGCGGTGGCAGCGCGAGCCCAGAATCTCCTTGGCCATCATCCACTCGTAGCGGTGGCTCGTACCGTGGGCGCCGTACTTGCGCACGTGGTACTTGTCGCACACGTCCTTGGGCAGCGCATAGGTGTAGGCAACCTCGGGCATGGTCATGTGGAACGAGGTGTCGAAGACGGCCACGTTGGGCAGCTCCGGATACTTCTCGCGGCAATATTCGATTGCCGCGGCCTCGCCGTAATTGTGCAGCGGGGCGAGCGGTGCAACCTCAAGAATCTTAGCCATGACCTCATCGTCGACGACCGCGGAATCATCGAAGTGCCAGCCACCCTGAACGATACGGTGGCCGATGCCATCGATCGTAAAGTCGGTCTTCTCGAGCTCCTCGAGCACGCGCGCAATGGCGCAGCGATGATCGGGAAAAGGAATCTCCTCGGTCAGCTTGGCACCACCGTTCTCGGAGTGGCCAAAGATGCCCATCTCCGAGCCGATACGCTCGCAGTTGCCCTTGGCGAAAACCTCGCGGGTATCGGTATCCAAAAGCTGATATTTAAGGCTCGAGCTGCCGGCGTTGACAACAAGTACGTTCATGAGACTCCTTCGTGATTACAGTACGGTCGGCAAACCTATAAGGCGGCCGTACCCTTAATAAGAAGTTATCAGAATCCAATAAATAGCTATTAAACTCTTCGCTCAAAGAGCGTAAAAGGGGGCTGAACGGCACAAGGCCATCCAGTCCCCTCCCCTTGCATCAATTACTTGCCGTTGACAATGCGCTCGACGTCGGAAGCGATCATGAACTCCTCGTCCGTGGGGATGACGAAGATCTTGACCTTGGAATCCTTGGCGGACAGGCACCAAGCGCCGTCGCCGCGCAGGGCGTTGCGGGCATGATCCATCTTGACGCCCATAAAGGCCAGACGGTCGGCAACGCCGGCGCGAACGGCCGGAGCGTGCTCACCGATGCCGGCGGTGAAGACCAGCGTGTCCATGCCGCACATGGAAGTGGCCATCTCGGCAGCCTTGGCGGCAATCTTGTAGACAAACATGTCGAAGGCGAGCTGAGCCTCGGGGTCACCAGCGGCGGCGAGCTCCTCGACGTTGCGGCAGTCGTTGGTCTTGCCGCCGGTCACAGCCAAAAGACCGGACTTCTTGTTCATCATCTCGTCGACCTCGTCGAAGGTGTAGCCGCCTTCGCGCTGCAGGTAGCACACGGTGGCCGGGTCGATGGAGCCGCAGCGGGTGCCCATCATGACACCGTCGAGCGGCGTCAAGCCCATGGTGGTGTCCATGCACTTGCCGTCCTCGATGGCGCACAGGGAAGCGCCGGAACCGATGTGGCACACGACGACCTTGCGAGCCTCGCCGTTGGTCATCTCGGCAACCTTCTTGGAGATGTAGCGGTAGCTGGTGCCGTGGGCGCCGTACTTACGGATGTGCAGCTTGTCGCAGACGTCCTTGGGCAGGGCGTAGGTCTTGGCGACCTCGGGCATATTGAAGTGGAAAGCAGTATCGTAGACCGTGACGTTGGGCAGGTCGGGATACTGCTCCAGGCAGTACTCGATAACGTTGGCCTCGGGGTTGTTGTGCAGCGGGGCGAGCGGAGCGACCTCGCGGATCTTGGCGAGGACGTCCTCGTCGACGAGGGAGGAATCGCCAAAGTACCAACCGCCCTGAACGATACGGTGGCCAATGCCCTCGATCTTGATGCCGTTAGCCTCGAGGTCCTTCAGGACGACCTCGATGGCGACCTTGTGGTCGGGGAACTCGATGTTCTCGGTCACCTTCTTGGAGCCGTTGGCAGCGTGGGTGAAGGTACCGCCGGTAAAGCAGACGCGCTCGCAGGAGCCCTTTGCGGACACCTTGTGGGACTTGGTATCGATGACCTGATACTTAAGGGTCGAAGATCCTGCGTTGACGACCAGAACGTTCATGTGTCTCCCTACTAACAGGCGGTGTGGCGCCGCCAGGTTACATACGCTTCAATAATAAACCCAAACGCCCTCGCGCTCGGGTTTATTGCGTTGATATATAAGTTATCGATGCCCAAATACTCATGACCTTTGGCGTGTAAGACGAAAGAGCGCGGGGATATACACCAAAGAAGAGGTTCCGAGTGCGACAAGCAATATGACTCGAATGCCCGCGATGCTGCTCAACACAGCATTGAACAGATAGAAAAGGATGGCGCCCACCGCCACCATCTGGCTTTGAACCGAAATCAGTGAACAGCGCATCGAAGAATCGGCTACTTTTTGAAAAATTGAGTATTTAATTGGAGCAAATAACGAGTACGCAACCGTCTGCAGCACATAGAACACAGGCAGCAAATTAGCCGGAGTAAGGGGAATCAAAAACAAAGCTGTCAGGAAAAGGCGCACGATGCCGCAAATACGCGCAAAGCGGCCCTTGTCGACATGAGCAATCGCGCAGGGCACAATAAGTCCCATGGAGGCCGAGGCAAGGAGCTGGACCGCAATGGTGACACCCGAAGCGACGGCATTCATTCCGCGACCCGCAAGCAGCAGTGAGAAAAAGTCTTCCAGGGCGACAAAAGCAAATGCCTGAGAACAGTCCATGATGAACGCTGAACGAAGAATGCCATTACCCGCAATAGCGGCACCGATCATCTTCGGGCTAATCCCATGTTCAGGTGTCGTCGCAATGCCCCCTCTTCGCATCTCAGGAATGCAGACAACGACAACCAACGTCAACACCATTGCGATGATATCTGCCGAAAGACCAATGAGATATGCACCGACGGACGAAATGAAACCGCCCACGCAAGCGGAGATGGCACAAGAGGCATAGAAAACAAATCGCTCAACGACATTAAGTCTTACGAGCTGGTCCTGAGAGACGCTGTCAATGTAAATCGCTTCGATGGATCCGCTCACACACGCAACGGCAAAACCTTTGAGAGCGAACGCACCGACTAAAAGCAGGGGAGAACGGACGAGAAGCAGGGCGGCGTAGTATCCAAGCATCCCCACGACGCCAACGAGACCGCTTGTCTTTCGTCCAAACCTATCAGCAATATAGCCAGTGGGAACTTCAAGGATGAACTTGCTCACTTGATATGCAATCATCATGCTAGAAATCGATACCATCGAAAGTCCGACGAACTCAAGGTAGACAGTTAGAAAATACAAGATGGTGCTGAAGTTCGACAGAAAAACGAACGTCATATAAAGCAAAACCGTACGGTTTTTCATGCTCCGCCCTCCAAGAGTCAGCAATCTAAATCGGAATCTTGGAAAAGCATGAGGGCAAAGCTGTCAGCTATGTGTTACAAGGCGTCAATAATCACTTGATGCCTCGAAGCCAATTAATCTCACGAAGCAAGATGACGCAATAGGTGCAGAAAAACCGTCTGGTGTCGATCAGTCCAGGAATTTTGCCGATAGCAAAAGTAGATGGGCAAGGTTACATCACGCGAACCTTCAATGGAGCACTCACTCACTTCTGACCCATCCGATGCGAGAGAGGACCCAGACAAACTCAATATCAATCCCCCGGCTTGAAGAAACTCAGTCTGAGCCCTGCTTCCGTATTCAACATCACGGAAGCGAAAATTGACGAGCTGGGCTTCGGGACATTGATTGATTGCATTGAGACAGGGTGACAAATTAATGGGAACAGCGAGCCTGCCGCCCAGTAACTCGCGAATGGTCATGGCGCCCACAGATTGATGACCCGCTGGGCATGAAAGAACCTTGAGCTCCTTTTCACCCAAATATTTTGAAGAAAGGACGCTGTCCCGTGGTTCCTCGAATGAGATAGCCGCATCCGAAATGCCAAGCACAAGTGATTCAAAGCATGTAGCCGTTGGCTGATGCCACACATCAAGGTGAATCTGAGGGTGCGAGCGTTCAAACGAGTCATACCAGCTTTCGGCAAAAAGGCGCCCCCGCCCATGAAGGCAGGGGGCGTAAAGACGAAAGTGGCCATCGGGCGAAACGCCGTCGCCCCTCGATTGAGCGTACTTTTTGAGATCGTCGACTTGTGCCAGGATCACGCGTGCACGACGCGCAAATTCTCTGCCCGCCGGAGACAAAACAGCCTCCCCCGCCGATCGGTCAAGCAAAACAATCTGATACTCAGATTCCAACTTTTTGATTGCCGACGAAACGGCCTGCGGACTCACATGAACGGCGCGAGCTGCTTTGCGCACGCCGCCATAGTTCGCCACCGCTTGAAGGTATTCGAGTTGAGAAAGCTGCATAGATTACTCCAAAGGCAGCCAAGTCGACGGACCAAGCGCCCTCAGATGAGGTTCTCGCCCAGGTTTTTGCCGCCGAGGACGTGCATGTGGAAGTGCATGACGGTCTGGCCGGCGTTGACGCCCTTGTTGGAGATGACGCGGAAACCGTCCTCCAGACCCTTGGCCTTGGCGACCTCTTGGATGGCGTGAGCCATGGCGCCCATGGTCTCGGCAGGCACGTTGTCGGCGATGTCGCTGTAGTGCTTCTTGGGGATCACGAGCGTGTGGACCGGCGCCTGGGGGTTGAGGTCATCGAAGGCGATGACCTGGTCGTCCTCATAGACAACGGTCGAGGGGATCTCGTGGTTGGCAATTTTACAGAAGATGCAATCACACATAGCTGGTTCCTTTCTCACAGACCAAGGTAATTATATTTGGTCGAGATGCTTAGAACGAGAGGTTGTCGTCCGTGTTGGCGGCTTCGCCGTCGGCGAGCACGTCGTTGCCGTCGACGTCCTTAAGGAGCACCGAGACCTTCTGCTCGGCATCGGACAGGCGGGTGCGCAGGCTCTTGAGGAGCTCGACGCCGCGGGTGTAGCTCTCGAGCGACTCCTCGAGCTCCATATCGCCCGACTCCAGGCTGCGGATGATGAGCTCCAGCTCCTGCGAGGCCTGCTTGTACGTAAGCTGCTCTACCGGGGTCTTCTCTGCCATATCTGTTTCCTTTCCTAAGGGTCTATCACTGCGAAACGCGGTCTACTCGACCGCGTTGACGGTTGCCGACACGTTACCGTCCGCCATGCGCACGCGGATGGCGTCGCCCGGCTTAAAGGTCTGGGCACTTATAGCCACACCATCGTCGCTGTACGCGATGGAATAACCGCGGGCAAGTACCTTAAGCGGCGACAGGGCATCGAGCGAAGCCGCTGCACGGCCCAGGTCGGACGCTGGTTTGCTGAGCATCGTGCGCCCCTGATGCTCCAGACGGGAACTCGTAAGCGTGAGCGCATGGCGTTTGCCGTCGAGCCCTGAGGTGCTTGCAACCAGACGCTCGGGCAGACGCTCGAAGTTGGAGCGGAAGACCCCGACTGAGCGTACTATGGCGCCCGACAGGCGATCGGCAGTCAGTGCAAGCTCCGATTCGCGACGCTCGACCATAAATGTGGGGTCGTTGAGGCACGGGCGACACGCAGCGGCATCGAGCGCATCACCCAAGCGAGCCGTATAGGTATCCCAGGCACGGCGACCGCGCTGATCGAGCATCTCCAGGTCGACCTGGGCCGACCCAATCATCGATGCCATCGCGGCACCCAGACGCTGATGGCGCGCCTCGA
>CAJMOP010000063.1 GCA_905215115.1 uncultured bacterium | reverse complement strand
GGCCTCGGCCGTGGCACACGCCACCGGCCACCAGGTGCGCTCGCTGCCGATCACGCCCGAGAAGGCCCTGCTGGGGGAGTAGCGGGTCGGCGAACAAGTCGTAATGGGCGGGGCGGGGCAACTCGCCCCGCCTTTCGCACTCGTGGTGAGGTCGTGAGCCTGTAAAACGTGTGCGTGCGCTTGTCGTTCGTATCTGCTATCATTCCTAGTCTGTGCGCTCATGCGGGCGTGGCGGAATTGGTAGACGCGCCAGATTTAGGTTCTGGTGGGATTCCCGTGAAGGTTCGAGTCCTTTCGCCCGCACCAACGCATCTGCGTCGGCTTCGGCCGTCGCGACTCTTTGTTGCATAAAGGTACCAGCACCTCAGATAAGCTGGGCAGTATGAGGAGGAACGTGTTGAACATCACCGCTTCTGACGTCAAGGACGCCAAGCTCACCGCTACGGTCACCATCCCGGCCGCCGACGTCGACGCCGCGATCAAGAAGACCTACAAGGACACCGCCAAGAAGTACCGCTTCCCGGGCTTCCGTGCCGGCAAGGCTCCCCGTCCGGTCATCGATTCCGCTCTTGGCGCCGAGGCTACCCTCGCTCAGGCCACCAACGACCTGATCGCCGCCAACGAGCCCGCCGTCCTCAACGAGCTGGACATCGTCCCCACCAAGAGCGGTGACTACAAGGAGCTCGACCTCGCCAAGGATCACGAGGACTACACCTACACCGTCGAGTTCTCCCTGCGTCCCGCCGCTGAGCTCTCCTCCTTCGACGCTGTCGAGATCGAGATGCCCCCTGCGGAGGTCACCGAGTCCGAGATCAACAACCAGGTCGAGATGCTCCTCAACTACCGTGCCACCTTCGAGGACGTCGAGGGCCGCGCTGTCGAGTCCGAGGACTACGTTACCGTCGACCTCAAGGCCGTCGAGAACGCCGACAACTTTGCCGCCGAGGGCCGTATGCTCATCGCCGGTAGCGACAGCAACCCCGCCGAGTTCAACGAGGCTCTGATCGGCGCCAACGTTGACGACGTCAAGTCCGTCACCTGGACCGACGAGGCCGAGGAGGGCGAGGAGGCCGAGACCCACACCGTCGAGGTCACCGTCAAGGGCATCAAGGTCCGCAACACCCCCGAGCTCACCGACGAGCTCGTCAAGTCTGACTTTGGCTTCGACAGCATCGACGCTATGCGCGACGCCATCAAGATCGAGATCGAGCAGGACAAGGCTTCCCGCCTCCCGGCCGAGAAGGAGAACCGTTGCGTCTCCGCTCTCGCCGAGCGCCTGCAGCTCGACGAGATGGACGCCGACTACGAGCAGTCCGTCTTTGAGGAGCTTGGCCAGAACTTCCTGTCCAACCTCGCTGCCCGCGGCATGACGCTGGACACCTGGCTGCCCGCTTCCGGCCTGACCATGGAGCAGTTCATCGGCGACCTGCACAAGCAGGCCAACGACGTTGCCCGTGAGTCCCTGGCGCTCGACGCTCTCGCCCGTGAGCTCAAGATTGAGGTCACCGAGGACGACATCAACGCCGAGTTCGAGAAGGCTGGCGTCAAGGACGTCGAGGCTTCCAAGGCCGAGTTCATCGCCGATGGCCGCATGCCTGCCGTCCGCGAGTCCATCCGTCGCTCCAAGGCCGTCGATCACCTGGTCGAGAACGCCAAGGTGACTGAGGTCGACGAGACCGCCAAGGACGCCGAGTAATTCTCGCCACCTTGCACGCGAGCGCATGTATGTGCCCGTGATGGGGTAAAGTTATAAGCCGGTTATCCGGTTGCTTCGTACGGTGCCAGCCAATGCATAGCATGCGGGCACCGTACGTTTGTCTAGAGCCACTATTGGTCCGTAAGAGAAATGGAGATGCGTATGATCGCTAAGTTCGATTCCGCCCTCGTGCCATACGTTATCGAGCAGACGCCGCGCGGCGAGCGCAGCTACGATATCTATTCGCGCCTGCTCAACGACCGCATCATCTTCTTGGGCGAGGAGATCAACTCCGTCAGCGCCAACCTGGTCGTTGCCCAGCTGCTGCATCTTGAGAGCCAGGATGCCGAGAAGGATATCTCGCTCTACATCAATTCGCCCGGTGGCGAGGTTTACTCTGGCCTGGCGATTCTTGACACCATGAACTTCATCAAGCCGCAGGTCTCCACCATCTGCGTCGGTATGGCCGCGTCTATGGCTGCCGTGCTGCTTTCGGCCGGCGCCAAGGGCAAGCGCTTCTGCCTGCCGCACTCCAAGGTCATGATTCACCAGCCCAGCGGCGGTGCCCAGGGTCAGCAGACCGAGATCGAGATCGTGGCCGAGGAGATCAAGAAGACCCGCCGCGAGCTCAACCAGATCCTGTCCGATGCCTCGGGCCAGCCGATCGAGAAGGTCCAGGCCGACACCGAGCGCGACAACTACCTGACCGCTGCCGAGGCCCTCGACTACGGCCTGATCGACCGTATCGTCACCTCGCGCGATCTCGCCGCGAAGGACGCCTAGGATGGCAGGAAACATGCAGGACAACTTTGACGAGAATGGCAACCCCATCCGCTGCTCCTTCTGCGGAAAAGAGCAGGGGCAGGTTCGCCGCCTTGTAAAGGGTCCGACCAACATCTTTATCTGCGACGAGTGCGTTGCCGCCTGCTCCGAGATCCTTGAGGAGTCGCTGGCTTCGGACTTTATGGACGCTGCCCGCAACGGCAAGCTGCCGGGCTTCCTCAACGACCACGGCCAGGCTGCATCCCAGCCCGCCGCGGACCCCGAGACCGAGGGTTTTGAGCTCGAGGACGATCGCCAGGTCATCACGCACGTGCCGACGCCGCATGAGATCTATGACGAGCTTTCGGCCTATGTTATGGGTCAGGAGGACGCCAAGCGCGCCATGTCGGTGGCCGTGTACAACCACTATCGCCGCGTGATTGAGGGCGGCGCTGCGGTGTCTGCCTTTGATGACGACATGGGCTCGCAGTTCGATGACGATATGGACGAGGTAGAGCTCGCCAAGTCCAACATCCTGCTGCTCGGTCCCACCGGTACCGGTAAGACCCTGCTGGCCCAGACGCTCGCGCGCATTCTTGAGGTGCCGTTTGCTATCGCCGATGCCACCGCGCTCACCGAGGCCGGCTATGTGGGCGAGGACGTGGAGAACATCCTACTCAAGCTCATTAATGCTGCCGATGGCGACATTGAGCGCGCACAGGTTGGCATCATCTACGTTGACGAGATCGACAAGATTGCCCGCAAGGCTGAGAACCTCTCCATTACCCGCGATGTTTCGGGCGAGGGTGTTCAGCAGGCGCTGCTTAAGATTCTTGAGGGCACGGTGGCCAGCGTTCCGCCCACCGGCGGCCGCAAGCATCCCCAGCAGGAGCTGCTGCAGATCGACACGACCAACATCCTGTTCATCTGCGGCGGTGCCTTTGTGGGTCTGGACAAGATCATCGCCGACCGCGTGGGCAACAAGGGCGTTGGCTTTAACTCCGAGATCGCCGGCCCCACCTCGGTCGACGAGAACGACCTGCTGCGCCAGGTGCTCCCGCAGGATCTTAATGCCTTTGGCATGATTCCCGAGTTCGTGGGCCGTACGCCCGTCGTCACCCAGACGCAGGCGCTCGACGAGGACGATCTGGTGTCGATTCTGACCGAGCCCAAGAACGCCGTGGTGCGTCAGTACCGCAAGATGTTCCAGCTCGAGGACGTCGAGCTTGAGTTTGAGGACGCGGCCCTGCACGAGATCGCCCGCATGGCGCTTGCTCGCAAGACCGGCGCCCGCGGCCTGCGCGCCATCTGCGAAGACGTGCTTCAGCAGACGATGTTCGACCTTCCCAGCGAGGAGGGCGTCGCTAAGGTCGTCGTAACCGAAGCGGCGGTTAAGGGCGAAGAACAGCCCCAACGCATCTACGGGTAAACCAGCCAAAAACGTGCTTGCAAATAGCCTCCGACCATCCGCGGTCGGAGGCTATTTTATATATACGCAATAACCCCAACTACCTGTGTTATTCTGTGTGTTTGTTTAAGCCTCAGCGAAGTCATATCAGACTGAAGTAATCGATACCTAAGGGGAGGAATGCAGACCCTAGCGGGCCTACATTCCTCCCCGGCGGGACAGGGAGAGATATATGGAAGAGATGCCCAAGAACTACGATCCGTCGACCAACGAGCCGGCGATCCTGCAGAAGTGGCTCGACGGCGGCTACTACAAGCGCCGTGAGGGCGTGGGCGACTGCACCGTCACCATTCCGCCTCCCAACGTGACTGGCAAGCTCCACATGGGCCATGCCACCGATGACTCCATCCAGGACGCCATCGTCCGTATGGCCCGCATGCGCGGCAAGTCCACGCGCTGGGTGCTGGGCACCGATCACGCCGGTATCGCCACGCAGACCAAGGTCGACAAGAAGCTCAAGAGCGAGGGTATCAGCCGCCTGGAGATCGGTCGCGACAAGTTTGTTGACGCCTGCTGGGACTGGACCCACGAGTACGGCGGCATCATCGTCGAGCAGATCAAGCGCATGGGCTGCTCCGTCGACTTCGACAACGAGCGCTTCACCATGGACGAGGATTACGCCCGGGCCGTGCGTAAGGTCTTCTGCGACTGGTACCACGACGGCCTGATCTACCGTGGCAAGCGTATCGTCAACTGGTGCCCCAACTGCACCACCGCCATCTCGGACGACGAGGCCGAGTATAAGGACGAGAAGGGCCACCTGTGGCACCTGCGCTACCCGCTGACCGAGCCGGTCAACGGCCAGGACTACATCGTCGTCGCCACCACGCGCCCCGAGACCATGCTCGGCGACACGGGCGTTGCCGTCTCCCCGAAGGACCCCGAGAAGGCCGCCTTTGTGGGTAAGACCGTCAAGCTCCCCATCGTCGACCGCGAGATCCCCATCTTTGAGGATTGGCATGTCGACGCCAACTTCGGTTCCGGCTTTGTCAAGGTTACCCCGGCCCACGACCCCAACGACTACGCCATGGGTCAGGCCCACGACCTGTCGCAGATTAACATTTTCGATGAGCACGCGGTAGTTGTTGAGGGCTACGGCGAGTTCACCGGCATGAACCGCGACGAGTGCCGCGAGGCCGTCATCAAGTGGTTCGAGGATCACGACCTGCTCGACCACGTCGAAGAGCTCGACCACTCCGTCATGCACTGCTACCGTTGCGACTCCGCGCTGGAGCCGTGGCTGTCCGAGCAGTGGTTTGTGGCCGTCGACAAGCTCAAGGGGCCGGCACTCGACGCCGTTAACTCCGGCAAGGTTACCTTCCACCCCGCGCGCTGGACGCAGACCTACACCACCTGGATGGAGAACCTCAAGGACTGGTGCATTAGCCGCCAGCTGTGGTGGGGCCACCGCATCCCCGTGTTCTACTGCGAGGACTGCGGCTGGGAGGACGCCCTGACCGAGGACACCGACGTGTGCCCCAAGTGCGGCGGTCATCACGTGCATCAGGACGAGAACGTGCTGGATACCTGGTTCAGCTCACAGCTGTGGACCTTTGCCACGCAGGGCTGGCCGCAAAAGCCCGAGCTGCTCGAGGGCCATCACCCCACGACGGCGCTCGTCACCGCGCGCGACATCATCGCGCTGTGGGTCGCCCGCATGGTCATGAGCTCGCTGTACTTCCTGGACGAGGTGCCGTTTAAGGACGTCGTCATCTACCCGACGATCCTTGCCAAGGACGGCAGCCGCATGTCCAAGTCCAAGGGTAACGGCGTTGACCCCATGGACCTCATCGGTATGTACGGTGCTGACGCCATGCGTTACAACCTGCTCACGCTGTGCACTAACAACCAGGACGTCAAGTTCGACGCGAACATCGATAAGAAGACCAAGAAGCTCATCGACAGCCCGCGTACCGACCAGGCCAAGTCGTTTGTGACCAAGATCTGGAACGCCAGCCGCTTCCTGCTTATGAACATGGAGGGCTACACGCCCGGCGTGCCCGTCGTGGAGACGCCGGCCGACGCCTGGATATTCAGCCGCCTGGCCAAGGCCGTCCAGATGGTCACCGAGGGCATCGAGAACTACACCTTTGGCGACATGGCCCGCGGCGTGCAGCAGTTCTTCTGGAACGAGGTCTGCGACTGGTATGTCGAGGTCACCAAGGCTCGCCTGAAGGGCGAGGGCCGTCTGCAGGCCCAGCGCAACCTGATCTTTGTGCTCGACACCTCCATTCGCCTGATGCACCCGCTTATGCCGTTTGTCACCGAGGAGATCTGGGACAACATGCCGGCGAGCGTGCTCGATCTGGACGCCGAGGGTAACGTGAACCGCGCCGAGGCGCTCATGATTGCCAAGTGGCCCGAGCCCGCCGACTACGCCAAGTACGTTGACGAGCCCGCCGAGCGCGCGTTTGAGCTGTGCCGTACCGTCGTTTCCGCCGCCCGCGCCACGCGTTCGCGCTATCGTTTGAGCCCCAAGGCCGAGCTCGACGTGGTCGTGCGCGCCGGTGCCGAGGACGTCGAGAAGCTCGAGAGCCTGCGCTCGACCATCGAGCCGCTGGCGAACACCGCTTCGCTGGTCATGGGTACCGACGTTGAGAAACCGGCCGCGAGCATTGCCGTGGTCGACAGCGGCGTCGAGGTCTTTGTGGTGCTCGAGGGCAAGGTCGACTTTTCGGCCGAGAAGGCGCGCCTGGAGAAGGAGATCGCCGCGGCCCAGAAGGAGCTTGCCGGCTGCGAGAAGACGCTGTCCAACGAGGGCTTCGTGGCCAAGGCCGCGCCCGCGGTGGTCCAAAAGAAGAGGGACCGTGCAGCTGAGCTCAAGGAGATCCTGGCGGCGCTGACTGCTCAGGTTGCTGACTTCTCGTAAGGTTTACTCGGGGGCGCGTCCCGATGCTTTGCTCGCTACTGCGGACACCTATTCCGCCGTTCTAACGAACGGCGGCTGACTCGACGCTGCAAACGCCTCTGATGGCCAATCTGCCGTTCAACTTCGGGCGCATGGGCATAAGCCCTATGCACCCTTGTTTCACGGCACCTTGGCTCATCAGAGGCGTTTTCGCTGACTATCCTCAACCTATACTGTTTTATTTTTCTATGAATGGCGGTTCTAAAAATGCCTAAGCGTTCCGGCTTGTATACCGTTCCTTTTGAGTTTGATTTGCTTTCGTTTGATGAGGCTGTTGGGCTGGCTGCTGATACGGGGCGGATTTCTGGGGATGCTGGGCCTCTGCTTGAGACGGTTGTCGATATGCTTGATGAGCTGGGACGTCCGGACGAGTATTTCGATTGCATTCAGGTCGCCGGTACCAATGGCAAGACTTCGACTACGCGTTTTTCGGCTGCCATTCTTCGTGGCGAGGGGCTCAAGACCGCGCTGTATACGTCGCCACAGCTGGTACGCTATCCCGAGCGCATGGAAGTCGATGGATGCGTCGTGAGCGATGAGGCATTCGCCCGTGGCGTTTCGGCCGCTGTTGAGGCGGGGCATCGAGTGAATGCCCGTCGTGTGGCGGCGGGGGAGCGCGCCTATACCATCACGCCGTTTGACCTTTTGACGGCTGCTGCACTTGTGGTGTTTGCCGAGGCTGCGGTGGATGTTGCCGTGCTCGAGGTTGGCATGGGCGGGCGTTGGGACGCCACGAGCGCGACCGATCCCGTCGCCGTTGCCATTACGGGCATTGGGCTCGATCACACACGTATCCTGGGCGATACGCTCGAGGCCATTGCGGGGGAGAAGGCTGCGGTCATTAAGCCCGGACGCCTGGTTGTACTGGGCGAGGGCACGCATGAGGCGAGTGTTCAGCGCGTGATGGATGCCCGTTGTCGCGAGTGCGGTGTGGTGCCGCTCGTGGTGAGCCACGCTACGACTAAGGTGCCGGCGCATGTTGGCGACACGGTTGAGTTTAGCTGTACCACGCCGCGCGCGATCTATACGTCGAGCATGGTCAAGCCGGCCTACCAGCCGCAGAATGCAGCGTGCGCGATTATGCTTTGCGAGGGGTATCTGGGTCGCGAGCTCGATCACGATGCGTTGGATGCATCGCTTATGGGTTGCCCCACACCGGGTCGCTTTGACGTGCTGGGGACCGATCCGCTCAAGCTGATCGACGCCTGTCATAACCCCCAGAGCTGCGAGAACTTTGTGAGCGCGCTGGACGAAATCGATCCGTGCGTGGTAAATCGCCCCACGCTGCTGTGCGCTGCGCTGGCCGACAAGGACGTGGCGGGCATCGTTGACGTTCTGGTTCCGGCGTTCCCTCGCGTTGTCGTGACCCAGACCGATTCCGATCGCGCCCTGCCGGCGGAGGAGCTCGCCGGCCTCGTTGATGCCGATAAGCTCGCGGGCGTATACCCGAGCGTGCCCGAGGCCCTCGCTGCCTTCGATGCCGCGGGCGAGTCCTTCGTTGCCGCCGGTACCATCACCCTAGCCGGCGAAGTAGCAGGCCTGTTGCGCTAATCCATCCCCTCATCAGTTGCGGTGAAATAGTTCCTGTTTTTGGGTTCTAGCAGTCCATCCAGGAACTATTCCACCGCAACTTCTAGGGGCGCTTTGGCGGCGTACCTAGTCTAGGCGCGCGGCTTCGTGGGGGTAGGCGTTGAGGATTTCGACGCCGGACTCGGTGACCAGTGCAAGGTCTTCGATGCGGACGCCGGTGCGGCCGGGGAGGTAGATGCCCGGCTCGATTGAGAACGTCATGCCCGGCTCTACGACCTGCTCGTTGACGAGCGAGACGTCGCCCGGCTCGTGGTCCTGCAGACCGATCGAGTGACCCAGGCGATGCGTAAAGTATTTGCCGTAGCCCGCGTCCTCAATCACGTCGCGCGCGGCACGGTCCAGGTCGCACATGCGCACGCCCGGTGCGATGAGCGCCTCGGCGGCCTCGTTGGCGCGGCGCACGATATCGTAGATGCGCGCCGTCTCCTTGTCCGGCTCGCCCCAAAAGAACGTGCGCGTCATGTCCGAGCAGTAGTTGCGATGGCGTCCGCCAATGTCGAACAGCACCACGTCGCCGCGTTTAAGCTCGGTATCGTCGGGCTCGTGATGCGGGTCGCCGGCGTTGGCGCCAAAGCTCACGATGGGCGGAAAGCTAAAGCCCTCGCAGCCGTGCTTGCGGTACAGACCGAGCATCTGATCGGCAATTTCGCGCTCCGTCACGCCTTCATGGACGAGCTTGATCGCATCGGCCATCACGGCGTCGTTGGCGGCCGAGGACGCGCGCATAAGCTCCTGCTCGGTAGCGTCTTTGTAGGTGCGTGCGGCGGTGACGGCAAAGTCACCCAGGAAAAACTCGCTTGCGGCGTGGCACTCCATGAGCGGCATCAAATAGCCGGAACGCATGACGGTGTCGATGCCAAGCGGCTTGGCTGGGTCGATCTCACTCGCGATGGCGTCGGTCACGATATCGGTATCGGTGTGGTAGGCGACGCGGGCATTGTCATACTCTGGCAGCTGGTGCAGGGCGTTGACTAGGATCACCGGCTCGGCACCGCGCGCGAGCAGCACGCCGCAAAAACGCTCGAACATATCGGCATAAAAGCCGGTTAGGTAATAGATCGACCACGGGTCATTCACGAGCAGCTGCGCACCGGGGTGCTGAGCCTCGAGCGCATCGAGCACGCGCGCCACACGCTGGTCATCGACATGTGCCATGAAACATCCTTTCGCTAGGCTGCCACCATGGTATCCCCAATGCCAGGGTAGTCAATTTGGGACGGGGCTATTTTAGCTACGTCTAACATGCGGAATGATTTTTCTGGGATGGGGATTAAATAATCATTGGGTGCCGAATGATTATTTCAATCCCCGTCCCAGAAAAATCATTTGAGCGAACGTTGGGGCAAAAGTAGTCATAAGAGGCCCGTTCCAAATGGGCTGGTTTCAAAAGTATGGCGGATTACGGGGCTGGACCTGTATTACTTGACCATGGGAAAAATCGTGAAATTAAAACCGCAGGTAGACGGCTTATCAAAAATCGAAAAATGTCGGTATGGATGGGGGCCTCCGAATCAGCCCCGTAATCCGGGGTGGTTTTGAAATGGCACTATAGTAGGCACAAGCTAAATACCGATTCCAAGGATAGTTGCGGTGGAATAGTTCCTGGATGCCGGGGTTTTGGCGGAAATTAGGAACTATTTCACCGCAATTGAGGAGGGGCGGGGTGGATGGCGGGGTAGCTAAAAGAGCGCCGTCCCAAATAAGCTACTTAGGTTGGGTCGATGTCCATGCTGGCGATGAGGTCGATGCCCGTGTTGAGGAGGTCTTCCAGAACGACGTCGCCCATACGGATAGGGGCGTCGATGATTAGGCCTCGGATGAGGTCCATGGCCTGGGCGTGGAGTGCCAGCGGGATGGCTTCGGCCGTGCGCACGGGCAGCAGCGCCTCGTCGCCGCCGGATACGGCCACGGTGGTGGTAAGCACGCGCATGGGACAGGTGAGCTCCTGATGCGCGAAAGTATCGCCACGTGGGCAGCTGTTGCCGGTTACGGAGTGCACCTCTGCCACGGCGCCGTCTGTGTCGCGCTCCACCTCTACGGTCAGGAGGCACTCGGATGGGCAGGTGGTGCAGTTGAACTGCAGCGTTTCAATCGCGTTTGTGCTCATGACTCTACGCCTCCTCAACGGGGTCGACGGACAGGACAATCTCGCTAACACCCAAGTCGAGCGCATGCTGAATCACCTTTGCCGGCAGCGGGAAGCTTTCCATGACGCTCGGTTTAAACGGGCGGACCTTGCCGGCGAACAGTTCCTCGTTGCCTGCCAGAATGCGCACGCGGGCAGCATCGACCGGCCGACGTACGCGGAAGTTGAGCTTAGTGAGTGACACGGCCGTGATGCGTCCCGGCAGTGCGTAGCCTGCGATGCCAGCGGGGGAGACCGTGAGCTGGCAGCCCGCGCCCG
>CAJMOP010000062.1 GCA_905215115.1 uncultured bacterium | reverse complement strand
CGAAATCGCTGAAACCCGCATAAACACTGGCTTTTTTAAGCAACTCGATTTATTCCCACTCGATCGTCGCGGGCGGCTTGGACGTGATGTCGTAGCAGACGCGGTTGGCGCCAGGGACCTCGGCAACGATGCGGCCGGAGATGCGGGCCAGGACGTCGTAGGGCAGCTTGGCCCAGTCGGCGGTCATGGCGTCGCTGGACTCCACGGCGCGCAAGATGATCGGGCGCTGATAGGTGCGCTCGTCGCCCATAACGCCAACGGACTTGATGTCGGGCAGGACCGCAAAATACTGCCAGCAGCTGTGCTCGGAGTTGCGCTCGCCGGTCTGCTCAAACAGGCGCTGGTTGTAGGCGTCGAGCTCCTCGCGCACGATGGCGTCGGCATTCTTGAGGATCTCGAGCTTCTCCTTGTCGACCGCACCGATGATGCGGATGGCCAGGCCCGGGCCCGGGAAGGGCTGACGGAACACGATGTGACCCGGCAGGCCCAGCGCCAGGCCAAGCGCGCGGACCTCGTCCTTAAAGAAGTGATCGAGCGGCTCGATAAGGTCGAAGTGCACGCCCTCGGGGAACGGAATCAGGTTGTGGTGGCTCTTGATGGTGGCCGTCTTGCCGCCCGTCTTGCGAGCGCCGGACTCGATGATGTCGGGGTAGATGGTGCCCTGAGCCAGGTACTTGACCGGCTTGCCATCGGTCTCGAGCTGCTGCGCCACGGCGAAGAACTCTTTCCAGAACTGCGTACCGATGATGCGGCGCTTCTCCTCGGGCTCGGTCACGCCGGCCAGAAGCTCGGCATAACGGTCCTCGGCGTGGACGTGGATAAAGTCGACGTCAAACTGCTTGGTGAAGACCTCCTCCACCTGCTCGGGCTCACCCTTGCGCAGCAGACCGTGGTTGATGAACACGCAGGTCATCTGCTTGCCCACGGCGCGGGCGCCCAGCGCAGCCACGACGGAGGAGTCGACGCCACCGGACAGGGCCAGAATCACGCGGTCGTCGCCGACCTTCTCGCGGAACTCAGCCGTCATGGTCTCGACCAGGTTGTCCATGCTCCAGTTGGGCTCCAGGCCGCAGATCTCAAACAGGAAGTTGCTCAGCAGCTGCTGACCGTACTCGGAGTGCTTGACCTCGGGGTGGAACTGCGTGGTGAAGATCTTGCGCTCGACGCACTCCATGGCGGCAACCGGGCACACGTCGGTGCTGGCGGTAACGGTAAAGCCCTCGGGCACCTCGGACACGGCGTCGCGGTGGCTCATCCACACGGTCTGCTCCATGGGCGTGGAGTTAAAGAGCTTGGCGCCGGCCGTACGCGTGATGGTGGCGCGGCCGTATTCGCCCACCTCGGAGTGGCCGACCTTGCCGCCGAGCGTCACGGCCGTGATCTGATGGCCGTAGCAAAAGCCCAGGACGGGAAGGCCAAGGTCAAAGATGGCGGGATCGATGGACGGAGCGTCCTCGGCGTACACGGAGGCCGGGCCGCCGGAAAGGATGAGCGCAGAGGCGTTCATCTCGCGAATCTCATCGGCCGAGATGTCGCAGGAAACGATCTCGGAATACACGTTGAGGTCGCGGACGCGACGGGCAATGAGCTGACCGTACTGCGCACCAAAGTCGAGTACGAGGACCTTTGCGGAAGCCTTTTGATCCATGGTTTCCCCCTCTTGTTGGCGGGGAGCCGGTGCCCACCCGCGTGAATGAACGAAAATAACTTCCATAGTGTACACGTTATATGGGGTTTCTCGTCCCTCGCGGCCATCAGCGCACGGCAAACGCACGACCTGGGCCCTTATTTGACGGCAATTGAAGTATTACTAAACATTACAGATGATGTATTACGTTTGAACATTGGACGCCCTGTGCCACAATACTGCCGAACGACTCCGCCCTTGCGGCGACAAAACCGATAGGAATACCAGCATGAAGCGCATCCTTCTCATCGCCACGGGCGGCACCATCGCATCGACCGAGGACGGCAACGGCCTCTCCCCCGCCCTGACCGGTGAGGAGCTCGCCCAGAGCGTCCCCGAGATCTCGGGCCTCTGCGAGCTCGACGTCGTGCAGCCCATGAACATCGACAGCACCAATATGCGCCCCAGTGACTGGATGCGTATCCGCGACGTCATCGTCGAGGGTTATGCCGACCACGACGGCTTCGTGATTCTGCACGGCACCGACACCATGAGCTACACCGCGGCGGCGCTTTCCTATCTGATTCAGGACAGCCCCAAGCCTATCGTACTCACCGGCTCGCAAAAGCCCATGGGCAATCCCTTTACCGATGCCAAGCTCAATCTGTACCAGAGCCTACTCTATGCGCTCGACAAGCATTCGCACGACGTTTCGATCGTGTTTGGCGGTGTGGCCATCGCCGGCACGCGCGCCCGCAAGCAGCGTACCATGAGCTTTAACGCGTTCATTAGCGTCAACTATCCGCCCATTGCCTATATCCGCAACGACCGCATCGTTCGCAACGGACTCCACGGCACTCACCAGAACGAGAACCCGGTTCGTTTCTACGACAGCATCGACCCGCGCGTATTTGTACTCAAGCTTACGCCCGGCGTAAACCCGGGCATCCTCGACGCCCTTGCCGATAGCTACGACGCCGTGATTCTGGAGACCTTTGGCATTGGCGGTATTCCCGAGTTTGGCGAGTCCGGCGAGTCGTTCCAAGAGGCAATTTTCCGCTGGGTCGATTCGGGTCGCACCGTCGTTATGACCACGCAGGTCCCCGAAGAGGGCCTCGACCTGGGCGTTTATGAGGTCGGCCGCGCTTACGCCGATCATCCGGGCATTCTGCGCGGCGATGACATGACCACCGAGACGCTCGTGGCCAAAACCATGTGGGCACTCGGCCAGTCACGTGATGCGGCCGAGATTCAGCGCCTGTTCTACAGCCAAGTCAACCACGACCGCGTCCCGATGGCGTAATTCAGTTATCGACGGGTATCCCCTATTCGATCCCCTCGAGAAGCTCTGACACCGTCATGCCGAGTGCGGGCGCGATCTTAAATAGAACCTTGAGCGTGAAATTTGCCGTCCCATCTTCGATTCTGTCGAGATAGGGACGGCTGATTCCTGCTGCCACACAAAAATCGACCTTGGAGATACCAAGGTCCTTGCGCGTCTGCTCGACTCGCTTGCCAAGAATCTGTTTCGCACGTTCGTCCATGCAGCCGAGTTTGAAATGGAGCTGAACAAAAACGTAAACTATAGTTTACGTTTTGCCGAATACACAGGAGTTTTCTATGTCGGGTTCTTCGGTCCGCATGTACCGAGCCACGCTTCGCACAAACAGCGCACCGCCCAAGCTCGTCGTCGTTGAAGCCGAATGCCTTTCGCCCGATGAGCGCACAGCATTTGCATTGCTATCAAGTCGCGTCGCCGCCGTTCTGGTCCCTTGCCCGGCGCAAGGCGAACTTGCCATCCAATGCCAAGCGCATAGCTGCTCGCTCAATCAGGCTGCCGTAATCGCAACCAGCCAACGCGGTCTGCCCCTTCTCCTGGAAGCCGGTATCGCACTCGCCCTTCGCGGCGCTGGATACGAAAACGAGGCCGCCGCCGATATGGTCTTTAAACCACGATCGAGCGGCGGCCTCGCAGCAGCCATTGAATATGCGTGCAGGCTCGTTGCCTAAAGGCGCAAGCTAAAAGCCTAGGCCAAAGCCCGTTCCGGTAATCGCCGAGTACATAAAGTAAACGTTAACCACGTTGAGGAACACACCCGTGATGCAACCGTTGCGCAGGTAGCGTTCGCACACGATGCGCGCCATGGCGGCGGAGTCCTCATTGTTCTTTGCCTGGCGTCCTGCCGTAAAGTATGTCGCCACGCTCAGCAGCAGGTTGAGCACCGGCAGTGCCAGCAACTCGTAGCTCTTGCCCCAGCGCGTCACCTCGCCGGCGGCATTAAACTTTGTTGCCACCTCGGGACCAATGTTGGGGATAACACACGCTGCGACCACCAGCGGAATCACCGCAAGCACGAGCAGCGCAATACCCATGTAGCCGGCTTTTTTGCCATATTTAAACATGTGCGTCGTCCTTACACGTTAAAGCGGAAGTGCACGACGTCGCCATCGGCCATGACATAGTCCTTGCCCTCAATACGCAGCTTGCCGGCGGCCTTGGCGCCCTGCTCGCCGCCGAGCTCGATGTAATCGTCGTAGCCAATGACCTCGGCCTTAATAAAGCCGCGCTCAAAGTCGGTGTGGATGACGCCGGCGGCCTGCGGAGCGGTTGCGCCCTGACGAACCGTCCAGGCCTTGACCTCCATCTCACCAGCCGTAAAGAACGACTGCAGGCCAAGCAGCTTGTAGGCGGCCTGCGCGAGCACGTCCAGGCCGGGCTGCTCCAGGCCCAGGCTCTCCAGGTAGTCGGCAGCGTCCTCGGGATCGAGCTCGGAAAGCTCGGCCTCAATCTTGGCGCAGATCGGCAGCGGCTTGACGCCATCGATGGGCGCCAGGTCCTCGTTGAGCATATCCTCGTCCACGTTGGCCACATACAGGATGGGCTTCATGGTGAGCAGGAACAGGCCCTTGGCGGCGGCGCGCTCCTCGTCAGTCATCTCCATGGATGCGGCGCGCTTGCCCTCGTTGAGCCAGGCAAGCAGACGCTTGGCGACCTCAAACTTGGGCATGAGCTCCTTGTCGCGCTTGGCCTCCTTCTCGAGCTTGGGCAGCTGCTTCTCGAGCGTGCCCATGTCGGCCAGGATGAGCTCGGTCATGATGGTGTCGGCATCGCCGGCGGGATCGACGAACTCGCCCGTGCGGCCCACCTCACGCATGACGTTGGGGTCCTTAAAGTAGCGCACGACCTCGCAGATGGCATCGGTCTCGCGGATGTTTGCCAAGAACTGGTTGCCCAGGCCCTCGCCCTCATTAGCGCCCTTCACCAGACCTGCGATGTCGACGAACTCGACCGTAGCCGGCACAATGCGGCCCGGGTTGACGATGTCGGCGAGCTTTTGCAGGCGGCTATCGGGCACGTCGACGATACCCACGTTGGGGTCGATCGTGGCGAACGGGTAGTTGGCGGCAAGGCCGGTCTTTTTGGTAAGCGCGGTGAACAGCGTCGACTTGCCCACGTTGGGCAGGCCCACGATACCGATGGAAAGGGACACGACAGCTCCTTTTGGTACAGGTACTTCAAACTGTATAAGTATAGCGCCGCCGCAGCATCCGGGCGAATCCGGACACCGCAGCGGCGCAAATGAAGCAGAGATAGGGGTCGCTGACTAGTCCGCGAGCTTTTCCACCTGGTCGAGCATCTTGTTGAGCTTTTCCTTTGCCTCGGCCTTGACCTTCTCAGCTTCTTCGTGAGCCTTCGCCTTCTGGGCGGCCTTTTCCTCGGCCTCGGGATCGACGACGACCAGATTGGACGCATCGTGTTCGACCAGCTTGAGAGCATGTTCGGGACAAACCTTGACGCAGGCTCCGCAACCCAAACAATACGTGGACTCCAGTGCAAAGCGACCGCTTCCCACCAAATCGCAGGCGGACGTGGGGCACGCGTTAACGCACTCGCCGCACGACGTGCACTTGTCAAAATCGCACTCCGGCGTGCTCACCTGCATGTTCTGGGCAAGCTCGGGGTGGTTTTGCAGCGTCGAGAGTACCAGCTGGCGCCCATGGGTGAGCGAGCGGCGACGCTTGGTCGTCGTGGTACCGCACATGATGTTGAGTGTGCGCTCCAGCTGGGTGATCTGATGGCGATGGGCTTTGAGCTTCTGCGTCACCGAAGCCAGTGCCGCCGTCGCCGGATTGAGTTTGGTCACGGTCAGGCCCGTGGTACGGGCGATCTTTTCCATGTATTCCTTGCGCTCGTACTCGCGGCGCTTATGGCATTTGAGGCTCTTGGGGTCGACCTCCAGGCCCATACCCGTACCAGCCCATTCCTCGGCCTTCGCAATCGCCTCGCCCAGCATGTCCTCGCCACCGGTGTTGCGGCATTTATCGCACACGCCCAGCGGCAGATACACACTCACGTTGGGATAGTCGGCCAGTACCGAGAACCAGGTCTCGGCTGTAATATCGCCCACGCAGGCTACTACGACCTCGTTCTCGCGCGGCATGCGCTTAAGGGCACGCGTGCAGGTAACGTAGGCGGTCTCGTGGCTCGTAGCTGCCGAGACAATGTCGTCATACAGGTTTTTGGGCGCCAGGCGGGGCGAGATGATCGCCTCAGTCGGACAGGCAGCGGCGCACAGGCCACACTTGCGACAGGAATCGAGGATCTCGATGGCATCTTCCTCGACCTCGATGGCGTTGACCGGGCACACGTCCATGCACGCGGTGCAGCCACTCTTTTCGTTTTTGCAGGTCAAGCACGGAATGGTGTTGCCGCGCGGACGCTCCTTGTAGTCAGCAGGATTCCACTGCGGCGCCGACGGATCGAGCGCATCGGTCACACCGCCAAGCGGGTTTTTAAGAAAGTCGAAACCCTTGCTGATCTCGATAATGTCATCAAACAGATCGTGTTCCTGCGCCATGCGCGGCCCCTCCCTGAGCAGTGCAAACAAGCAAGAGATAATGATACGCTATCGGCCCGCGCCTCGGGCAAATTACACGCGGCGCATCTTTGCGGCAAATAGCCCATGGCCTATCGCCGCCTCGATTGCACAAGGTCAATCAAGCGCCAAACTATGCCTCGCGCATGAGCTGCGCGAGCTTTTGCCTGGTCACCTTTGTCTGTTCGTTGGCCATGTTGCGCTCGTTCTTAAAAGTTGCGTCGGCAACGCTCAGCAAATCGGCATCGGTAATCTCACCAAGCCCCAGCTCCTCAAGCGTCGTCGGCAGACCGACGCGCTGGCAAAACTCGAGCACCTGATCAAGCTCGGGCGCACGCTCCAGGCGCAGCTGCACCACCAGACCAAATGCCACGGCCTCACCGTGCATGGCCTTGCACTCGGGCAGAATCGTCAGGCCGTTGGCGATCGCATGCGCCAGCGCCAAACCGCCACTCTCAAAGCCAACGCCCGAAAGCAGAATATTGCACTCGATCAGACGCTCAACCGCTGGCGATGTACGCCCCTTTTTGAGATCGCGCTTGGCAGCGACGCCGCACTCCATAAGTGTGTCATAGCAGGCACGAGCCGCAACCAGAGCCAAGTGCCCCGGCGCGCCGCCGTGCTCGTTGGTGCCGTGCGCCGCGGCACACGAACGCGCCTCGAAGTACGTTGCCAGCGCATCGCCCATACCAGCGACCGTCATACGCAGTGGGGCCGCCGCGACCACGTTGGTATCGACCACGACCAGGTCTGGATTCTTCTCGAGCATCAGGTAGCGGTCGAACGACCCATCCTCGTGATACAACACCGAAATCGCGCTGCACGGACCATCCATTGAGGCCGCCGTGGGACATACGCACAACGGCAGCTCAGCATAAAACGCTACTGCCTTGGCGATATCGAGCATCTTGCCGCCGCCAATGCCCACCACCATGTCGCAATACTCGGCCCGGGCTTCCTTGGCCATTTCGACAACGGCATCTTCCGTACACGGACCGTTGTAAATCTTAAAGAACGGCTCGCTTAGATCTTCATCCAGAAATCCATCGACGATCTGCCTGCACAGCCGATCCTCGGTGCCCTGGTCAAACAAGACATAGGCAGCGCAGCCCAACCATGACAAATACCTGCCCTGACGCGAAAGTTCGCCCGGCCCCTGAACATACCGGCCAGGACCACCGTAAACCATAGGAAGCGCCATACAAGAATCCGCCCTTCATCAAACAACGATTGGTGCAAAGTAACCTGACCCCCTTGCACCAACTTGGTGCGATGGGGTCAGGTTAGTTTGCACCATAGCAAAAAGGGGCAAAGCCATCTTCCGGCTTTGCCCCTTCCTTAGCTTGATTTACTCATCCATGAGATAGTAGTGACCCAGCGCGTCGGCACCCAGGATGGCGTTTGCGACCATCTCGGGCGTCACCTCAAACGGCATGTTGCACATGGTGTCATCGGGCGCGCAGGCGGCCTCGGCAACAATCATGGCCTGCTCGCGCGTAAGCTCGGCAACGCCAAGTTCCTTCATCGTGACCGGCAGGCCCAGCTCAATGCAGAAGCCCAAGACTTCCTCGAGTTTCTCAGTCGGAGCATCCTCGAGTACCAGCTGAACGATGGTGCCAAAGGCGACCTTCTCGCCGTGATACATGCCGTGGCACTCGGGCAGCATCGTCAGGCCATTGTGGATGGCATGAGCAGCAGCAAGGCCCGAGCTCTCAAAGCCAATACCGGAGAGCAGCGTGTTGGCCTCGATGATATGCTCGACGGCAGGCGTGAGCGCACCCTTCTCCAGCGCGACCTTGGCCTTGACGCCATCGGCCATAAGCGTCTCATAGCAGAGCTTGGCGAGCGCCAGGCCGGCCATACCGCCCTTGCCGCCGGCGCAAGTGCCACCATCGGCATCGTGCGTCGCCTGGGCCTCAAAGTAGGTTGCGAGCGCATCGCCCATACCGGAAACCGTCAGGCGCACCGGGCTCGCCGCGATAACCGTCGTATCCATCAGGACAATGTTGGGGTTTGCCTTAAGGAAGAGATATTTATCGAACTGGCCGTCGTCGGTGTAGAGCACCGAAAGTGCCGAGCACGGTGCATCGGTCGAGGCGATGGTGGGGCAAATGATAACCGGGGACTCCAGGTAGTAGGCAACGGCCTTCGCGGTATCGAGGATCTTGCCGCCACCGACGCCAACGATGATGTCGCAATCGTTGTCGCGAGCGAGCGCAACCAGGCGATCGACCTCGCCCTTGGAGCACTCGCCGTTAAAGTCCTCAAACAGCAGCTCGGCCTTAGCCTCGGCAAAGCCGCCCTCGATCTTGGCACCGACGCGCTTCTTGCCCGAAGGCGTCACGATGACGAGGGCCTTAGCGCCGAGCGGCTCGACATAGGAGCCGAGCTTGGCCAGCTCGTCCGGGCCCTGGATGTACTTGCTGGGGCTATTGAAGATTGCAGCCATTTTTATCCCACTCTCTAATAATTAAAAAGAAAGGGGCTCCGTACAGATGCGTGCGGAGCCCCTCGTTACGATAACAAGAATCGATTAGAAATCGATGTCGGTGTCGTAGTAGCAGGCCTTGAGGATCTTCTCGAAGTCGGC
Organism: uncultured bacterium; assembly: GCA_905215115.1. Lineage (GTDB taxonomy): Bacteria > Actinomycetota > Coriobacteriia > Coriobacteriales > Coriobacteriaceae > Collinsella. The sequence continues at coordinate 2,222 of CAJMOP010000062.1, read as the reverse complement.
AGCCTTGGTCTCACGCGGGTTCTCGGGCGTGCAGGCATCGGTCTCGGCGTTCGCAGCGATCTCGGGCAGCTTGGCGAGGAACTCCTCCTCGGAAACCATCTGCGGGTTCTCGGCGTCGACCTTCACGCCACCATTCGCGTAATCCTTGATGGACTGCGGAATGTTGAGCTGGTCGTTGAGGTCGCGAATCTTCTGGACGAGCGCAGCGACGAGCTCCTCGTTGGTCTCGCCGGGAAGGTGCAGGATCTCCTTGGCCACGTAAGCGTAACGCTCGGCAGCACGCGGGTCCTTGGAGTTCCACTGGATAACCTTGCCCAGGTACATGGCGTTAGCGGCACCGTGGATGATGTGGCCGTTCTCAAAGGCAGCACCGGTCTTGTGAGCCATGGAGTGAACGATGCCGAGCAGGCCCGAGGAGAAGGCGATACCGGCGATGCACTGAGCCTCGTGCATGTGCTGACGGGCCTCATGGTCGCCAGCATAGGACTTGGGCAGCCACTCGACGATCTCGCGGATGCCGTGCAGGGCGTTGGCGTCGGTGAACATAGAGGCGCAGGTGGAAACGTAGGCCTCCATGCAGTGGGTCAGAGCATCCATGCCGGTGTGAGCGCACAGCTTGGCGGGCATGGTGTAGGTGAGCTCGGGGTCGACGATGGCGACATCAGGGGTGATGTTGAAGTCGGCCAGCGGGTACTTGATGCCCTTGGCGTAGTCGGTAATGACGGAGAACGCGGTGACCTCGGTAGCGGTGCCGGAGGTAGAGGAGATGGCGCAGAAGTGAGCCTTCTGACGCAGCTCGGGGAAGCTGAACGGCTGGATGATGTTGTCGAAGGACTCCTCGGGATACTCGTAGAAGACCCACATGGCCTTAGCGGCATCGATGGGCGAGCCGCCGCCGATGGCGATAATCCAGTCGGGCTCGAACTCGCGCATGGCCTCGGCGCCCTTCATGACCGTCTCGATGGACGGGTCGGACTCGACGCCCTCGAACAGCTTGACCTCGAAACCGCCCTCTTTGAGGTCGGCCTCAACGTCCTGCAGGAACCCGCCACGGCGCATAGAGCTGCCGCCAGAAACGATGATGGCCTTCTTGCCCTTGAGGTTCTTCACCTCGTGGCGAGCGCCCTCACCAAAGTACAGATCGCGAGGATTGGTAAAACGTCCCATACTGTGCCTCCTAAACAAGCCCCTCTTAGACTTGCGTATATAACGGAGCACCCAATTGGCTCCGTTAGGACCGGTTTGCGCGTTGCCGGCGATGACAATGCGCGATGTCTAAACGTCTCAACGCTCAGACAAACACTATTTTACCGTTCTGGTTGGTCAGTTATTCACCTAAAGCCGACAATGATGAAACGTTTTTCTATCCCAGAAGACCCCTGTGGGGCATTCATACTCCCAAGCTGGGCAACCGTTTTATCAAGGTTGACCACATATCCCGGGCAGGACTGTGCCCCTCCAAAATGCGCCCCGTTCGCCGCCAAAAATCGACCGTTTGCGGCACCGTGATACCACTCGGTCGTCCAGGGTGCCGACATTTGTGCGACATCCGTCTTCGTGGTGCAAAGGTGCATGTCCAAGTGCGGCACTCCCGGTGTGCCACATGCGGGTAAACTAGAACCTTATATAGAGACATTTGAACCCTAACCGCAGCAAAGGAGGCCCCATGGCATTCGATCCCATTCAAGAGGATTGCCATCGCCTCGTTCTTGAGGCCTTGCGCCGCGACAATATCCCGCTCACCGACGGCCCCGCCGTCGAGCGTCTGATGGAGCAATTCACCCGCAACCCCGCGCCGCTCATCGTGCACGACCGCGACCGCGCCGGGCATCTGATTGCCAAGGTGGTCGAGGCCGTCGACTACCGCATTCCCTTTATCCCCGACGATGCCCAAGCCGAGCAGGAAGAGGCCGCTGCCGAGAACATGCTTCGCGAGGCCGCCGCACTCGATCCGGCCAACTGGGATGCGCAGCGCATGTTGTGCGCCCTCACCGCTGACTCCAACGAGGAATACGTGCAATATCTGGTGTCCAAGTGCGACGAGGTGGAGCACGACCTGGCGCTCAAGATTGCCTCGGCGCAGGACCCCTACGAGCGTGAGGCCGCAGGCGACCTGACCCGCCGCCCCTACCTGCGCTGGCTTGCCGCCTTAGCATCGCGCGCCCTCATTAGCGGCCGTTACCGCATGTCGCTGGATGCCGCGAATCGCAGCCTGGACTTTG
>CAJMOP010000061.1 GCA_905215115.1 uncultured bacterium | reverse complement strand
TAATTTTACCCCCTTTATCCAATACTTTAGATAAAGTGTCCTCGATATCTTGACTTTGCCGAGAACACCCGTCCCGCCGTGCGCGTGCGCACCGGCTGGGGCTCGACCCGCATCCTCGACATGCTCGTAGGAGAGCAGCTGCCGAGAATTTGCTGACGACAGAGATGGTCGGGCAGCGCGGCCCGATACACGGTATTCAAAGTTGTTCAGATTTCAAACATGCCCGACATGCCAGCCCGGTATCATGGGTGCGTCCTATAACCCAAACGGCAGGAGCACCCATGGCAGCAGCTTTTTCCCATGTGATTTTTGATTTAGACGGCACCCTCCTCAACACGCTCGAGGACCTGGCGGCAGCCGGTAACCATACCTGCGAGATGCACGGCTGGCCCACGTTTGCCGTGGACGAGTACCGCTACAAAGTGGGAAACGGCATGCTTAAGCTGGTCGAGCGCTTTATGCCCGCCGAATACGCGGGCGACGGCCGTATGTTTGAGCAGACACTTGCCGAGTTTAGGGCCTATTACGGCGAGCACAAGGAGGACCACACCTCACCCTACGCCGGCACGAATGAGATGCTCGACCGTCTGCGCGCAGCGGGCGTTCAGCTTGCCGTGCTCACCAACAAGGACCATATTTCGGCAGCCCCGCTTATCGAGAAATACTTTGGTTCCGAGCGCTTTGCGCTGGTGCAGGGCCGTGTTGATGCGTTTCCGCCTAAGCCCGAAGCACCCGTCACGCTGCACGTGATGGAGGAGCTGGGCGCCGATCCGGCAACCACGCTCTATGTGGGCGATTCCAATGTCGATGTTCTGACCGGCCACAACGCCGGCCTTAAGAGCGCGGGCGTCAGCTGGGGCTTCCGCGGCCGCGCAGAGTTGGAGGCCGCCGGCGCCGACTACGTGGTGGACACCCAAGACGAACTCGCCGAGCTGATCTTGGGCGAGTAGCGAGCGGCACTGCTTAACGTAGCTGCGACAATTCTTCCGCGCGGAAAGCGCGTCCCGTTTTGGAGCTCCGGAATGGGATGCGCTTTCCGTTTGAGGCGCGTCGGGAAAACGCCATCCCGTTTTGGAGCAATATTCCGGGTCGCACTTTCCGCAACCCACCCCATCCGGAAACCGCGACCCGGAATTCGACCAAAAACCGGGCCATATTTTCCCGAGCACTCGATGCAACGCCGGCGCAAGGAGTGTCCCCAACTGCCGGCAGAAAAGGAACGTCCCCAACTGCCGCCCCAATGACTACCATGGCAACGCCGCAGGTAGAGGACGGACAGCGAGCGGGCACCAGAGCGAACAAATTGGCATGAAAAGAGGGCGGCATAGACCTTCTGGTCATGCCGTCCTCTTTGAATGACAAGTTGTCGCTCTGGTGCCCGCGCAGCGTCGAGCAGTTGCGGCGTTTGGTAAAACGCCGCAACGAACTAGCTCATCATGGCATTCATCATCTCGTTGGTTGCAGAATCGTCGGCAGACCACTCGCCGTCGTCATTGCAGGAGTACTTGAAGGTGACCTTGGTGTCCTTGGTCTTAGCAGCCTTGGTCACATCGACCATAACCTGACCGGCCATCTTGTACAGCTCGTCATCGGAAGGCATCGAATCGAGCGCGGCGACCTTCTCCTGGTACTGGGTGGCAAAATCCTCAACGATCTGGTTCATGGACTTGCAGGTAATGGTGACCTCGGCAGTTGCGGTACCCTTGTCCTCGTCGACCGTCACGTCGCCGATCTTGTAGTCAAAGCCCTCGAGATAGCTCTTGGCATACTCCTTGGGATCGATGCCCAGCTGCTCGAACTCGTCGCCCGAGGCCTCTTCCAGGCCGGCGAGGAAGTCGTCGCCACCGTTCTTGACCTCGTCAAACTGCGTCGTAAGATCCTCGGTGATGAGTTCCTCAACCGAAGGGCCTCCGCAGCCGGAAAGCACAACCACGCACGCGACCAGAACAGCCATCAGGGGCGCAAGCAGCAGCTTCTTCTTCATGACATTCCTCCCAACAAGCGGCACCGCGCTTCCCGGCGCGGTGCACGTCGTAACAATAAGGCCATACTAGCCGCTAACGAACACCCCGGGCAAAGCAAAAGCGCAGTCGGCTCGATTTAACGTCCGAACGGTTTACCGTTCCGCCCAGCGCGCAATAAAACGTTCCGCCGCATTGTAATAAAAAAGGGCGCCCGGATAACCCGACCACCCTTGTACATCCTTATGTTGCCGCAGTTTACTTGCGGACGACCTTGACGATGGCGTCACCGGCGGCGACAGCGGAGTCGGCCTCGACGGCGAGCTCGACATCGGCAAACTCGGCGGTGTTGGACACGGCCACAACGACGCAGTCCTTGTAACCGGCAGCGGCGATCTTGGCGCGGTCGATCTTGAGCATGGGCTGGCCAGCCTTAACGACGTCGTCGGCCTTGACGAAGCCCTCGAAGCCATCACCGTTCATGTTGACGGTATCGACGCCAACGTGCACCAGGACCTCGATGCCGCTATCGGACTGCAGGCCCACGGCGTGACCCATGGTGACGGTCACCTTGCCGTCGCAGGGAGCGTAGACCAGATCGTCCTCGGGCCACACAGCGCAGCCCTTGCCCAGAACCTCGCCGCCAAAGACGGGATCGGGCACGTCGGCCATCTTGATGACCTTGCCCTTGACGGGCGAGCACAGCACGTCGGCGCCGGCAGAAGCAGAGATGGAGGACGGAGCAGCGGCAGCCGCGGGCTCAGCCTTCTTCTTGAACATGTCAAACAGACCCATACGTTTTCTCCTCTTGATTAAGCGCAACGTTATGCGCATGCCTATGGTGATTATAGTGCCAAATGGTTCAAATGCTAAGGCGAGGGCTCGAATCGAGAGCCCTTCCAAGCCCTTCCCAAAACCTTTTCCCCACTGGCACTCATATTGTCGATTAAGCCAGACCCTCGGTGCCGTTGGACTTGATGATCTTCTGGTATGCGAAGAAGCTGTCCTTGCGGCGGCGCTCGTAAGTACCGGTACCGTCGTCGTACTTATCAACGTGGATGAAGCCGTAGCGCTTACGCATCTCGCCCGCGCCGGCGGACACCAGGTCGATGGGGCCCCACCAGGTGTAGGCAATCAGGTCGACGCCGTCGGCAATGGCCTCGCCCATGGCCTTGACGTGGCTGCGCAAGTAGGCGATACGATACGGGTCGTGGATGGAGCCGTCCTCCTCGACCTCATCGTAGGCGCCCATGCCGTTCTCGACCACCATCAGCGGAATCTCGTAGCGGGCGTAAATCTCGTTGAGGGCGATGCGCAGACCCAGCGGATCGATCTGCCAGCCCCAGTCGGTGGACTCCAGATAGGGATTCTTGCCGCCAAAGGTCATGTTGCCCTCGGTCATCTCGTGATCCTTGTGGGTGCCCACGGTGCCGGACATGTAGTAGCTAAAGGTGTAGAAATCGACCTTGCCGTCGGCGATATCCTGCAGGTCGCCGTCCTCCACCACAAGCTCAACGTCGTTCTCGGCCCAGAAGCGCTTGGCATAGAACGGATACTTGCCGCGCACCTGCACGTCGGAGCAGTACCAGTTCATGGCATTCATCTCCTGCTGCGTTGCGAACACGTCGGCCGGATCGCACGTGGCGGCATAGGAAAGGATGAAGCAATCCATGTTGCCCATCTTAAACTGCGGGTAGTGCTCGTGGGCATAGCGCACGACACGGCCGCTGGCGACAAACTGGTGATGCAGGGCCTGCATACGGGCCTGCGGCGTGGTGTGGACCGCCGAAGCCGGGCCCTCAAAGCCCTGGATCATGCTGGTCCCAAAGAGATTGCCCATGTCCTGGGTGCCGCAGTTGATCTCGTTGAAGGTGAGCCAGAACTTGACCTTGTCCTGATAGCGGTCGAAGACGGTCTGGCAGTACTTCTCAAAGAAGCCGATGAGCTCGCGGCTCGCCCAGCCGTTGTACTTCTCGACCAGGTGATAGGGCATCTCGTAGTGCGACAGGGTCACGAGCGGCTCGATATTGTGGGCGCGCAGGCAGTCGAAGACGCGGTCGTAGAAGGCGAGGCCGGCCTCGTTGGGCTCGGCGTCGTCGCCGTTGGGGAAGATGCGGCTCCAAGAGATGGACATGCGGAACATGTTGAAGCCCATCTCGGCGAACAGCGCGATATCCTCCTCGTAGTGATGGTAGAAGTCGATACCGTCATGATTGGGGTAGAAGCGGTCGGGGTCGATGTCGATCGTAATCTGACGCGGCTCCTTGTAGCTGCCGCCCAGGAAGTGGTCGTCGACGGAAGGGCCGCGGCCGTCCACGTTCCAAGCACCCTCAAACTGGTTGGCGGCGGTGGCGCCACCCCAATAGAAGCCCTCGGGGAACTTGATGTTTGCCATGAGCATCTCCTTTGCATCGCGGTTCGATAAGCCGAGTATCGCCCACGCACGCGACAGGCAGGGGCAGGGATGCCAAACCCGACACTTCTTTTCGCAGCGGCACCCCGCCGCCACCCCGCCCCTGACACTTCCTGACACCTGCCAAAAAGGGACTGCCAAAAAGGGACAGGTTTATTTTGGTCGGTTTTATCTGGGCAAACGCTGGCGATACGCTGCCGGCGTGCAGCCATAGCGCTCGGCAAACTTTTTGTAGAAGAAGCTCATGTTGGCGTAGCCGACCTCGCGCGCCGCGGCTTCCGCAGTGGAGCCGGCGTCGAGCAGTGTTGCCGCGCGTGTTAGGCGACTCTCCTGCACGAGCTGCATAAACGTGCGTCCCGTCTGCCGTTTGAGCAGCGCGCTTGCGTAGTTGGGACTCAGATGGAGGTGGCGAGCTACGTCCTCGAGCGTACAATTGCAGGCATGGCGCTCGATGTAGCCCACGGCGGCCGCGACCTGCGCCGAGGGAAGTGTAGGTTTGCCCGCTTGCAGCAGTGCGGCCTCATAGCTTTGCATCAGCTCAATCAACAGCAACTCAAACAGCTTCGACACGATCTGGGGACTCGCAGCCGTCGGCTCCAGAAGCTCGCACAGCATCTCCTGCATATATCGGCGCACGCGGCGGCTGTTGCCCGTGCGGAAATGCACATGACCGCGGTGGTCGGTTTCGTCATTGAGGGCATTAATGAGGAACTGCGAGACGGTGCTTGACGGCGACAGGCTCTGCTCTAGGCTGCGGTGCAACATCGGCCGCGAGATGACGATGCTCAGCATAATGTCATGCTCGCCGAGCTCGCCTACGGCATGTGGACAGGCGGCGTCGAGTAAGAGCATCTCGTTTTGGGCAAGCATAAGCTGTTCGCCGTTGACGGTCTGCGGCGCATGCCCGCGATAAACATAGCTGATTTCGACATAATCGTGCACATGCTCCGGTACAGGGTTGAAGCGCGAGTTGCGCACGATTGATAGGCCCTCAGGCATGCCTTCTTGGTGCAAGGCTCGCGTCGGGTCACCGATTTTATGGATATGTTTTTCACTGATATTCTGTTGATGACCCCAGCTGAACGCATCATTCCAGTCATAGCGGGCGCCCGCGTGGTAAGCACGCTCGCTGTCGGTCAGCTCGAGCAGAAGGCTGTCTAAACGTGCAAGATCCATGGCATCACAATCGTTGATTCGGTCATATTCTGCTGTGGTTTTGATATTAGCAGGACGGCGCGCTCGGCGTACTCTGACTTCAATCGATTTAAAAGGTTGGTTTTAGAGGAGTGGATATGGCGGCATACGACAACCATGTGCTTCCGTTCTTGTGGCTCAAGGGCGAGGCGCACGAGACGATTACCGAATACCTGGAGCAGATCGCCGGTGCGAACATCCGCGAGGTCTGCCTCGAATCGCGCACGCATCCCGAGTTTTGTCGCAACGGCTGGTGGGCTGACCTGCGTTTTATCATCGGCGAGTGCAAGCGCTTAGGGTTGAAGATCTGGCTGCTCGACGACGCCCATTTCCCCACGGGCTACGCCAACGGCGCGCTTGCGGGCGAGAACGTCGACCCCGCGCTTAAGAAGACCGTGCTCAAACATCGCACGGTTACGGTCGTCGGTCCCCAGCCGTCCACGGTCATCAAGCTCGGCAATCTTATGGATCACACGGAGCGCTTTGTGGGCGCGGCGACTTTCGACGCCGCCGGCGCACCGCTCGACCTTGAGCTCTCCGTTGAGCAGGCCGACGGCACCCCCGCTCGCCTGCGTTTTGACGCGCCCGCCGGCATCACCACCGTCGAGCTCTTCGTCACCAGCCAAAAGACCGGCTTTCGCGATGAGTACATCAACATGGTCGACGCCGATTCGTGCCGTGTGCTCATCGATGCCGTCTACGAGCCCACGTTTGAGCACCTGGGCGACGAGTTCGGCTGCACCATACTGGGGTTCTTTACCGATGAGCCGGGCTTTATGAACGAGAAGGGCACGGCTCTCGACGATGCTTCTACCAGCAGCTTTATTGGACGCGGCGATATGTCACTGCCCTGGTCGGACGAGCTTGCCAGCCGCCTGTGCAATGCACTTGGCGAGGACTGGCTCACCAAGCTACACGGCCTTTGGACACGCGAGGCAGATGGTGCCCGAGCCCGTCACGCCTACATGGACATTGCCACGCAACTCTACCGCGCATGCTTTGACGAGCAGATTGGCGACTGGTGCCGCGAGCGCGGCGTCATGCACATCGGACATGTGATTGAGGACAAAAGCTGCCACACGCGCCTGGGCCAGGGCGCCGGGCACTACTTCCGCGCGGTCGCCGGACAAGATATGGCGGGCATCGACGTTGTCATCAACCAGCTTGCCCCCGGCATCGACCACGGGCGCTACAGCTACTTCCACGGCGCGTGGAACATTGAGTTCTTTACCTACGCGCTTGCCAAGCTGGGCTCTTCGGCCGCGCGTCTCGACCCAAAAAAGCAGGGGCGCTGTATGGCCGAGGTCTTTGGCGCCTTCGGCTGGCACGAGGGCCTTCGCGAGATGAAATGGATCGCCGACCACATGCTCGTCCGCGGTATTAACTGGTTTACGCCGCACGCATTTAGCATGGCGCCCTTCCCCGATCGGGACTGCCCGCCGCACTTTTACGCACACGGCAACAATCCGCAATGGCCGCACTTTGGCCAGCTCATGAGCTATATGAACCGTACGGCAACGCTGCTTTCGGGAGGCAGCGCCGCGCGTCCCGTCGCCATCCTGTACCACGCCGATGCCGAGTGGGCCGGCAGCGCCATGCCTATCGAGCGCGTGGCTGCCGAGCTCACGCGCGCGCAGATCGACTTTGATTTTGTGCCCGCCGAGGCTTTTGAGGATGAGGACCGTTACGAGGTTTCAGTTGCTGATGGAATGCTTGCCGTAAACGATTGTCGTTACCAGGCGTTTGTTATGCCAGGAGCTTCATTTATTGGCTCGGCGACGACGCGGGCCATAAGGCGCATGATGGCGGCGGGCGTTATGGTCCTCGCTGTCGACGAGGTGTCGAGCGCGCTTTACGACGCCGATGGCGTGGTTGAACTGGGTGAACTTGCAGCGACTCCGCTTGCCGATATGGCGGGCGTGCTGGCGAGCGTTGGGCTGCAGACGGTTGTCACCGACACGCCCCAGCCCTGGCTGCGCGCGCTTCGCTACGAGCACGCCGACGAGACCTACGTCATGCTGGTCAACGAGCACCCGCGCGAGTGCGTCGACTGCACAGTTAAACTCGCGCAAGGCGAGCGACTTTGCGGCACGCGCCTCGACCTGTTGAATGGCACCGATCCCGTTGCGTTTGACGGAACGCTTGAGCTCGCACCCTTCGAGAGCTGCTTCGTTGCCTTGGAGACGGACGGCGAGCTGGAGTCCGGGGACGGCGCGGACATGGGCTCGAGCGATGCGCTCGCCCTCGACATCAACGGACCTTGGACCGTCGCCCTCTCCCCTGCCGACAGCGGAACCTTTGGCGCCCCGCAGGAACTCGAGCACTTATGCGATCTCACTGCCGAGCGATTCCCCGATGCATGCGGGACGTTCCGCTATCGCACATTGTTCGAGCTGGCGAACGACCTTGCCGATGCCGCAATCGACCTGGGAGATGTCTACGAAGTCGCGACACTTACGCTCGATGGACACCCACTCGGCACACGCATCTGTCCGCCCTATCGCTTTGCCATCGACCCGCTTGCCGCCGGCACGCACGAACTCACCGTCGACGTCATCAACACGCTCGATCATGCGATTCCCGACATCTTCGCCCTCACCGAACCCATCGCCCCGAGCGGCATCCTCGGTCCCGTTACCCTTTGCGGGCAAAACCTGCCAAAATAAACCTGTCCCTTTTTGGCAGGCTTGTTGAGTGTGGGAGTTCGCATGGATATCAAACGCACGATTTCCGAGGCACAGGGCCTTACCCCTACCGAGCAACAGCTCGGCATCTCGGCCCTTGCCATGGGCGAAGACGTCCGCGGGCTCTCTATTAAGGAATTTGCCGCGCGCACCAACGTTTCCGTTGCGAGCGTGCACCGTTTTTGCAAAAAGCTCGGCCTCGAGGGATTCAAAGACCTCAAGGTCGAGCTCATCCGTCAGGCAGCCGAGACGGGTAACCGGCGCGACGTGGACATCAACTTTCCCTTCGATGCCACCTCCACTCCTGCGCAGGTGATGGAGCGTATGGAGGGGCTCTATCAGACCACTTTGGCCGAAACGCAGGAGCTGCTCGACCCCACACAGCTCGACCAGGCCGCCAAGCTTATCGTGCGCGCCGGCACCGTGGACATCTACACGGGCTCGCATAATCTGTATCCAGCGGGAATGTTCCGCGATCGCCTGCTTTCCGCCGGCAAAAGCGCAACGTGCCACGACAGTGTCGAGGCGCAGGTGCGTACGGCGCTCGCCTCGGGCCCCGACCATGTGGCAATCGTTATCTCCTACAGCGGCCTTGCCCCCAACCTCAGGGAGATCTTGCCAATCCTCAGCAGTCGACATGTCCCGGTCATCGTCATCGGCACACCGCACTGCGCCCGCATTCACCCCGGCTTTGCCGCCTATCTCACGGTGAGCGATCACGAGAGCATGACGCATCGCATCACACAGTTCGCCAGCCACATCGCCGTGCAATACGTGCTCGATTCACTCTACAGCAGCTACTTTGCCAAAGATTACGCCCGCTGCTCTGAGTTCTTAGAGCGGTCGTTTCCCTACACCCGCCTGCCCGGGCTCAAGTAGCGACGAGCGTGGATCATCGGACACTAACCTAACGAGCGTGGATAATCTCCCACTTTGAGCCCGCGCACAGGCCAAAACCGGGAGATTATCCACGCTCATTTTGGGTCCCCTGGGAACGCATGAGGAGGGCGGATAGAAAGCCGTTATTTGCGAGGCGTCAGCGACGTAAAGAGTCCGTGTTGGTTGCAGTAAAGATATATCCTGCCGCGCCCGGTAATATGGAAGCGCGGCTGCACCGATTGCTCTGGATAGAGCTTCTTAAAGCAGATGCCATCCATAGTCGCATATGCCACAAAGCTAATGTAGTGATCCTTGGTCATGGGATGATCGAGCGTGACGTACCAATCGTCCTCGATGCGCTCGATGGAAAAGGCGTGGTCCGCGTCCGGCTCTTCGGCCTCCTGGGGAAACATCGTGGAGCCACAGCAGCTAAAGCTGCCTTCTCCGAGCGCGTGCACAACGTTTCCGCAGATAGGGCAAACGTAAAAGACGCCTTTGAGCATATTGCCTGCACGGTTGGCGTTGGCCCGAATGTCACCAGCCAAAAGCTCAGCCACGCTTATGCCGAGTCTCTGGGCCAAAGGCTCAACGAGGGAAATGTCGGGAAGGCCGCGGCCGGATTCCCATTTGCTGACGGCTTTATCGGTCACGCCAAGGCTTTCCGCCAGGGCGCGCTGGGTGAGGCCGCGCTCTTCGCGCAGCTGCTTGATGGCATGCGCTGCCAAAAAAGTATGGGAAGCATTGGTTTGCCGTGTCTGGTTCATGGGCTGTCCAATCAAATTGAAGAAATGGAGTGAACCGGTTCGACAGTCAGTATCCATTTGAAGGCCAGGCTCGACAACCTACGCTGCGTAGACATGCGCCAATCGAACGAGCGCGGATTTTTGGACGCTCATCCTGAGTAGTCATTTAAGAACGTCCCCAATGACCACTCATTTATGTCTGTCCCCAATGACTGGGCAACGGCAGCGAGAGCCCCGATGTTTTGGCAACGACAGCGAGCGACGTCCAGGACGAACAAGTTGGCATGAAAAAGGCAAGGCATAGACCTTTTGGTCATGCCTTGCCTTTTGAATGACAAATTGTCGTCCTGGGCGGCGCGCAGCGTCGGCCGGTCCGCCGTTCGGTAGAACGGCGGAACCTACTTGACGCCGTACTGCTCGTAGTAGGCGTCGATGGCGGTCTTGAGCTCGTCGTCGATGACAACCTTGCCGTCGATCTCGTGGTTGTAAAGGGTCTCGACGACCTCGGCCATGGAGACGATGCTCGCGACGGGGAAACCGTACTTGGCCTCGATCTCCTTCTGCGCGGTGGTCACGCCGCCCTTGCCGACCTCCATGCGGTTGAGGGACACGATCAGGCCCTTGATCTCGACATCGGCAGCAGCCTTGACCTTGGGATAGGTCTCGTCGATGGACTTGCCGCTGGTGGTGACGTCCTCGACCATGATCACACGGTCGCCGTCCTGGGGCTCATAGCCCAGCAGGTTGCCCTTGTCGGCGCCGTGGTCCTTGGCCTCCTTGCGGTCGCAGCAGTACTTGACCTCCTTGCCGTACAGCTCGTGGTAGGCGATGGCGGTCACGACGGCCAGGGGAATGCCCTTGTAGGCCGGCCCAAACAGGACATCAAAGTCGTCGCCAAAGTTATCGTGGATGGCCTGGGCGTAATACTCGCCCAGCTTCTTGAGCTGATAGCCCGTCACGTAAGCGCCGGCGTTCATAAAGAACGGGGACTGACGGCCGCTCTTGAGCGTAAAGCTGCCGAACTTAAGGACGTCGGACTCAACCATAAACTTGATGAACTCTTGCTTGTAAGCCTCCATGCGGGCTCCTCTCGTAATCGCGTACGTGCCTTCCAGTTTAGCGCAGGCAGGGCGTCGGTGCGGGCGCGCTTTGGGGCCTCAGCATTCTGTAAAGGCTTTGTCAGGGGCAATGGTTTTCCAAACAAAGGGGTTGACACGGCAAACCCCCTCATCAAAAATACGGGCGGATTAAAACGGGTACGAGATACCCAAAGGGCGCCGCGCCCGGCCTTAAGGAGGTGTGCCATGGAAGGCAGTCATAGTCGAAAAACCTGCATGTCGCCCTCGGCACGCCGCGAGGATTCCGCACACGCATAAGCGCCACGAATCGATCGTCAAAACCACCACAAAGGTGCCTGTCCCCTTTGTGGTGGTTCGAGAGCATGACGTGAGCGACATCTAGGTTTTTAAAGCACATACGACACGTACGCTAACTCCCTTTAACAAGGAGGACCCTATGCTGATGCTCAAAACCGCCACGGTACTCGAAGTCATCTCCAAGCGCCGCCGCACGGCGCG
>CAJMOP010000060.1 GCA_905215115.1 uncultured bacterium | reverse complement strand
GGAGTCGACTCACCCTTGCCGTCTGCTCGCTTCTCATAGGGCAGCCCATCGGAACCGAAATAGATCACGGTATCGTTTTTAACATCCTTAGGCTTGAGCTCGCCGCGCTCGACCATGGCGAGCTTCTCCTCGTGGATGCGCGACAGCAACTCGCTTGCGGACTCGTCGTTCGGATCTTGCGGAACAAGCTTGCCGCGGATGGCAAGGTCCAACAGCTTTTGACGTAGTTTCCTAGTGTCCATTAGTCCTCGATGTCCCTCAGAAGCGCCTCGAGCTGCTCCACGGCGTCGGCAATCGCATCGCTCTTCTCGTGAATGCTTGAGAGCAAATCAGAAAGCGAGATCTCCGAGATGTCCTCACCGGTTTTGATCCAGGTGATATCGAGACTCAGCTTGTCGCGGCTCATAATCTCGTCGATAGTGAAGCGACGCCAACGTCCATCGGGGTTGTTGTCCTCGTTGTAGGTCTCATCGCGCTCATCGATATGGCCGGGCCTGTAGCATTCAAGGAAGTCGGCAAGGTCCGCCTCGGTCATTGGGTGTTGCTTCAACGTGTGGTGAACGTTCGTACGATAGTCGTAAATCCACACCTCTCGGGTCTGCACGCTCTCGCTGCCGGGACGGTTCTCGAAGAATATGACGTTAGCCTTTACGCCTGGCTTGTAGAAGATACCAGTCGGCAAGCGCAGGATAGTGTGCAGGTTCGTGGTCTCCAGCAACTTACGGCGCACCGTCTCACCGGCACCGCCCTCGAACAGTACGTTGTCAGGTACGACAACGGCAGCGGTGCCGCCAGTTTTCAAGATGGTATGAATGTGCTGAAGAAAGTTCAGTTGCTTGTTCGAGCTCGTTGCCCAGAAGTCCTGGCGAGAGTACGAGAGCTCTTCGTCGACAAGCTCACCGTCCTCGCCGGCAGCAGCTTTAAGTGTCGCCTTTTTACCAAAAGGCGGGTTGGTGAGCACGTAGTCGAAACGCGTACCAGGGTCGGAGAGAAGCGCATCATTTCTTGTGATAGGCGGCACATCGTTAAAGTCACCGATGTTGTGCAGGAAAAGATTCATGAGGCAAAGCCGGCGCGTGGCGGGAACGATCTCCCAGCCGTGGAATGCCTCGTTCTTCAAGAACTTCTTTTGGTCGGCGTCGAGCTGATAGGCCTCCTCTATGTAGCTTTTTGCGGCCAGCAGGAAGCCGCCCGAACCGCAGCACGGATCACAGACGGTCTTCTCAGGCTTAGGCTGCGCACACTTGACGATGGTGTCGATGAGCGGCCTAGGCGTAAAGTACTGCCCGGCACCAGATTTGGTGTCCTCGGCTATTCGCTGAAGCAGCCCCTCGTAGATGTCGCCCTTGACGTCCTGCGACATAGCCGTCCACGTTTCTGCGCCGATCATCTGAATAACTCGCGCCAAGATCGCCGGAGAGCTCATCTTGTTTTGGGCCCCAGTAAAAATCTCCTGCAGCATGCCGCCCTGGGCGCCTAGCTTGTCGAGCATCTTCTTATAGGTGTCGAACAGCTCTGCGCCGCTCTTGTCCGCAAGACACTCCCAACGACAGTCCTCCGGAAGACCGGTCGGCCTATTGTAGGGGGGCTTGCTGTACTCGTCTGCCATCTTGAGGAAGAGCAGATATGTGAGTTGTTCGAGATAATCGCTGTTGGAAACGCCATCGTTATAGAGGACGGTCGCCATGTTCCAAATCTTCTGGTTAATGGTGGATGCGCTCATGCGCTGCCTTTCTAACTCATAGGTGTTATGCGACAAGCGCGTAGTTCATGTCGTCGAGAACGCCTTGGTACTTATCGCCGAACAGGATGTAGAAACGCCCGAGGCCGCCCTTCTCCCCGAAAGGCGACAGGTCGAGGTCGTCAGAGCTCACGCTTCCCGAAGTTGAGATATGGTCGCGAATCATACGCAGCCAATCCATCTGCTCTTCGGTAAACTGGCCGTGGCCTGCGTTCTTGGAGAAGACCCAACTCTTGAAACGCTCCGCCACGCCCGCCTCGAAGGGCCGCAGGATCTTTTCCTGTCCGAGTTCGAATCGAATGACGGAAATGATGTCCATAATCTTGCCCACAGCGCTTCGCGCCGTAGCGACGGGTGCCCCCGCAACCTCGTATGCATGCCAGACCGTGTCGCAAGAAAGCCCATAGGGGGACGTTTTCAACGCATCGTGAACAGCCTTGACCATACGCAGCGTGATGGGGCGCTGTTTGTAGGTTTGACCGTAGATGATTTGCAACGCGTCCAGCTCATCCTTGTTGTCGGCAAGGAACTGTCTGAATGTTTGGATGACCTCTTTGGCGTGGTCCTCGCGGTCGGTGTCCCAACCGGATGAAATGACAGCATCCAGGTTCTCATTATCTATAACCTGGTCGTGTGCCTTGCGCACGTTTTCGAGATAGTTTCTCAACTCGGCAGAGAACATCGGCTCTATCGCCTTTTCGACAAGCCGAGACTGGGCTTCTGCCAGCCTGGCTCGCTCTTCTTCGGTTGCTTCTTGAACATCATCGCTAAGGATAAACCCAGCTTCCTTTGCTATCTTGTCCTCGTCGAAAGCATCAAGCATATCTCTGGCGATATCGTTCACAGAGGCCCCGCCAGCGAGCTCGGCGGCCTTCTTTCGCTCGCCATTGTCCATGACGGCAGCGAGTCGAAGAAGCCGGTCGGCGAGTGAGGTGACGGTATCGTCATCGCGCGCGCCCATGGCGATGCTCATCATGAGCTCTTTCAAGCTTACTGAGGGCTTCCGCTCAAGCTGCCTTGTTTCAGTCTTAAGACTCTTCGTGACGCCAACGCAATCGACAACCACGTAGCGGCACTTGTTCGTTGTCGCTGACGGCGAAACGCGAGCCAGGTCATCATGGCCGAGCGTACGACGCCCGCGGCCAAGCATCTGCTCGAAGTAGTTTTTAGAACGAACATCTCGCATGAAGACAAGACACTCGAGAGCTTTGACATCGGTACCAGTAGCGATCATGTCAACGGTCACGGCTATGCGTGGATAGAATTCGTTGCGGAATGCCGCAAGTACAGACTTGGGGTCCTCTTCAGCGTTATAGGTTATCTTCTTACAGAACTCGTTCCCGCGCCCGAATTCTTCGCGCACAATGTTGATGATGTCGTCCGCATGACTGTCTGTTTTGGCAAAGATGAGAGTCTTGGGTATTTCCTTGCGGCCAGGAAACATAACCGTTGTGACCTTGTCGCGGAACTCGCGGATGATGGTGCGTATCTGGGACGGGTTGACAACATCGCGGTCCAGTTTACCCTTGTCGTATTCCAAATCCTCGTCGTTCTGCTCCCATCGCTTCTCACGGGAAAGGCGATCCCTCTTTTCAACTAGACGCTCGGTAATCGTCGCGCCGTTCTTGCTCACATCAGTTTCGATGATGTAGATATCGCCGCCGACATTGACGCCGTCAATGACTGCCTCCTCATGGGTGTATTCACTCACGACGTTCTGATTGAAAAAAGAATAGGTTCGCTTGTCAGGCGTAGCAGTAAGCCCGATGAGAAAGGCATCGAAGTAATCGAGGACCTGCTGCCAGACGTTATAGATAGAACGGTGGCACTCATCGATGATGATGAAATCGAAGTATTCAGGCGGGTAAGCCGAGTTGTACTCAACATCGCGTGGCCCGCCGACGAAGCGACCCTCACTAGGGGAAGATTCCTCGTCCGCCTCATCAAGTTCCTTGCCCTTGAGAATGGAGTACATGCGCTGAATAGTACTGATGCATACGTTGGAGCCATTGGGGATCTGCGAAGAGGTCAAACGGCAGACGTTGTAAAGCTCAGGAAACAACCTCGCATCGTCGGTAGGCCTGTATTTGCGGAACTCCTCCTCGGCCTGTTCCCCCAGGTTCTTTGTGTCAACAAGGAATAGAATGCGCTTTGCCTTGGCAAATTTGAGCAGACGATAAACGTTGGTAATAGCGGTATATGTCTTGCCAGCACCAGTGGCCATTTGGATTAACGCGCGCGGGCGATTCTCCTCAAACGTCTTTTCGAGTTTTAAAATTGCATTTACTTGGCACTTGCGATAGCCGGCGGTCTCGAAGTCGGGAAAAGACTTAAGTCTATTCCGAAGAGTGCCAGAATCCTTCAGCCAACTACGTAGCTGTTCCGGTCTATGAAAAGAGAAGATCTCGCGAGAGCGGTAGTCTTTATCGTGGTAGTCGCAAAACCGGACCAGGACGTCGGTCGCCTCGTAGACAAAGCGAATGTCAATATTTGTAGTGGCATATTTGAATTCACTCTCAGCGTATTGCTTTGACTGCTCGGCTACCGCTGTTAGCTTCTCGCCCTTGTTGTGTTCCTTGGCTTCAATTAACCCGCAGGGGGTGCCATCAACAAAGATAAGGTAATCACATGGTCCAGAAGTCGTTTGCCACTCACGGACAACGACACCGCAGGCCGCTGCGGGATTGAACTCTTTAACGTCCTGAACGACATATCCAGAAGCCCTCAACTTTTCATCGATAACAAGACGCGCTTTTTCCTCGGGACTCACCCAACCGCCAGCCTTTCTCGATGCAGCAAACTAATATGCCAGCGTCCTAGAACATACATAAAAACATTTTATCAGGCAGTAGACAGCAGCGTCTATCTCTGAGCAAAAGCAGCGAGCGTTCTGGAGGAACGGTCGTTGAAGCGTGGTGGGCCCCGGACCCATCGGCGACGCAGCACATGTCCTAGAAAGTCAGAGAGAAACGCTCTATGTTTAGAAGCAAACGGATGGTCTTTCCAAAAGAAACACGAGAAGCGCATCAATTGAATTAAGGGAAGTTGAAATACAATAGACAGCAGTGAATTTATCAATGGCCTTCAGTCACCCAAGTCCACCAGCCACTCTTAGCAAATTGCGTAACCCCTTCGCCTTCGGCTTCAGCAGCAGATCGCTTAGCTCGGGGCACTTGCTGGAAAGGCGCGTCTGGGCGCACTCGTCCATCCCCCATCGTTGACGGATCTCCTGCCCGCGCGGGCTCACGTGATAGCCCCGTCAATCGCCTGTTTAAGCAGCCTGGCGGTCACGTGCATATCAGCAAGGGCACCGTGAGCACGGTCCGTCGACTCATCAAAATCGATACCGAGTCCCGGTGACGCACCACCCAGCGAGACTAACCCATAGCCGCCCACCTCCATAATCGAGATGTATAACGCCTGCAGGTCGGTCCAGTCCGCAGGAAATGCGGCGAGGCCTATGCGCTTCGACCGTCAATCGGCCTCGTGCTACCGCTAATCCGTCCCGTCCCGGCAGCTCACACAACGGTGAGATAATTCCCGCGACTATTAACGTAAGCAAGGAGCACGCTATGGCAGACAACGAGATCAAACCCTCGACGGACGGCGACCGAGAGGAACTCGTGGCAAAACAGCTCGCATCTACCAAAATCCACCTCGCGCTCACTCAGGAGCGGGCGGACGTCTCCGGCGCCATCAAGCTCCCGCTCGAACGAGTCCCCCAGCTCGGCATAGCGCTCGCCTCACTCCCCTCGACGTTCCGCACCGTCACCAATAAGGTGAGCGTGCCTATGCTGCTCCAGCCAACCGACAAGTTTGGCAGTCCGCTTGACCCGTCGATACTCCAATCGTTCAAGGACGGCAGCGGCCTCATGGGGTCCTACCGCGACGCAGCCAATGGCTTTGGGCAGGCTCGCCTCCACGTTGTCGAGGGTAATATCGCCACGAGTGTCACGCAAGTGCCCTACGACCCGACGTCGCTGTTCATGGCAGCCGCAATCGCGCAGATAAACCAAAAGCTCGACTCCATCCAGGAGTCCGTCGACGAAATGTTCGAGTATATGCGCCAGCGTGACAAGGCCAACATGCGCGGCAACCTCAAGACACTTGTAGACATCCTCAACGGCTACGGCCTCAACTACGACAAAGCCGTTTACATGGCCAATGCCCATATGAAGGTACTCGACATCAAACAGGCCTCCGTGCAGGACATGGAACATTTCCGTTCGCAAGCACAAGCGGACCTGAAAAAGAAAGGGTTCATCGAGGTGCGAGACGACGTGAAAAGGCGCCTCGACAAGGTTCTCGACTATCTCAGGGACTACCAGCTCGCCACCTATATCCACGCGTTCTCGCTGTTCCTCGAGCCCATGCTCACCCAGAACTTCAAACCTGCAAAGCTCGCAGACGCTGCCGCAAAAATCGAGGCGGACTCGCTTGCGTACCGCGAACTCTACACCGAATGTTACAACGCACTCGAGGCGAGCACTGCCGACACTATCGATGTGGCACTTCTGGGCGGCATCGCCTCCGCAGGCAAGATGCTCGGTCGCGCCATCGCGGCGACGCCCATCGGCGAGCTCACGCCCATAGACGAGGCGCTTGAGGGTGCAGGAGAGGACATCGGCAGGTTCAACGACGAGCAATCCGAGAAACTCATTGAGAAGCTCCACCAGGCAAAGACGCCCGACGTCGCACCGTTCAGGCAGAGTGTGATGGAGATCGACATCCTCTACAACCGTCCCACGCAGATTGCCGTGGACGCCGAGAACGTCTACATCTTACCTGCCAAGCAGCAGGAAGAGTAGCGATACGCGACTGGCACGCACTGTAAAGGCAGCCGACGCTGCCCTATCTCCCCTCCGCCTTCAGCTTTAGCAGCAGGTCGCCCAGCTCGGGGAACTTGCTGGAAAGGCGCGTCTGAGGTCGCTCGCCCATCCTCCACCGCTGGCGGACTTCCTGGGCGCGCGAGCTCACGTGGTAGTCCCCGTCCATCATCTGCTTGAGCAGCTTGGCGGTCACGCGCGCATCGGCCAGGGCGCTGTGGGCGTGACCCATCGACTCGTCGAACTCGATGCCAAACCACGTTGCCGCGTCACTCAAAGAGACGCAACCGTGGCTGCCCACGTCCATAATCGAGGTGTAAAACGCCTGCAGGTCGGCCCAGTCCGTAGGAAATGCGGAAAGATCGATGCACTTTGCCTGGCACTCGGTCAAAAGCTGTCGACGGTCCGCCCCGCTCCAACAGACCACCTGGGCGGAGTAGCGACCAATCCAATCGCCGAGCCTTTTGATCACCACATAGAGCGGATCGGCCATCGCGGTGTCCACGGCCGATATCCCTGTGAGCTCGCGGACGGGGAACGCGACGCCTTCGGTAAATTCCGTCTGCACAAACTGCGAGAACTCGCCCATAACGTTGCCGTGGTAATCGAGCTTGACGGCGCCGACCTCGATAATCTCGTTGCGCAGCCCACGGCGCTGGCGCTGCTTTGGCACCGGCGCAAACTCAAAGTCCAGCACAATCTGGCGCGCAAAGTTCGTCGTATCGATAGCAGAGATACCCGGCGTCTTTTCAGCTGACACGGTTAGGGCCTTTCTCCGTTGCCTGCCGCTCGTTTCTCGAACGGCTTCGTCGCAGTAAGCGTAACCGCCTGCGCAGACACAAACACAGGGTGGCCCCTCACATCTCGGCAAACGAGATCAGCTTGACGTCTCCCCTACTCTCTGCGGCATCCCGACATCCCTGTGTAAAACCGCTTTTTGAGAAAAGTGCATAGCTTTTTCGCTGCCGCCTAAAGAGCTCGCTTCGGTGCACGAGTTTTTGCAGCACGTCTTCGCCCGCCGGTTCATTGCGCCATTTGCACTCCGCAAACAGCGCAGCGCCCTCGCCATCGTCAACAATCAAGTCGATTTCTTCCTGCGTGTGCGTGCGATTATCCGTCCCCCACCAGCGCCCGACGCTCGCCGGAACCACATCGAGTTGGCCCGCCCGCGCGAGTTCGTACACGTATTGCCTGCATATAAGCTCAAAGACCGTGCCCATGTAATCCGATACGTGCGGCTCAATGCGCTTATACGCCATCTCGGCCATATCGTTTTGAATCAGCCCGATGTTCTGCGGCACAAACTTGTACCAGAACCTAAACATCTGGTCGCTCAGTAGATACACGGCCCGCTTATTGCTCGTCTCGTTTAGGGGCAGCTCGCGCTCGACAATCCCAAGCGACGCCAGCTTATCCACATAGCTCTTTACGTTGCTCGCAGGGATTCCCGTAGAGCTCGCAATCTCCGAGATCTTCGAGCGCCCCTGAGCAATTGCTTGCACGATCGCATCATATTGCTCGGGATTGCGGCACTCTTGCAATAGCAGGTTACTCGGCTCCTCAAAGAGATAGCCTGTAGGAGTAAGAAAAAGACGTTTGATGTTGTCCTTGAGCGGTGCGGCAGGATTGACTTTCTCGATATATGCAGGAATGCCGCCCGTCATGCCATAGCAAACTGCAGCGTCTTCGCGACTCATGCTCTGCCACAGGCCGAGGGTCGTCATAAAATCGAGCGGCATGATCTTAAACTGGGCCGTACGCCTACCGTATAGTGGGCTCTCGTAGCCCAACACCTGTTCCTCCATAAACGAAAGAGACGAGCCGCATAGAATCAGCATGAGCCTGGTCTCTTTGTACAGGTGATCAATCTTGTCTTGCAGCAACGAACTGATCTCGGGATTCGATTGGGCGAGATAGGGATACTCGTCAATCACGACAATCAAACGTTCCGTGCGAGCCATGGTGGCCAATGCATCGAACGCCTCGTCAAAGCTACGAAACGACACGCCTGCAGCACCAACCGAGCCTGCAAGTATCGCCTGGCTAAAGCCGTGCAGGTTTGCCTCTGCATTGGTGCGACGAGCTTGAAAGTAAATAGCCTTCTTGCCTTGGATGAACTCTGTGATAAGGCGCGTTTTACCCACGCGACGACGGCCGTAAATCACAGGCATTTCAAATGAACCCGTGCCATACAGTCGATTGAGCTCGGACATTTCCGCTGTTCTTCCGATAAACATAGGGCCATCCTTCCTTTACGTTATAGCTAGCTATATTATACCTTCCTATAATATAGCTAGCTATAACGTAATTCGACGACCGACGCAAACAAAAGGGGGCAGTACACCACCGCACGTGGACCGCTCCGGAAACTGCGCCCCATTCTGAGCGCCAATTCCGGGATGCTGCCTCCGTTCCAAACAAAAGGCCCCGGCTCGCGATGGAGCCGGGGCCAAAGATGCAGCATATGCAGTTGGTGTTGAGCGCGAACAGCCCGTCAGTAATGGCTGTCCGCGCCCTACCCTACCCGCGGTGACGGGCGCGGCTGTACGGCGTATCCACCATGGGCAGATCCGGACGCAGCTTGCCGTCAAACGCGCGGTAGGCGTTCTGCACGGCGGGCGCCGTGGGGATCGTTGCGATCTCGCCGATGCCCTTGCCGCCGTATGCCACGGGCAGCAGTTCGTCCTTCTCCACGTAGATGGCGTGGATATCCGGAATCTCGGGCGCACGGAACAGCCCGAGTGTGCCGTACCTTGCCTGGGGCACGCAGTCCTTGAGCGGCCAGTCCTCGGTAAGCGCGTAGCCCATACCCATGAGCACGCCACCTTCGATCTGACCCTGAATGGAGATGGGGTTGACCACCTTGCCGGAATCGTGCGCGGCATAGACCTCGCTCACGCGGCCGTCGTCGTCCAAAATGACCACATGCGTGGCAAAGCCGTAGCAGATGTGACTCTTGGGGTTGGGGACGTCGGCGCCCAGTTTGTCGGTCGGCTCCAGGTACACGTAGCCAAACTCGCAGCCCTCGAGCGCCTTGATGGCGGCCGCGGGATCCTGAGGATGCATGCCCTGGCCGGCGACGAGCTCCTGCGTGCGTAACTGATAGGCGCGACCGTCATCGTATTCGATCTTGACGCCATCACCATGGGCGCTCACCGGGGCGGTAGGCGCAGGCTTGCCAGCCTCGATGCCAACCATGGCGTCGCGCAACAGGAAGGCAGCACCGCGCACGGCCTCGCCGGTCACGACCGTCTGACGCGAACCAGACGTGGTGCCGGAGTCGGGAGCGTTCTCGGTGGAGCACTCGCCGTTGGCGATACAGCGAAGCGGCAGACCGCATGCCTCGGCAACGTCCTGCAAAAAGACGGTGTTGCAGCCCTGGCCGATATCGGACGTGGCGGCGTAGACCACGGCCACGCCGTTCTCGATGCGAATCTTGCAGCGGCCGGCATCGGGCAGGCCCACGCCCACGCCGGCGTTCTTCATGGCGCAGGCGATACCGGCGTGTCCGGGATGCGCATAGTAGGCATCCTTGACCTCGAGCAGCGTCTCCTTAAGCGCCGTGGAGCAGTCGGCAATCTGGCCGTTGGGCAAAACCTCGCCCGGCTCGATAGCGTTTCGGTAACGAATCTCCCACGGATCCAGGCCGACCTTCTCTGCCAGCAGGTCGATCAGGCTCTCGAGCGCAAACTCGGACTGGCAAACGCCAAAGCCGCGGTACGCGCCGGCGGGCGGGTTGTTGGTGTAGTAGCCAAAGCCGCGAATGTCGGTGTTCTGGTACTTGTAGGGGCCGACGGCATGCGTGCAGGCGCGCTCGAGCACCGGGCCGCACAGCGACGCGTAGGCGCCGGTATCAAAGTTGATCTCGCAATCCAGGCCGGTAAAGTTGCCCTCGGCGTCGCAGCCCAGCGTAAAGGTGCCGTCCATGGCATGACGCTTGGGATGGAACGCGAGCGACTCGGCACGCGTGAGCTTGCACTTCACAGGACGCTGGAACTTATATGCGGCGAGCGCGGCCAGATGCTGGATGGACACGTCCTCCTTACCGCCAAAGCCGCCGCCCACGAGCATGGTCTCGACGACCACGCGCTCGGGCTCGTTGTCCCAGCCAAACATGTGGGCACACTCTTTGCGCGTGTCGTAGGCACCCTGGTCGGTCGACTGCACCTTGACGCCGTTCTTGTACGGGAAGGCAACGGCGCACTCGGGCTCCAAGAAGGCATGCTCAGTAAAGGGCGTGGTAAAGCGCTGCGTTACGGTAAACGCGCTCTCTGCCAGCGCCTTGGCGGCGTCGCCGCGCGTCACGTGACGGCTCTGGCACACGTTGTCCTTGAGCTCCACCGTGTTGCCAAAGGCAAAGAAGCTGTCGTGCAGGCGCGGGGCGTCGGCAGCCCTAGCCTCGACAATGTTGCGCACGGGCTCCAACGGCTCGTAATCGATCTTTACGAGCTTTTTGGCCTTCTCGAGCGTCGCTTCGTCCTCGGCGACCACCAACACAATGGCATCGCCCACGCAGCGGGTGATATCGCCTGCCGCGATCATGACGTCCCAGTCCTGGATAAGGTGGCCGACCTGGTTGACCGGCACGTCCTCGGCGCGCAGGATGCCCACCACACCGGGCAGGGCCTCGGCCTTGGAGGTATCGATGGAGAGCACGCGGGCGCGCGGATACTTGGAGCGCACGGCGCTGGCGTAGGTCAGACCCGGCTGATCGAGCTCGTCGATGTCGTCGGGATACTTGCCCTCGCCGAGCACTTTCTTGCGCACGTCAATACGGAAGGCGCGCTTGCCCACGCCGTAGTCGTCGCCGCGCTCCAGGTCCTCGTCGATCTGCTTTTCGCCGCGGAGCACCGCAGCGGCTAGCGAAATGCCCTCGATAATCTTCTTGTAGCCGGTGCAGCGGCAGACGTTGCCGCGGATGGCGTACTTGATCTGCTCCTCAGTGGGCTCGGGGTCCTCGGCGATGAGCGCCGCA
>CAJMOP010000059.1 GCA_905215115.1 uncultured bacterium | reverse complement strand
GCCGTGGGTCCCCCCCTCACCGACGTGGAGCGGAAAATCTCCTTTGCCGAGGATATGGAGCTCTCCCCCATCGCCTGCGCCTATGTCCGCGCCCGGGGCTCTGACCGGCTGTGCTCCTACGGCGACTGGGCCGCCCTCTCCGATGTGTGCGACGCCGACACCGCCCGCTACCTGGCCCTGGAGGTATCCGACGGCGTGATCGCCCCTGGCTACACCGACGAGGCCCTGGCCATCCTCAAAACCAAGCGCAAGGGCGGCTATAATGTGGTGCAGATCGACCCGGACTATGCCCCCAAGGCCGTGGAGCACAAGGACGTCTTCGGTATCACCTTCGAGCAGGGCCGCAACAGCTTCGCCATCAACGAGGCCCTGCTGGACAACATCGTCACCGACAACAAGGAGCTGCCCGAGTCCGCCAAGCGGGACATGCTCATCGCCCTCATCACCCTGAAGTACACCCAGTCCAACTCCGTCTGCTATGTGAAGGACGGCCAGGCCATCGGCGTGGGCGCGGGCCAGCAGAGCCGCATCCACTGTACCCGTCTGGCGGGGAACAAAGCGGACAACTGGCTCCTGCGGCAGCATCCCAAGGTGCTGGGCCTCTCCTTCGTGGACGGCATCCGCCGTCCCGACCGGGACAACGCCATCGACGTCTACCTCTCCGACGAGTACGAGGACGTGCTGGCCGACGGCGTGTGGCAGAACACCTTTGAAATCCGGCCCGAGGTGCTCACGGCGGAGGAGAAAAAGGAGTGGATCGCCCGCCAGTCGGGCGTGACCGTGGGCTCCGACGCCTTCTTCCCCTTCGGCGACAATGTGGAGCGTGCCCGCAAGAGCGGCGTACAGTACATCGTCCAGCCCGGCGGCTCCATCCGGGACGACCACGTCATCGCCACCTGCAACAAGTACGGCATCGTCATGGCCTTTACCGGGATGCGGCTGTTCCACCACTAATGGAGGCACACCGCTACGGTCTGAGCGCCGCCGCTCTCAAATGTCTGGCCGCGCTGTTTATGCTGGTGGATCATATCGGGATGGTCTTTCCCACCATGCTGACCGAGCTGGGCCTGCCCACCTGGGCGGATGGGCTGCCCCGGCTCATCGGGCGGCTGGCCTTTCCCATTTTCGCCTACTTCGTGGCCGAGGGCTGCCGCCGCACCCGCTTCTTCCACCGCTATCTCATCCGGCTGGGAGCGTGTGCCCTTCTCTCCCAGGCGCCCTTCACCCTGGCCACCGGCGTCTGGGGCGGAAGTGTGCTCCTCACCTTCTTCCTCAGCGCCGGAGCCATCTATGGCTATGAGCGTCTGTCCAAAGCAGAGCACGGCCCGGCCGTGTCGGCCATTCCCCTGTTCGCGGCCTGTGCGCTGGCACTCCTGCTCAACGTGGACTACGGCTTCCCCGCCGTGCTCCTGATCTTCGCCCTTTACCTCTGCGGTGATAATCGCCACCGAAAGCTGCTCTGTCTGGGAGCCGGTCTGGCTCTCCTCTATCTGCTCTACCAGCCCCTGATAGGGCTGCTCTCCCTCCCACTGTTCCGGCCGGACTGGATGGCGGGCTATCTGCTCCATGCCCTCCCTGTGTTCGCTCTCTACGCATTGTGCGCCGAGGCATCCCTCCTTCTGTTGGCCTGGTACCGTGGGCAATTGGGTGTGCAGAGCAAGTGGTTCTTTTATGTGTTCTATCCCGCGCACCTGCTGGGCCTATGGGCCCTGGGGCTGGCGCTGAATTGAGGTGTAAGCAATGAATGTTTTGATTGTCGGCGGCGGCGGGCGGGAGCACGCCATCGCCTGGGCACTGTCTAAAAGTGAGCAAGTGGAACAGCTTTACTGCGCTCCCGGCAACGGCGGTATCGCCGCCCTGGCCCAGTGTGTCCCCCTCTCCGCCACCGACGTGGATGGAGTGGTGGCCTGGGCCCAGACCCATTCCATTGATTTTGTAGTGGTGGCGCCGGACGATCCCCTGGCCCTGGGCATGGTGGATGCCCTGGAGGATGCGGGCATTCCCGCCTTCGGCCCCCGGGCGGACGCCGCCATCATCGAGGCCAGCAAAATCTTTTCCAAGAATCTGATGGCCAAGTACCACATTCCAACCGCAAAGTATCAAACCTTTACAGAGCTCGCCCCTGCTCTGGCCTACATTGAGGCCGAGGGCGCGCCCATCGTGGTGAAGGCTGACGGCCTGGCCCTGGGCAAGGGCGTTATCGTGGCGACCGAACTTGAGCAGGCCGAGGAGGCCGTGCGCGAGTGCTTTGGCGGCACCTTTGGCGATGCCGGCAACACCGTGGTTATCGAGGAGATGCTCGTTGGTCCCGAGTGCTCACTGCTCGCCTTTACCGACGGCAAGACCGTGCGCCCCATGGCCACCTCGCAGGACCACAAGCGCGCCCTCGAGGGCGACAAGGGCCCCAACACCGGCGGCATGGGCGTCTACAGCCCGGTGCCCATCGTGACCGACGAGGAGCACGCCACCATGGTGGCGGTCATGGAGCAGACCGTTGCCGAGCTTGCTGCCGAGGGCATCGACTACCGCGGCTGCCTGTATGGCGGCTTTATGCTCACGCCTGCCGGCCCCAAGGTGCTGGAGTTCAATGCCCGCTTTGGCGACCCCGAGACGCAGGTCGTGCTGCCGCGCCTTAAGAACGACCTGGTTGAGGTCATGCTCGCCTGCGCCAACTGCGAGCTCGATCAGATTGAGCTCGACTGGCGTGACGAGTGGGCCGTGGCCGTTGTCCTGACGAGCGCGGGCTATCCCGGCAGCTACGAGAAGGGCAAGGTCATCACTGGTATTGAGGATGCCGAGGCCATGGAGAACGTGACCGTGTACCACGCGGGCACCGCCGTGGTGGATGGCCAGCTCGTGACCAACGGCGGCCGCGTGCTTGCCGTAACCGCTCTGGGTGACACGTTCGAGAACGCTCGCAACCTTGCCTACGAGGCCTGCGAGAAGATTGATTTTGAAGGCAAGACCCTGCGCCACGACATCGGCCTGCGCGCGCTGCGCGGCCGCGACGCCTGGGATGCCTAAAATCCGAGAGGAATGAGACGGATGGACGAGAAGAACGAAGAGCTCGTGGATGCGCAGATCGTTGAAGAGGACAGCCGCATGTATGGGCACGCCGAGGGCGAGCCTGGTGGCGAGGTCGCTGACGAGCCGGCGCTGGTGTTGGGCGACGACGACCCGCACGATGTCGAGCTGCACGAGAAGATTCTTTCGGAGGAGTGTGCCTGGAAGGGCAAGATCCTCGATGTCCACCGTCTTGAGGTTGAGCTGCCCAACGGTCGCCGCAGCGCCCGCGATATCGTTCGCCATCCGGGTGCGGCGGCCGTTGTGGCGCTGACCGAGAGTGGCAAGATCGTACTGGTGCGTCAGTACCGCACCGCCATCGACCGCGTGACGGTCGAGATTCCCGCCGGCAAGCTCGATCCAGGCGAGGACCCGCTCGATTGCGCCAAGCGCGAACTGCATGAGGAGACGGGCTTTAGGGCTGGTCGTATTCGCTTTTTGACGTCGATTGTCACGTCCTGTGGTTTTTGCGATGAGATCATCCACATCTACTTGGCTACCAAGCTCGAGTTTGATGCGCCCAACCCCGATGATGACGAGTTTGTCAACGTGGACCTGGTGCCGCTGCACGAGCTGATCGACGCCGTGCTCGACGGCAAGATCGAAGACGCCAAGACCGTCGTGGGCGCCTTGGCCTGCGATAGCATCGCGCACCGCTTGGGCGGGGCCGAGCTCTAGGTTACGCGGTTTTACCAAACCGCGTAACGAGTCGACGCTGCAAACGCCCCTAAGCGGCAATCTGCCTTTCAATCGTAGCTCGCGTACCGAAGTACGCGTCGCTCCTCTTTCAAGGCACCTTGCTCGCTTAGGGACGTTTTCGCTGACGCTGCCAGAACATCGGCGTTATGCTTGTTGGGACGCTTTGTTTTCAGCCTGACCGGTTCAACCGGATTTCTCACGCTATTTATTTCTCTTCGAGGATTGCATGTTTAAAAGGTTTCTTTCTTACTACGAGCCCCAGATGGGGCTTTTTGTTGCTGATACTGTTTGTGCTCTGGTGCTTGCTGCCATTGACCTTGCGTTTCCTATTATTCTGCGCAATTTGACCGGTGGGCTATTTACTCAGGGTCAGGCTGCCATTATGCAGGCGCTCGGCATGATCGCGGTGGGCTTGGTGCTGATGTATGCCGTCCGCTGCGCCTGCCGCTATTTTGTGAGCTATTGGGGCCACGTGATGGGCGCGCGCATGGAGTCCAAGATGCGCGAGGACCTGTTCGACCAGTACGAGCGCTTCAGCTTTGCGTACTTCGATCGCAACAGCTCGGGCGACATGATGAGCCGCGTGGTCAACGACCTGTTCGATATCTGCGAGGCGGCGCACCACGTGCCCGAGTGGATCATCATCTGCGGCATCGAGATTATCGGCTCGTTTGTGATCCTCTTTACCATCGCCCCGGTGCTGGCGCTCGCCATGGCTGTGGTGACAGCAGCGTTTGCGGTCATCATGTTTTGGCAGAACATGCGCATGCGCGAGGTCTTTAGCGACAACCGCAAAAAGATCAGCGGCATCAATGCGCAGCTGCAGGATTCGCTGGCGGGCATGCGCGTGGTCAAGAGCTTTGCCAATGAGGAGACCGAACGCTTCAAGTTCCGCGCCTCCAACAATCGCTACCTTTCGTCCAAGGAAAACATGTATCACGCCATGGGCGTCTATACTGCGACGTATGGCCTGCTCTCGGGTGTGCTCTATGTGATCGTGGTACTGCTGGGCGGCTGGCTGGTCGCCCAGGGTCAGCTGCAGGCGGTCGATATGGCGACCTTTGCACTCTATATTTCGCTGTTCTGCACGCCGCTCGAGACGCTCGTCAATTCGGCCGAAACGTATCAGAAGGCCATCGCCGGCTTTAAGCGCATGGACGAGGTGCTCTCGACCGCGCCGGATATCCAGGACAAGCCGGGCGCCACGGATCTGCAGGTGACCGCCGGCGCCGTGGATTATCACGATGTGTGCTTTAACTACGAGGATGTTGAGCTGGGCGAGGGCGATGCCGACGAGCGTCCCGTTATCGACCATATGGACCTGTCCATCAAGCCCGGGCAGACCATCGCTTTGGTTGGCCCTTCGGGCGGCGGCAAGTCCACGACCTGTTCGCTGCTGCCGCGCTTTTATGACGTGGCTACCGGATCCATTAGCATCGACGGCCAGGACGTGCGCGATGTGACGCAGCAGAGCCTGCGCCGCGCCATCGGCCTGGTGCAGCAGGATGTCTATCTATTTGACGGTACGATTGGCGAGAACATCGCCTATGGCAAGCCAGGCGCTACGGCTGAAGAGATCGCCGAGGCCGCCCGTCGCGCCAACATCGATGCCTTTATCGAGTCGCTTCCACAGGGCTATGACACGGTCGTGGGCGAGCGCGGCAGCCGTCTTTCGGGCGGACAGAAGCAGCGTGTTGCCATCGCGCGCGTGTTTCTCAAGAACCCCAAGATCCTTATTTTGGATGAGGCGACGAGTGCTTTGGATAACGAGAGCGAGGAGGCGGTGCAGGAGTCGCTCGAAGAGCTGGCACGCGGCCGCACCACGATTATCATCGCCCACCGTCTTTCGACCATTAAGCATGCCGATGAGATTGCGACCGTTGAGCATGGTCGCGTTGTGGAGCGTGGCACGCACGAGGAGCTTCTCGCCCGTGGCGGCACCTATGCCCGTTACTATCGAATGCAGTTCGAAGGTGCGCGTGCGCACGAGCTCGACTGATTGATATGACAGGAAGTTTATGGCTGACAAGAACCCTTTGACTCCGGAAGAAGTGACGGAGTTATTCTCCGAAATCGATGCATCCGGTGTCTTGGATCCCACGCTTGCCAAAAAGCGCACCGAGCGCATGCGTGAGAAGGAGGCTGCGGCCAAGCGCGGTGACAAAGCGGCGCTAGCGCAGCTGCGCAGCGAGGACCGCGCGAGCCAGGCAAAACATATCGACCCGCTGTCCGAGGACGACCCTTCGGGCTCGCAGGTGAGCCATACCATTACGAAGACTGCCATGGCCGTGGTCATTGGCATCTTGGTGCTGATTGTGGGCATGCAGATTGGCTACGGCGTGATGCGACGCCTGAACACCGCCAACCTGTCCGAGAGCGTTTCGGTGGATACCGTTTCGACGGCGCTGAAGGGCGGCCTTGAGTGGGGCAACGGCTTTACGCAGTTCCCGCTCGACTTTACCGTCGATGAAGCTGATGAGCGTACGGGCACGGTCGAGGTGACGGTGTTGGACACATCGTCTGCCAACGAGCTCGAGCTGCTGTCCAACGGGCAGATTCAGGCCGCTGCGCTTGCGACCAACGCGCTGCTCAACGATAAGATCGACCGCGTGGTGTATAACGTTCACGCCTATATCGACGAGGATAGCAACATTCAGCACGATTCCTTCTTTGGCATGTTTCCCGCGCGGGGTCATCAGAGCGCCATTTTGACGTTTGTGTGGACCAAGAGCTCATCCAACGCCACGAGTATCGACTGGAAGATGCGCATCGTAAGCATGGACGACACCATTGCCGAGCGCATTCAAAAACAGGTGAACTCGGTTTCGTCGCTGATCGAGGACCCGGTGGTGAGCCAGACCAAGATTGACGAGGAAAAGGCCGAACGTGAGCTGGAGCATCGTCTGCATGGCCGCGAGATTTTCCGCGGCGGCAAGCCCGATCGCTCACCGTCCGATCTGCTGGAACAGGACAAGCAAAAGTAAGAGGCCATTATCCCGCGTGAGCCACAAGCCCACGCGGGATAATTTTTCTGGGACGGGGATTAAATAATCATTATGCATAGAAAGTCATAATTATCATTTCGTAAACATTTCGATGAAATTAACGCCATGAGGCATGCTTGCGGTTACAATACCGCGAGGCCTAACTACACACCTTTAAGCCGGTCCTGTGAGACCGGGAAGGAGAATTATGGCGAACAACCATACCGCGGGCGCTGCCGCCCGCACCTTCGCGCCCAGCGAGCTTTGCCAGCGTATGCTGGCCAAAACCAGCAAGGGCACCTGCGGTCCCTGTATCCTGTATCTTGAGGATGGGACCATTTTTTATGGACGTGCATGCGGCGCCGAGGGCACCGCGACCGGCGAAGTCTGCTTCAACACCTCGCTCGAGGGCTACTTTGAGGTCATGACCGACCCGAGTTATGCCGGCCAAATTGTAACCATGACCTATCCGCAGATCGGCAATTACGGTATCGACGAGACCGATGTCCAGTCGGCCTTCCCCGGCGACGCCGTGCGCCCTGCGAGCGCTCCGGCTATGCGCGGCATGATCGTTCGCGATATGTGCGCCACGCCTTCTAACTGGCGCTCGGCCGTCAGCGTGCCGGAGTACCTGCGCGCTCACGGCATCGTCGCTATCGAGGGTATCGACACCCGCGCTCTGGTGCGCCATCTGCGCGACAATGGTTCCAAGATGGGCATTATCTCGACCGAGATCTTCGACGTCGACGAGCTTGCCGAGCGCTTGTCCGCTGCGCCCACGCTGGTAGGCGAGAACCTGGTCAAGACCGTAAGTTGCCCCGCGCCTCACGAGTTTGTGGCCGCCGACCTGCCTGCCACGCATGACTTTGCGCTTGCGGTTGCCGCTCCTGCCCGTCACAAAGTGGTCGCCTACGACTGCGGTGTGAAGCGCGGCATTCTGGAGGGGCTGGTCCGCGCCGGCTGCGACCTTACCGTCGTGCCGTGGGATACGCCCGCGAGTGAGGTGCTCGACATGAATCCCGACGGTGTCTTTTTATCCAACGGCCCCGGCGATCCCGATGCCGTGGTGGAGACCTACGAGCAGGTGCAGCAGCTGATCGGCAAGGTGCCGGTCTTTGGTATTTGCCTGGGTCATCAAATGATCAGCCTGGCCTGCGGCGCCCAGATGGAAAAGCTTAAATTCGGTCACCGTGGCGGTAACCAGCCGGTTATGAACCTGGTGAGCCGGCGCGTGGAGATCACCGCGCAAAACCACGGCTTTGGCCTGCTGTTCCCCAGTCTGGGCAAACTGATCCCGGAGCTTTCCGGCGGCGAGACCGAGCATGCGGCCGACGGCGACCTGCGCGCCTGGGTGCGTCGCGGCATCGCGCCGGTCGTGATGAACGAGCGCTTCGGTCGCATTCGCCTAACGCACGTGAACCTCAACGACGGCACCGCCGAGGGCATCCAGCTGCTCGACGCCCCGTGCTTCTCGGTCCAGTACCACCCCGAGGCCTCACCCGGCCCCACCGATGCCCACTATCTCTTTACCGCCTTTACGCGACTCATGGACGGCGAGGAGAACTATCTGGACATCGACACCGCGAAGGACCGCCTCGCCGGCTGGAATTTTGCCGATGGTGGTTCCGCCGCGACCAAGAACGAGGAGAACTAACATGCCTAAACGTACTGACATCAAGCGCATCCTCGTCATTGGCTCGGGCCCCATCGTCATTGGCCAGGCCTGCGAGTTCGATTACTCCGGTGCCCAGGCCTGCAAGGTGCTCAAGGAGGATGGCTTTGAGGTCATCCTGGTCAACTCCAACCCGGCGACCATTATGACCGACCCGGGTCTTGCCGACCGCACCTATGTCGAGCCCATCACCGCCGAGTTTATCGAGCGCGTAATCAAGAAAGAGCATCCGGACGCGCTGCTGCCCACGCTGGGTGGCCAGACCGGTCTGAACGCCGCCGTCGAGCTGGCGAAAGACGGCACGCTGGACAAGTGCGGCGTCGAGATGATCGGCTGCGACCTGGCCGCTATCGAGCGCGGCGAGGACCGCAAGCTCTTTAACGAGGCCATGGCCGAGATCGGCCTGGAGGTCGCGCGCTCGGGCTATGCCTACAGCGTGGCCGACGCCGAGGCTATCGCCGAGCGCGTGGGCTATCCCTGCGTGCTGCGTCCGAGCTTTACCCTCGGCGGCGCCGGCGGCGGCATCGCGCACACCCACGAGGAGCTCGTCTCCATCGTGAGCCAGGGCCTTGAGCTCTCGCCTGCCCATGAGGTGCTGGTCGAGGAGTCCATCGAGGGTTGGAAAGAGTATGAGATGGAGGTCATGCGCGACCACGCCGGCAACGGCATCATCGTGTGCTCCATTGAGAATCTCGACCCCATGGGCGTGCACACCGGCGACTCCATCACCGTGGCGCCGGCGCAGACGCTAAGTGACCTTGAGTACCAGCGCATGCGTGTCGCGTCGCTCGCCATTCTGGAGAAGATCGGCGTCGAGACCGGCGGCTCCAACGTGCAGTTTGCCGTGAACCCCCAGACCGGCCGCCTGATCGTCATCGAGATGAACCCGCGCGTGAGCCGTTCGTCCGCACTGGCCTCCAAGGCCACGGGCTTCCCCATCGCCAAGGCCGCCGCTCGCCTGGCCGTGGGCTACACGCTCGACGAGATCGTCAACGACATCACCAAGGCAACGCCCGCCTGCTTTGAGCCCACGATTGACTACTGCGTGGTCAAGGTGCCGCGCTTTGCCTTCGAGAAGTTTAAGGGTACCGACCCCACGCTCACCACGCGCATGAAGGCCGTGGGCGAGATC
This sequence comes from uncultured bacterium, assembly GCA_905215115.1. Classification (GTDB taxonomy): domain Bacteria; phylum Actinomycetota; class Coriobacteriia; order Coriobacteriales; family Coriobacteriaceae; genus Collinsella. The sequence continues at coordinate 2,191 of CAJMOP010000059.1, read as the reverse complement.
ATGGCGATCGGCCGCACCTTTGAGGAGGCCTTCGGCAAGGCCATGCGCTCACTGGAGGACGGTCACCAGGGCATCTGCGCCGGTGGCAAGGAGGGTGCCGACAAGCTGAGCGACGATGAGCTCGCTCAGGCCGCGGCAACCCCGACCGAGCACCGCATCTTCTTTGTGGTCGAGGCCCTGCGCCGTGGCTGGGACATCGCCCGCATCCATGCCATCTGCGGTATCGATCCGTGGTACCTCAATCGTATCAACGACATGGTGCAGGTCCAGGAGAGCATCCGCGGCCTGCGTGTGGAGGATATCGACGCCGACGCGATGCGCCTGCTCAAGCAATACGGCACGAGCGACGCCGAGATTGCCGCGCTGACCGGCTCGGACGAGCGCTTTGTGCGCGCCTATCGCAAGGGTCTGGGCGTGGTTCCCAGCATGAAGACGGTCGATACCTGCGCGGCCGAGTTCTCGAGCGCCACGGAGTACCACTACAAGACGTACGAGAACATCTACCGCACGAGCCCGGATGCCAAGAAGTGCGTGGCTCCCGACGAGACCACGCCGGCGGACAAGCCCAAGGCGATGATCCTGGGCGCCGGCCCCAACCGCATTGGCCAGGGTATCGAGTTCGATTACTGCTGCGTGCACGCGAGCTACGCGCTGGCGGCCCGCGGCTTCGAGACCATCATGGTCAACTGCAATCCCGAGACCGTCTCGACCGACTATGACACGTCCGACCGTCTGTACTTTGAGCCGCTCACCTACGAGGACGTCATGGACGTTATCGATGTCGAGCGCCCCGACGGCGTCGTGGTGACGCTCGGCGGCCAGACTCCGCTTAAGCTGGCGCGCATGCTCGAGGAGAGCGGCGTGAACATTATGGGCACCAAGCCCGACGCCATCGATTTTGCCGAGGACCGCGAGCGCTTCGCCGCTCTGCTCGACAAGCTGGGCATCATGTACCCGCCGGCGGGCCAGGCCAACTCGTTTGAGGAGGCCGAGGCCGTGGCCGCGCACATCGGCTATCCGCTTCTGGTGCGTCCGAGCTATGTGTTGGGCGGCCGCGGCATGATGATCGCCTACGATGCCGAGCATCTGCGCAATTACATGGCCGAGGCTGCGCGCATTAGCCCCGACTACCCGGTGTACCTCGACCGCTTCCTGGAGGGTGCGATTGAGTCCGATGTCGATGCCCTGTGCGACGGCGAAGAGGTCTACATCGGCGGCATCCTGGAGCATATTGAGGAGGCCGGTATTCACTCCGGCGACTCTGCGACTTGCATCCCGCCGTTCAGCTTTAGCGAGAGCCTGCAGGCAAAGCTTCGCGAGACCACGCGCCGCATCGCGATGGCGCTGGGCGTACGCGGCCTGGTCAACGTGCAGTATGCCATCAAGGGCGAGACCGTCTACGTGATCGAGGCCAACCCGCGCGCAAGCCGTACCGTGCCGTTTATCTCCAAGGCCACCGGCGTGCCGCTGGCCAAGTGCGCCGCACGTATCATGGCGGGCGATTCCATCGCGAGCTTGGGCTTGCCGAGCGACGAGCGTCAGCTGGACTGGTTCTGCATGAAGGAAGCCGTTATGCCCTGGGGTCGTTTCCCGGGCGCCGATGTCATCCTGGGGCCCGAGATGAAGTCGACGGGCGAGGTCATGGGTATCGCCAAGAGCTATCCCGAGGCATACGCCAAGACGCAGCTGGCGATTGACTACAAGTTGCCCGACCCGAGCGTCGGCAAGGTATTCATCAGCGTGTGCGACCGCGACAAGCGCCACATCCTTTCGGTCGCGCGTATCCTGCGTTACCTGGGCTTTGACATCTGCTCCACCGAGGGTACGGCGTGCGTGCTGCGTGGAGGCAACGTGACGTGCGAGATCGTGGAGAAGATTAGCGGCCCGCACGACGGCGAGCGCCCCAACATCGGCGACCTCATCGCCGATGGCAAGATCGCGGTGATCATCAACACGCCGTATGGTCCAGGCTCGCGTGGCGACGGCTATCTGCTGCGTACCGAGGCGGTGCGCCGCGGCGTGACCTGCGTGACCGCGATGTCTGCCGCCAACACGTATGTGAGTGCCATCGAGGCGGTGCGCGAGGACCAGCAGGGTCACGGCAGCGCCAACGACATGGGCATGGACGTCATCGCCCTGCAGGACCTGCCGCAGCATACGGTGTAGGTTGAACTGGCCGGCTGGGGCGGAG
>CAJMOP010000058.1 GCA_905215115.1 uncultured bacterium | reverse complement strand
CGGGTCGTCGATCTTGCCGCCGGCGACGGTCTCGCGTGCCAGCGAGCGCACGAGTTCAACGGACTTCTCACTGGTCAGGAGCTTATGGTGCTCGCCGGCAAGGGTGCCCATGGCATCGGCGCGCGCTGCGGCGCCGTTGGCGGGGGCAATGGTCGCGCCGTCAAACTCGGCAATCTTGAGCAGGTACTCGCGAGTCCACAGCTTGCCCTCGAGCTTACGGAATTTTTTGACGGCCTTATCGACCTTCATGCCTTTGGGCATCTTGCCCGCTGCGGGCTTGGCCTTCTTATCGAGTTTCTTTCCCATACCATATCCTTGATCTCGTGAGCCGAGCGCTTCGGGTGGGCGCGCGGCCAGTTTGCACAGCTACCTGCCTTGTACCCAGCACGAACAAAACGGAACGCGGCGATACGCCCACACAATGTGGTATCCTGTAGCCCAATGCGTTGACGGAGAGGGTTTTGCCCGCCGCGTCGCCGGCAAGAGAGGGAAGGTCATGGGCTGCAAGCCTTCCTGCGGTGACAAGGGCCAAGCGTTCACTCCCGAGCAGCGACCTCAACGGGCACGCGGCCAGCGGCGGCGATGTCCCCAGTAGGGAAGCCGTGAGCCTCGCGATAAGGGGCGCAGAGTGGGCACGGCGGGCTAGACATCCGCCGCGTCAAACAAGGTGGTACCGCGGAATTCAACCGTCCTTGGGCAATGTACATGCCCGAGGGCGGTTTTTTGTTACCGAACCGGGCCGCGTTTTCACAACGCCAGGCGGCGGCAGCCGTCCCGGCGAGCGGGGAGCGCGAGAGACGAAAGGGAAGACATGAGTCTGATTGATGATCTGGTCAAACTCGAGGAAGAGGCCAAGGAGCTCGTCGCAGGCGCCGACGACGCAGCCAAGCTCGAGGCTGCGCGCGTTGAGCTGCTCGGCCGCAAGGGCCGCATCACCGGCCTGATGCGCATGATGGGCAAGCTCGCCCCCGAGGATCGTCCCGTGATGGGCAAGCGCGCCAACGAGATGCGCCAGCTGATTGAGGGCATGCTCGACGAGCGCAACACCGAGATGAAGGCCGCCGCCCTCAAGCGCGCACTGGAGCACGACGCCGTCGACATCACGCTGCCGGGCATCCGTCCGCAGATCGGCCATCAGCACCTGATCAAGCAGATTATCGAGGAGGCCGAGGACATCTTCTGCGGCATCGGCTACACCGTCGAGTCCGGCCCCATGGTCGACACCTCCTACTACAACTTCACCGCGCTCAACGCCCCCATGGATCACCCGAGCCGCTCGGCCCGCGATACCTTCTACGTGGTCGACAACAACCCCGGCAGCGTCGCGCACCCCGAGGCTCACGCCCACGGCGAGTCCGACGTGCTGCTGCGCACCCAGACTTCGGGCGTGCAGATCCACACTATGGAGTCGCAGAAGCCGCCCATCTACATGATCTGCCCGGGCACCGTCTATCGTCCCGACACGGCCGACGCCTGCCACCTGCCGCAGTTCAACCAGATCGAGGGCCTGGTCGTTGACGAGGGCATCACCTTTGGCGACCTTAAGGGCACGCTCGACTACTTTGTTAAGTGCATGTTTGGCGAGGATCGCAAGACGCGTTACCGCCCGCACTTCTTCCCCTTCACCGAGCCCAGCTGTGAGGTGGACGTGAGCTGCCACGTCTGCGGCGGCAAGGGCTGCAACTTCTGCAAGCACAGCGGTTGGATCGAGATCCTGGGCTGCGGCATGGTCGACCCCAACGTCCTGATCAACTGCGGCATCGACCCCGAGAAGTACACCGGCTTCGCCTTTGGCATTGGCGCCGAGCGCGTCGCGGCCCTGCGCTACGACCTGCCCGACCTGCGAACGCTGATGACGGGCGATATGCGCTTCTTAAATCAGTTCTAGCCCCGGCGGCTTTCCCAAGCACCGCACCTTGCCTTTCAATCGTCGGTTGCGTACCTAAGTACGCGGCCCTCCTCTTTCAAGGCAATCTGCGGCACTTGGAAAACCCGTCTCCGTTGCAGTTTTCCGGCTCAAAGCCGCATTTATGAAAGGAGACCAGTTAGATGCGCGTTTCTTACGACTGGCTCAAGACCATGATCGATATTCCGGAGGATCCCAAGACCCTTTCGGACGAATATATCCGTACCGGCACCGAGGTCGAGGCGATCGACACCGTGGGCGAGTCCTTCGACCACGTGGTGACCGCCAAGGTGCTCACCAAGACCCCGCACCCCGATAGCGACCACATGTATGTGTGCTCGGTCGACGTGGGCGACAAGAATCTCGACGCCGACGGCAACCCCGCTCCGCTGCAGATCGTCTGTGGCGCGCAGAACTTTGAGGCCGGCGACCACATCGTCACGGCCATGATCGGCGCCGAGCTGCCCGGTGACATCAAGATCAAGAAGAGCAAGCTCCGCGGCGTCGTGTCCATGGGCATGAACTGCTCCGCGCGCGAGCTCGGCCTGGGTGGCGACCACTCCGGCATCATGATTCTGCCCGAGGACACGCCCTGCGGCATGCCGTTTGCCGAGTATGTGGGCTCGAGCGACACCGTGCTCGACTGCGAGATCACGCCCAACCGTCCCGACTGCCTGTCCATGATCGGCATGGCCCGCGAGACCGGTGCCATCTTCGACCGCGATTTCCACGTTGAGCTGCCCGCCATCAAGGTCGAGACCGGCCGCGCGACCGACGATGAGCTTTCGGTCGAGATTGCCGACGAGGGCCTGTGCGACCGCTATGTCGCCCGCATCGTGCGCAACGTGAAGGTCGGCCCGTCGCCCGACTGGATGGTCAAGCGCCTCAACGCCCTGGGCGTGCGCCCGCACAACAACATCGTCGATATCACCAACTACGTGATGATGCTCACCGGCCAGCCGCTGCACGCCTTTGACCTGGACACCTTTGCCGAGCGCGAGGGCAGGCGTCGCGTGGTGGTTCGCGCCGCCCAGCAAGATGAGAAGTTCACGACGCTCGACGGCGAGGAACGCACACTCGACGCCGGCATGGGTCTCATCACCGACGGCGAGCGCCCCGTGGCGTTGGCCGGCGTTATGGGCGGCATGGATTCCGAGATCGAGGACGACACCGTCGACGTGATGGTCGAGAGCGCCTGCTTCAACGCCGGTCGCACCTCGCACACCAGCCGCGACCTGTCGCTGATCTCCGACGCCTCCATTCGCTTTGAGCGCCAGGTTGACGAGACCGGCTGCGTGGATGTCGCCAACGTCACGTGCGCGCTCATCGAGGAGATCGCCGGCGGCGAGGTCGCTCCCGGCTATGTCGACGTGTTCCCCGCGCCCAAGACCATCGACAGCATCAAGCTGCGCCTGGCCCGCGTGCATGCCATCTGCGGTGCCGACATCGAGCCCGACTTTATCGAGCGTTCGCTCACCCGTCTGGGCTGCACCGTCGAGCGCGACGGCGAGGACTTTATGGTCACCCCGCCGAGCTTCCGTCCCGACCTGCCGCGCGAGATCGACCTAATCGAGGAGGTCCTGCGCCTATGGGGCATGGGCCGCGTGACGGCGACCATCCCGGCTGCCAAGAACCACATCGGCGGCCTGACCCGCGAGCAGAAGCTCACCCGTAAGGTCGGCGAGATCCTGCGCGCCTGCGGCCTCAACGAGACCACGACTTTTGGCTTTGCCGCCCCGGGCGACCTGGAGAAGATCGGTATGTCCACCGAGGGCCGAGGTTGCCCCGTGGTGCTCATGAACCCGCTGGTAGCCGAGCAGACCGAGATGCGTCGTTCGCTGCTGCCGGGCCTGCTGCAGTCCGTGGCCTACAACGAGGCCCACGGCACGCCCAACGTGCACCTGTACGAGGTCGGCAGCCTGTTCCACGGCCGCGAGAATGCCAGCCTGCCCAAGGAGACCAAGTCCGTGACGGGTGTGCTCTCGGGCCAGTGGAGCGAGCAGTCCTGGAACATGAAGTACCGCAAGCTGCGCTTCTTCTTTGGCAAGGGCATTGTCGAGGAGCTGCTCGCCCAGCTGCGCATCGAGAAGGTTCGCTTCCGTCCCGTCGAGGGCGAGGGCTACGCTTTCTTGCAGCCGGGTCGTGCGGCCGAGGTCCTTTCGGGCGGCACCGTGCTGGGCTGGGTTGGCGAGATTCACCCCGAGGCGCGCGAGGCGATGGGCATCGATGAGGTCGTCGTTGCCTTTGAGCTCGATCTGGACAAGCTGATCAAGGGCGCCCGCAATCAGGAGAACTACCGCGAGTTCTCGCAGTACCCGGCTGTTGAGCACGACCTTGCTATCGTGGTCGACAACGCTGTGACCTGCGATGATCTTGAGCGCCGTATTACCAGCGCCGGCGGCAAACTGCTCGAGGGCGTGCGTCTGTTCGACGTCTACCGCGATCCCATCCGCATCGGAGCGGGCAAGAAGTCCATGGCCTTTGCGCTTACGTATCGCTCCGACGACCACACGCTCACCAGCGAAGAGGTCGAGAAGGCGCACCAGAAGATCGTCACCAAGGTGTGCAAGGGCGTAAACGGCGAAGTCCGCGGCTAGGGCTTGCGCCGGGAGCGTAGGGCCTGATGGCGGTTGCTGCGGAGCCCTGCGCGACCGCGGTGTTCGGAATAAGGCACCGTTGACCCTGCATATATGACACGCGCATTACATAACGGCGTGCTGCTTTTGTGGCGGCGCGCCGTTTTGCTATCATAGCCTGCGGCGTGTTACGAATATGACATTACGTAACACTGGCAAGGTGATTCAAGCGGCGTTGCAATTCCGTGCGCCGATACCGGGAGGCGTATATGCACATTCCAGACAACTACCTGTCCCCGCAGACCGATGCCGTTATGGCGGTGGCGATGGTGCCCGTATGGGTTCACTGCATCAAGAAAGTGCGCGCCACGCTCGATCGCGAGCATATGGCCTTTCTGGGTATTTGCGCTGCGTTCTCCTTTTTGCTCATGATGTTTAACGTTCCGCTGCCCGGCGGCACCACAGGCCACGCTGTCGGCGGCGCACTCATCGCGCTGCTGCTGGGCCCCGAGGCCGCGGCTATCGCTGTCTCGGTCGCGCTGGCGCTGCAGGCGCTGCTGTTTGGCGACGGCGGCGTTCTGTCGTTTGGCGCCAACTGCTTTAACATGGCCTTTGTGCTGCCGTTTGCCGCTGCTATCGTGTTCCGTGCGCTCAACAGCCGTCTGCACGACAAGAGCTGGGGCACCTCGGTTTCTGCCATCGTGAGCGGTTGGGTCGGCCTGTGCCTGGCGGCCCTGTGCGCGGCAATCGAGTTTGGTATTCAGCCGATGCTCTTTACCAACGCTTCGGGCGCGCCGCTGTACTGCCCCTTCCCGCTGTCCGTGGCTATTCCGGCCATGTTGATCCCGCATATGCTGGTTGCCGGCGTGATCGAGGGCTTGGCGACGGCCGCCATCTACGGTTTCATTAAGAAGACGGCGCCGAGCATTATCGTCGGCCCCGAAGCCGCCGATGGCCAGCTTGCCGCCGAGGGCGCTGCCGCCAAGAAGACCTCGCTGGTCCCCACGCTCATTCTGGTCGCCGTGCTTGTCGTGGCTACGCCGCTCGGCTTGCTTGCCACCGGTGACGCCTGGGGTGAGTGGGACGCCGAGGGCGCCGCGGTCGCCGTTCAGGAGGCTGGTGACGACAGTCTGCAGGCTTCGGTCGGTCTCGACACTCCGACCTTTGCCGATACCCTGCCCACGGGCGATTATCTGCAGGCCTATTCCGAGGAGCAGGGCCTTGGCTTTGCCGGCCAGGCCGCGATGTATATTCTTTCGGGCGTGATTGGCGTGGCGGTGCTCACCATCGCATTCCGCCTGGTCTCGCTGACGGTCAAGGAAAGCGGTGCTCATGGCAATAGCCGAGCTGCCTAGTTGGCTTGCGGTCGAGGAGCGATACGAGCCCGCGGGGGCTCGGCATCGTGTGATGCAAAAGAACGTCCTGCACCTGGCGAGCCTGCTTGAGCGGGTTCGCCTGGGTGGAGGCGCGCACGAGGGCGGGTCGATGGTCGACCGCGCCCTTTCTTGCGTTTCGGCTCCGGTCCGCCTGTTAGGGATGTTCGTTTGCGTCCTGTGCGTGTGTCTGACGCAAAGCCCGCTGTACCTGATGTTGATGGCGGCAATCGCGTTGGTGCTGGTCGCGGTGCGCCCCGTACGCGGGCTGCGCGCTACCTTTGTGCCGGCGTTGGCTGCCGCGGGGTTTGCCGTGGTTCTGGCGCTGCCTGCCCTGCTGCTGGGTGCTTCTGCCACGGGCGCCATGCTCAAGATTGCACTCAAGACGTTCATTAACGTGTCGCTGGTGCTGGGTGTTTCGTGGACGCTCACCTGGAGCCGCATGTCGGCGGCGCTCAAGATGCTGCATCTACCCGACGAAGTTATCTTTACGTTTGATATGGCGCTCAAGCATATTGAGGTGCTGGGACGCACGGCGCACGATCTGTGCGAATCGGTCATGCTGCGCAGCGTCGGTTCCGCGCCTGCGGGTTTTTCGCGCACCGACTCGCTGGCGGGTATCATGGGCATGACGTTTATCAAGGCGATGGGGTGCAGCCGCGCGATGGACGAGGCTATGCTTTGCCGCGGCTTTGCCGGCGTGTATCCGGCGCCTGCACGGAGCGGCTTTGGCTGGTGCGATGCCGTTTACGCGGCCGTTGTGGCGTTGCTCGCCGTGTTGTGCGCGGTGTTGTAGCGCGGACGGTCGAACCGTCGATGTGAGTAGGGAAGGGCGACGTTTTGACGATCGATATGAATAATGCGGCGGGCACGAACGGTGCGGGCGGCGCCGAGGCCACGCCGCTCATCGAGTTTCGCGACGTGGTGTTCTCCTATGCGGGGCATACGGTGGTCGACGGCGTTTCGCTGCAGGTCGATCGTGGTGAACTCGTTGCCCTGCTCGGTCCCAACGGCTGCGGTAAGACGACGATCATGCGCCTTATTAACGGCCTTGAACTTGCCGACGCAGGAGCATACCTGTTTGACGGGCACGTAATCGATGCGGCATATCTCAAGGATTCTGCGGCCGCTCAGCGTTTTCATCAGCGCGTGGGCTTTGTGTTCCAGAATGCCGACGCGCAGCTCTTTTGCGCTACGGTGGGCGAGGAAGTTGCTTTTGGTCCCGCGCAGATGGGGTTGCCGGCAGACGAGCTCGAGCGCCGCGTCCGCGATGCCATGGAGCTGTTCCAGGTTGCCGACCTTGCCGACGCCTCTCCCTATCAGCTCTCGGGCGGGCAAAAGAAGCGCGTGGCGCTGGCTGCGGTTGTGTCTATGAACCCCGATATCCTGGTGCTCGACGAGCCTACCAATGGGCTCGACGAGGATTCATGCGACATCGTGATCAACTTTTTGCTGGCCTACGTTGCGGCGGGTAAGACGGTCTTGATGAGCACGCATCATCAAGATTTGGTGCGGCGCCTGGGTGCCCGTGCCATCTATATCGATCGATATCACCATGTGGTCGAGGCGCCTTCGCCGTCGTATGGAACCGAGAGCGGCGCTGCGGAATAGTTGCTGCGTAGAGCGTGCGTAGCCGCCCGTGCGGCTTTGCCGTGATGGTATAGTTATCCAGGTTTTTATGGGGGTGGCTATGCCAAGCTGGAACATTCATATCGCTCAGACGGAGCGTTTGCTGGAGCGCACCGGTGCGCTTGCCAATAGCGTGCACGACCGCAATGCCTTTTTGTTTGGCTGCGTGGTTCCGGATATCTTCGTGGGCTATATGGTCCCTGGTATCGCTGATCCCATTCCGTATCGCATTACGCACTTTGCAAACCCCGAGCCTATCCCTAAGCCGCGCGAGCACGAGTTCTGGGATACCTATGTGGCGCCGCTGCTCAAAGGGGCGTCTGTTGGTACGCCGGCTGCCGCGACCTCGATCGCCGAGGAGCGCGAGCGACTCAATCGGGTGCATTATCCCCAACGCTACAAGGACGCCGAGCCGGTTGCCGGTCCCGGTGCTAGCGAGCTTTCGCTCGCGCCCGGTGACGTGGCGCAGTCGCTGCTCGATTTGACGCTGGGCGTCTGGTCGCATCTGGTGGCGGATACCGTATGGAATACGCGCGTGAATCAGTACCTGGAGGCGCACGGCGGCAAGCCGTGCGAGGAATTCCGCATTAAAAAGCAAGGCGACTTTGACTGGTTTGGCAAGACGCTCGGCATCGTTTCGATTCCGCGCGCGACCAATCGCCTGTATACTGCGGCGACGCGTTTTGGTCAGTATCCCATCCATAAGGAGTATGTGCTCAAGACCATCGGCGTTATGCACGAGATTGTACGCGAAAACCCCGGCCAGCCCGATCATCCGCCGTATCGCTTGCTAACTGAGGAGTTTTTCGATACAACGTTTACCGAGGTCATCGAGCTGACCGAGGCGGGATTTGCCGCCCGCGTCGCATCACCTGGTGTTCCTGCTCTGCCCCTGATCGCTAGCTGCTAGCTGGCCGGCCCGGCAGTGAACAGCTCATCCCAATCGACCAACAGCTCCCGTCGCAGGGCGTAAACACGGCAAACGAGCTGCACATTTCATAGCATGCCATAAGTAGCTGGTTGCGTGTCATGCCGTGCGGGAGGCATCGACGCACAGAAAAAGGGCCCGGAAGGCTTTGCCTTCCGGGCCCTTTGCAATGCAAATCTGCTTGCAAGTACGATTTAGCGGACCTGAGCGACGTAAGCGACGTTGGTCGAGGAGACCTTGTCTTCGAGCTGGACGCTCATGCGGGGATCGCCGGCGGTGGCGACGGTCAGATCGCCGGCCTCGACGTAGCCGAGCTCCTTAGCGGTCTCGATCGCCTTGACGATCGTGCCGTTGACGGTGCCCTGGGTAATCTCGGCCTGGTGCGGGATAACGCCCCAGTACATAATCATCTGCTGGACGGCCCACTCGTGGCGGGAGAACGCGCAGATCGGCATGTTGGGACGGAAGTGCGAGATCAGGCGAGCGGTACGACCGGTGGTCGTCGGCACGGTGATGCACTTGGCGCCAACGGTGGTGGCCATGTTCACAGCGGACATACCCACAACGTTGTTGACGACGCGGGTGCCGTGAGCGTCAGCCGGAACCTCGAGCGGAGCGTGAGCCGGGAGGTACTTCTCGGTCTCGAGAGCAATGCTGGCCTGCATCTTAACGGCCTCGACCGGGTACTTACCGGCAGCGGACTCGCCAGAGAGCATAACGGCGTCGGTGCCGTCGTAGATGGCGTTAGCAACGTCGGCAACCTCGGCGCGCGTCGGGCGCGGGTTCTGCTGCATGGAGTCGAGCATCTGCGTAGCGGTGATAACGGGCTTGTAGGCCGCGTTGCACTTGGCGATGATCTCCTTCTGGATGTGCGGAACGAGCTCGGGCTTGATCTCGATGCCCAGGTCGCCACGGGCGACCATGATGCCGTCGGAAGCCTCGAGAATCTCGTCGAAGTTCTCGACGCCCAAGGCGCACTCGATCTTCGGGAAGATCGTCACGTGCTCGCCGCCGTTCTCGCGGCAAAGCTCGCGGATGCCGCGGACGGACTCGCCGTCACGGATGAAGGAAGCGGCGATGTAGTCGATGTTCTCGGTCAGGCCAAAGAGGATGTCCTGACGATCGCGCTCGGTGATGGCGGGCAGCGAGATGTTGACGTTGGGCATGTTGACGCCCTTGCGCTCGCCGATCAGGCCGTCGTTCTTAACGACACAGGTCATGTCCTGGCCACTGACGGACTCGACCTCGAGGGCAACCAGGCCGTCATCGATCAGGATGAGGGAGCCCTTCTCGACCTCGGAAGGCAGAGCCAGGTAGTCGAGGGAGATGTGCTCAGCGGTGCCGTGGAAATCCTCGGACGTGGGCTGAGCGGTGACGACAATCTTGTCGCCGGTCTTGACGGCAACCTTCTTGCCGTCGACCAGAAGGCCGGTGCGGACCTCGGGGCCCTTGGTGTCGAGCAGGATGCCGACGGGCAGACCGAGCTCCTTGGAAATACGACGGACGCGCTCGATGCGACCGTGGTGCTCGTCGTAGGAGCCGTGCGAGAAGTTAAAACGGGCGACGTTCATGCCCGCCTTGATCATCTCGCGGATGGTCTCGTCGCTATCGCAGGCGGGACCCATGGTGCATACAATCTTAGTGCGCTTGTACATTCAGACCTCCATCTGACATCGTCTTGCGCTGATAGATAAACCATAAGAAATAAAATCGAGTTGATTATAACGAAATACCGACCGAATACCCCAAAAAAACGACCGTATGCCGATTAAGAAGTTCATTTTTTGCGGGAAAAACGGTATATGCAAAAATTTTACCAACTGCTCTTACCGCTGCTATCTGGGCGATATTTCAGTTTGACGAAGTGCCGAAGAAAAAACGTTTTACCAACATTGAGCATCACACGGTCTGCACCGTTGCACTCGAGCCGTGTTTCCAATTGGAATGTTTTGGCTAGACGCGCCGCTTTGGGGTACCATAGCTCCACTATCAACTGCCGCTCAGCACGGCAGCCTTGATGAGCCCTTGCCCTTCTCCTGGGAATTATGATCGGGCATCAATCTGCTGAGTGGCCCGAATCCCAGGAGGGGACTCTATATGCAAAAGGAATACCTGTCCGCCGCGGCGGAGGTGCTCAGCGACCAGGGTGTCGATGAGAACCTCGGCCTGAGCAACGGCGAGGCGTCGTCGCGCCTCGCCAAGACAGGCCCTAACAAGCTCGAGGAAGCAGAGAAGACACCGTTGTGGAAGCGCTTCTTTGAGCAGATGGCCGACCCCATGGTCATCATGCTGATCGTTGCCGCCGTCATCAGTGCACTCACGGGCATGGTTAAGGGCGAGCCCGACTTTGCCGATGTCTTCATCATCATGTTCGTCGTTATCGTCAACTCGGTGCTGGGCGTGGTCCAGGAAGCCAAGAGCGAGGAGGCCCTCGAGGCCCTGCAGGAGATGAGCGCGGCGCAGTCCAAGGTGTTGCGCGACGGCAAGCTCGTGCACCTGCCGAGCGCTGAGCTCGTGCCCGGCGACGTTATCATGCTCGAGGCGGGCGACTCCGTCCCGGCCGACTGCCGCGTGCTCGAGAGCGCCACGATGAAGATCGAAGAGGCCGCACTCACCGGCGAGTCGGTGCCCGTAGAGAAGCACGCCGACGTGATTGAGCTTGCCGCGGGCACCGATGACGTGCCGCTCGGCGACCGCAAGAACATGTGCTACATGGGTTCCACCGTGGTATACGGCCGCGGCCGCGCCGTCGTGGTCGGCACCGGCATGAACACCGAGATGGGTAAGATCGCCGGCGCCCTGGCCGAGGCCAAGGAAGAGCTCACGCCGCTGCAGGTGAAGCTTGCCGAGCTCAGCCGCATCCTCACCATCATGGTGATTATCATCTGCGTCGTCATCTTTGGCGTTGACATCCTCCGCCACGGCGTGGGCAACGTCCTTACCGACCCGACTGCCTTGCTCGACACCTTTATGGTCGCTGTCTCGCTCGCCGTCGCTGCCATCCCCGAGGGTCTGGTCGCCGTCGTGACCATCGTGCTGTCGCTTGGCGTGACCAAGATGGCCAAGCGCCAGGCGATTATCCGCAAGCTCTCTGCCGTCGAGACCCTTGGCTGCACGCAGACCATCTGCTCCGACAAGACCGGCACCCTTACCCAGAATAAGATGACCGTCGTCAAGCACGAGCTCGCCGCGCCCAAGGAGAAGTTCCTGGCCGGCATGGCCCTGTGCTCCGATGCCCAGTGGGACGAGGAGCTGGGCGAGGCCGTGGGCGAGCCGACCGAGTGCGCGCTCGTCAACGACGCCGGCAAGGCGGGTCTCACCGGCCTGACTGCCGAGCACCCGCGCGGGGGTGAGGTCCCGTTTGACTCGGGCCGCAAGATGATGTCCGTGGTCGTCGAGACCCTGGACGGCGAGTACGAGCAGTACACCAGATCGGAA
>CAJMOP010000057.1 GCA_905215115.1 uncultured bacterium | reverse complement strand
CGCCGTGTGCGTCGAGGACGTCCCCGCCGGCGCCGTCGTGGCCGGTGTCCCCGCCCGCGTCATCAAGATGCGCGACGAGAAGACCGACAGCAAGACCGGCTTGGAAGAGGGTTTACGTCAACTGTAGGGTTACGCGGTTTTACCAAACCGCGTAACTAGCCGACGCTGCAAACGCCCCAGAGCGGCAATCTGACGTTCAGTCGTCGGGCATGACCAAAAGGTCAATGCCCTCCTCTTTCACGTCACCTTGCTCGCTCTGGGTCGTTTTCGCTGACTTATGCTCAGCCTGTGGGGCAATTCAGCCCTAAACAAGAAGGCCGAGGCCCCAAAGAGCTTCGGCCTTTGCTTTCTCGCTGTAGGCGTAACGCAACTTATCGATTCTCGATGCTGCCGATGTTTTTGAGCTCGATGGAGATGAGGCCGTTGGGCTCGTTGACGAACTCGATGTACTCGGAGTTCGAACCCATCTCGGCCGGGAAGCTGATCTCGATACCCGTGTCGGTACGGATCTTATGATTGCGCACCGCCGCGCGTTCGACCTGCTTGCGCTCCACGGGCACACGCTCAGGCACCTTCTCCTCGGTCAGTGCCGCGCGCACGCTCTCCTTGATAACCGGTTCGTCCTCAAAGACCTCATCGACGATATCCCAAGGCGGCAGCTCCTCGTCATCCTCGACCTTCTCGGCCACAGCGGCCTTAACCTTGGCGAGCGCCACGGCCGTGTTGGCGCCGTGCTCCTCGGCGACTTCCTCGACCACGCGCGTCACGGTGTCGATGACTTCCTTGCCCGATACGCCCGTGTCGCACTGCAGCAGGCCATCGGGGATAAGCATACGGTCCTCGCCGGCAATCTTGCGCTTCTTGTCCACGTAGCCGATCTCCATGGTACTCGCGCGTACGATGGCATAGCTCGGCACCTTTTGCGAGGGGTTCGGCAGAATGGCGTAGTGGCGCGCGATGTCGTTGCGCACCTCCCCCTCCTCGCGGCCCACTTCGTGCATAAAAGCCTGCTTGGAGCCCAGCAGCATCACGGCAAACCAGCGGGCATCCTCATCGTCATCAAAGTCCGCCACAAGCACGTCAGTGGACTCGGCTTTCTCGGCCTTGGTGAGCTCGGAGGAGATAAACTCCGCAATCTGCTGCGACAGGTCCACGAACTCGCGCTCGCCAAAGAAATAGCCCTTGAGCTCGCCGCCGAATGCGGAGTTCTCGGCAAATGTGGCACGCTTGTTATCAGCCGAGGTACGAGCACGCCGCAGGTGCGTGGTTACGAAATTACGCACGGTGCGGCTCTCGATATCGAGCTCGCGTTGACTCATGACGTTAACGGCAGAGTCAAAGTCCAGGATATGCAGAATCGCATGATTGATTTTCATATACGGCATTCCGTTCTAGATCGATTTCGGCACGAACCAGTATAGCGGTCGAGCCCGCCCCAGGCGCATCGAAGATTGGTGCATCGGGGACAGGTTGCTTTGCACCAATGGCTAGCGCAGGAGCTCGGACTGCCAAGCCTCGAGCTGTTCTGCCAAACTCTTGCCGGCAGCGGGCATGTCGACCTGGGGACGTTTGGGCAGAAGCGCACACTTAAGAATCGCAACGATAGTCTGCGAGACAAAGCGTCGCGTATCCTTGTCAAAGCCTTGCGCAGTCTGGAGCATCACGGGCAGGCTCTCGCGCAGATTCCCAGCGATATCCGCAAACCGCTCAGCACCTGTAGCCTCAAACACGGAGAACAACGCATCTACAAAACGCTCGCGCTCGCTAGGTGACACTGCAAGCAGCATCTCGCGAATGGAGCCATCAACGTATCGAGCACCGGCGGACAGGCGCTCACAGTACACGAAGTCGCGACCATCAACCACCCAGCTAAAGGGATTGTGCTGCAGCAGGCTGAACTCGGTGCTCTCAACGATGGCATAGTCCTCCTGTGTCTCGAACATCATGCCAAAGATCGACGACCGAGGTAGCGTCTTGTCGATTCGACCGGAAAGATCGGCAAAGGCGTTGCCGTTCAGAAACTCCTCGACGAAGCCCGGACCATCATGGGAATACACCCGTTCGATTCGCTCACGGGCGACATCGGAGCACATCGCCGCACCGTACACCGCAAGGTTTCCACCCTTGGAATGACCTCCGCACGAAAGCGGCCCGTCAATCGCATCCGCCGCCTCGTCCACATAACGCGCCGCGGATTCCTGGGCCGGCACAGGACAACGGAATGCCATGTTAAAGTCCTCTTTCCAGCCCACAATCGTACTGTCGGTCCCCCGGAAGGAAAGATAGCTAAACCCCGCCGGAAACCGGAACGCCATGGCTGCAAACTGCTCTGTCGCCACCACATCGCTCACGGCACGATAGCCGCAAACGTGCACGCCACGGTAGCGAGGGCTTGCTGCCACGGCCTCCAACAAGGCCCTGCTCCCCTCTGGGTCCCACAAATCGTCAATCATATCCCGGTAGCACTCGGCACGCAGCAGCTCGCGTACGTCTAGGCCCTGCCAGTTCGTCAGCTCCGCCATATCACTCGGCAAACGCAAATAGGACAACCACGCAAAGACCAGGCTATCCACCGCGCAGAACGGCCGTTCCTCAAACGGGTCAAACACCGTCTGGGCATAGGTCAAAAAATTAGGCGAATCCGACATGGCGCTCCCATCAACTATGGCGCATTGGGGTCAGGTTACTTTGCACCAAAAAGGCGCCCGGACCGTGTGGACCGGACGCCTTTCATTGTAGCCTGTTGCCCAAAAGAGCTGGATTTAGCAGGAGAAGTCGACGCTGTCGATGATGTCCTTGAGGGCCTTGGCGGAGGCGGTAAGCTCATGCTGCTCGTCATCGTTCAGCGGCACGGGGACGCGGCAGACAACGCCGTCGCGGCCAACGACGGTCGGCATGGAGATGGCAAGATCGGACAGGCCATACTCGCCCACCATGAGCGAGGAGACGGGCAGAACGGTCTGCTCGTCACGCATGACGGCGGTGCAAATGCGCTTAACGGCCATGGCGACGCCGTAGTAGGTAGCGTGCTTCTTCTCGATGATGGTGTAGGCGGAGTTCTTGACGTCCTCGGCGATGCGCTTCTCGGCAGCCTCATGCTCCAGATGACCGTGAAGCTCGCAGAAGGTGTTCAGCGGAACGCCGGCAACCTGGGCGCTGGACCAAGCGACGAACTCGGAGTCGCCGTGCTCACCCATGACATAGGCCTGGACATCGCGCGGGTCGACCTCAACGTGGGCACCAAGCATCTGCTGCAGACGGCCGGTGTCGAGCACGGTACCGGAGCCGATGACATGGCCCTCGGGCAGGCCGGACATCTTGATGGCGGCATAGGTTAGAACATCGACCGGGTTGGAGACGATGAGCAGAATGCCGTCGAAGCCAGACTTCTTAATCTCGGGAATAATGGACTTAAAGATGTTGACGTTCTTGTTGACCAGGTCCAGGCGGGTCTCACCGGGCTTCTGGGCAGCGCCAGCGGTGACGACGATCATGGCGGCGTCGGCGACATCGGAATAATCGCCGGCGTAGATCTTCATCGGCTCGGCAAACGTCATGCCGTGCGCGATATCCAGAGCCTCACCCTCGGCGCGGTTCTTGTCCACGTCGATGAGGACCATCTCGGAGAACAGACCGCTCTGCATCAGCGCGAACGCCGAAGACGAACCGACGAAACCGCAGCCGACAATAGCGACCTTCTTCTCGTTAACCATTAGAAACTCCCATCTCTCTCCACAAGCAAGCCGCCCGGGAACGACCCGAGCGGCTTGCCGTAATCCCAATACATCCAATCGGGACTTTGATTATGCTCCTATTCGCAGCCAAAAATCGACCGTTTACCGAAATTGTTTGCAGAATTCGTAAAATAACTGCACGAAATCGGTTTCGAGCTATTGACGAGGCGAAATAGCTTTCTAATACAGGCCCGCCTCGCGAATGGCCTCGACAGCCAAAGCAATCTGATCGGGCGGCAGGACCAGCGCCATGCGCACGTGTCCCTCGCCCGAAGGACCAAAGCTCGCGCCCGGCGTCACCACAACGCCGGCCTTCTCCATGAGCTCCTCGCAAAACGCCATGGAATCGGTGCGACCACCGGGAAGCTTAGCCCACACGAACATGGAGCCATGCGCGTTGGGACGCTCCCAGCCCAGGTTCTCAAGACCGTCGCACAGGGCATCACGGCGCTCCTGGTACTTCAGACGCTGCGCCTCGACCTCATCGCGCGGACCGTTCAGACAGGCGATAGCAGCCTTCTGGATCGGGAAGAACATGCCAAAGTCGATCTGGCCGCGCAGTTTGGCAAAGGCAGAGACCACATCCTCGCGGCCGACCAAAAAGCCGATGCGGGCACCAGTGACGTTAAACGACTTGGAGAGCGAGAAAAACTCCACGCCCACCTCGAGCGCACCGGGATACTGCAAGAAGCTGCCGCCCGGCTCACCGTCAAACACGATATCGGAGTATGCATTGTCGTGAACGATGAGCAGGTCGTGCTCGCGGGCGAAGGCGATGATCTCCTCGTAGACCTCGGGCGTGCCCACCGAGCCCACCGGGTTGGCGGGCAGCGATACGATCATATACTTGGCACGATCGGCCACCTCGGGATCGATACCCGCCACATAGGGCAGGTAATTATGCTCGGCAACCAGCGGATAGTACTCGAGCTTGGCATCGGCAATCTTCGCACCCGCCTCAAAGACCGGGTAGCACGGATCGGGAACCAGGATGGTGTCACCCGGATCGAGCAGGGCCAGGCCCAAATGGCCCACGCCCTCCTGCGTGCCGTTGCACGACTGCACCATGGACGGTGTAATGCCCGAAACGCCAAAGCGACGCTCATAGTAATCGCACACGGCTTGTTTGAGTTCAGGCAGGTCGCGCAGGGCATACTTCCACATCTCGGGATCTTGGGCTGCTTGCGTGAGCGCCTCGACCACGTGGTCGTACGGCTTAAAGTCGGGCGTGCCCACGCTCATGTTGTAAATGGTCTTGCCCTGGGCCTTCAGCGCGAGAAGCTTGTTGTTGAGCGAGGCGAAGACCTCCGCGCCAAAGCGGTCGAGACGCTGCGATGCCTGCATGGTGCCACCTTCCGATATAAAAACGCGGCGCTCCGACAAGAGCGCCGCGCGATACGGGCCATCAGATTGCAAAAGTGTAACGCTT
Organism: uncultured bacterium; assembly: GCA_905215115.1. Taxonomy (GTDB): domain Bacteria; phylum Actinomycetota; class Coriobacteriia; order Coriobacteriales; family Coriobacteriaceae; genus Collinsella. The sequence goes on along the minus strand of CAJMOP010000057.1, from coordinate 7,048 downwards.
GCAACCCCCGTATTGGTTCAATTTAGCCAACCTTAGTCAACTGGATTGAGCGCGTCGATCTGCGCGAGCCACAGACGCGAGCTGGCGTCACTCGGCATACGCCAATCGCCGCGCGGGCTGAGCGTCACCGAGCCCACCTTGGGACCATCGGGCAGGCAGCTGCGCTTAAACTGCTGGGCAAAGAAGCGACGATAGAACGTACGCAGCCACGTGTGGACGGTCTTGGCGTCGTAGACGTCCTCGAAGCTCTTGAGCGCCATGCGGTAGATCTTGCCCGGCTCAAAGCCAAAACGCAGCAGGTTGTAGAGGAAGTAGTCGTGCAACTCGTACGGGCCCACCAAATCCTCAGTCTTCTGCGCAATCTCGCCGTCGCCCGTGGGCGGCAGAAGCTCAGGGGACACCGGCGTATCGAGGATGTCGAGCAAGACCTCGGCAATACGCCCGCCAAAGACATCAGCCGCATAGCGCACCAGATGACGCACAAGCGTCTTGGGCACGCTCGCATTGACGGCGTACATGCTCATGTGGTCGCCGTTATAGGTAGCCCAGCCGAGCGCCAGCTCCGACAAATCGCCCGTGCCGATGACAAAACCGCCGGCCTGGTTGGCCAGATCCATCAGAATCTGCGTACGCTCGCGGGCCTGGCTGTTCTCGTAGGTCACGTCCTGCACGGTCGGATCATGCTCAATGTCCTTGAAGTGCTGCTCCACAGCCGCGTGGATCGAAACCTCGCGAAAGCTCACGCCCAGGTCGCGCGCGAGCGACTCGGCGTTGGACTTAGTGCGATGCGTCGTGCCAAAGCCGGGCATGGAGACCGCCGTGATACCCGTGCGCGGCAGCCCCAGTGCATCGAAGGCACGCACCGTCACGAGCAGTGCCAGTGTAGAATCAAGGCCGCCCGAAAGACCGATGACTGCAGCCTTGGTGCCCGTATGGGCCAGGCGGGTCTTGAGGCCGGCGGTCTGCAGGTCGAGGATGGTCTCGCAGCGCTCGGCCAGGTCACCATGGTCGGCCGGTACAAAGGGCGCGCGCGGGAAAACGCGGTCGATATCGCAGGCATCGCGCAGGACAGGCTCTTCGGCCAACACGCCCTCAAACGAAAACTCAACGGCCGTGGCCTCCGGCGCATCGTCCGCGCGCGTCCACGTCGTCGAACGACGGCGCTCGGCAACCAGGCGGTCAAGGTCAACGTCGGCGATGGCCATATCGCAAGTAAGCAGTTTGGTCGCGGCGAGCTCGGAGCCGTTTTCGTAGATCAGGTTCTCGCCCGCAAAGACCATGTCGGTCGTAGATTCGCCCTCACTCGCATCCGCGTAGGCATAGGCGCAGTACAGGCGCGCACTCTGGTTGGAGATGAGGCTGCGGCGGTAATCCGCCTTGCCGATAATCTCGTCCGAGGCCGACGGGTTGAGGATCACCGTCGCGCCAGCAAGCGCCATCTCGGTCGAGGGGGGCGCCGGTACCCACAGGTCCTCGCACACCTCGACACCCAGCACCAGATCCTCGGCACCTTCATCGCAGCAGCGGTAGACAAGCCCCGAGCCAAGCGGCACCGGACCCTGACCAGCAAATTCAATCCACACGGGATCGGCCGGCGCCGGAGCAAACCAGCGGCGCTCATAAAACTCTCCGTAGTTGGGCAAGTACTTTTTGGCCGTAAGGCCCAAAAGCTCGCCCGCACAGCACACGGCGGCGCAATTGTAGATGTTTTCGGCCACTGCGACGGGAAGACCGATGGTAAAGACGATCGGCAGCTCACGGGTTTTATCGAGAATGCGCACGAGCGCCGCCTCGCAGGCATGCAGCAGCGTGCGGTTATGGAACAGGTCGGCCGCGGTATAGCCGCACAGGTTGAGCTCGGGCAGTACCAACGCGCGAACGCCGCGCTCGGCAGCCTCACGAACAGCCGTCAGCGCAACCTCGGCATTGCCCTCGACATCGGCCACGCGAATCCGCGGCGACGCCGCCGCCACACGCAAAAAGCCGTCGTTCTTATTAGCCGAAACGCAGCATTGCCTTGTTGATCTGGACACTGGAGGCCCCTTCTACCCTGAGATTCAGTCTAACGGACGTTCACATATCTCTAACTAGCCAAAGCAACCTCCCAGTTTACTGAGACGCCAACCTGTGCTAAGAGCATGTATTCCAAAAATATCTTTAATTAAAAAAGGAGAAATCGATAATCGACTTCTCCTTTAAGCGAGGCAAGTAAATTCCGAAACTAATGGCAGAATTTATCCATGTAGTCCTCAAAGTCGAACACTTCTACCACGACGCCCTCTTCCTGAGACTCTTTCAGTTGCTCCAAGAGATCTTTGTTAATAACGTCCATGTAGAAACCTCCTCTATCTAATCAATTGTAGTATATCTGCTTTCATGCAATTATCAACCAACTTGTTTAATTGCTCCTCGTTTGCCGATAGTCCCTCTTTTTTCAAAATGTCGCGCACCTCGTTCTTAGTAATCGGCTTTTCAAACAACGAAAGCAAAGCGAACGAAAAATCATTAACCGCACACATTCTATGGGTGGCACAACTCAGCAGTACTCTTAACCCCTCTTTTGAGCGTCCGACTTCTTTAACAAACGAACTTTTAACCAATTGAAAACCATTATCGTGCATTACATAATCGGCATCGATATTTGTATTCAGCAATCCATAATGCAACAGTTCTTCTATCGCCCTCGTCAGCTCGAGGTCGCCCTGATCAAGAATAAGAGAAATGCTACAGTCGGCCTCCAATAAACGGGCCAACTTAAGGTATACCAACTGGGAAACAGCATAGACATGATGGTATTCAGAATTATAGAAGTAGGCAAATGGCTCAACGAGCACGACAGAGGTCTTGGAATCCAGCCAGATTCGATCAGCTGGATTTAGACTAGTTAGCCGTCGCTTTACTTTGGTCAAATGTCCCTTATACCTGACAGCGTGAATAGAATCTAGGATCCAGGTCACCTCTGAAATATGAAGCCGCTGGGGCAAGTCAATTGTGTCGCTACCGTTTATGACCTCTTGCATATAAAAATCAATATGATGCTCATCAGATAAGGATTTTGCTTCATTTAAAGTTAAACCAGTGCCTGAAACATAATCCACTTCGAGGCGCAAATCCTCATATTGGGACTTCGGCATTACAGAGACACCATACTTATCGGGATGATTCCAAACATCCGACCCCATAACGAGACCAAAATTCGTAAATCCTCTCGTGGAATATGGAACACCACATACCTGTTTTGAATAATTCAAAACATTCTCTGTATAAGCTAAGGTGTTCAGAGCCTCTTCTTTAGTTTCGGTCGGAAAGCCAATCATAAAAAATAGATGAACAGGAATACCCGCATTGAGACAATCATGGATATTGCGATCAATCCAATCAACTCTCGTGTTCTTCTTCATTAGATCAAGAACTCTTTGGTTGTATGACTCGAGGCCAAACTGAATCTGCCTACATCCACTTTGGTATATCTTGTTAAAAACGTCTGTACTTAGGGTTGGAGAGAACCTCGTTTCTCCATGCCAGAAAAACGTTTTTCCCGATGCGTTTATTTCATCCGCGAGTTGCTCCATTCTTTTGCCTTCGAATGTTTCATCCACAAAAGAGAAAACTCTCGTGCCGTATTTTTCATTTAACCGACACATTATTTCAAATACTCTCGATATAGGCATCTTTCGGTAACAACCACCGGTAGCACCGGGAATGGTGCAGAAGGCGCAATGATTAAAACACTGCCTAGAGGAATAAACCGGCAATATTAACTCAGGCATGAAGTATTTAGAAAGGGCGAAGCCATCGAAATCGGGAACTGTATCGTTGATAAATGTTTGCTCAATCCGATGGTTTTTATATATCTTTCCACCTTTAGCATGGCAAAGGTTTGGAACACAGTCGAGATTGTCATCACCAGAGTCAAGAGCCTCAAGAAGACGTGCAAGCGGCTCTTCGCCGTCATACATCATTATCGAATCAATGTATTCAAAAAAGGGATGCCATTCTTTCATGCAGTCATCTGCTAAACGAGTAATGTAATTGCCGCCCAATGAGACGTGTTTAACAGATGGACATTCTTCTTTAATCAGCTTCGCTAACGTAACTGCAGAAATCAATTGGAAACAGCCGCTCACCGAAATCCCAATAAACTCGATTTTTTCCCTCTGAATACGCTTAAGAAAGGCAGTTTCATAGAAGGAAATAAACGGATTATGCAAGGTATCCGCAAGCGATTTCATTATTTCTGGTGTCGAATAATAATCATAGGGCAGATCTATGGAGTTGAACGTGTATTTAACTCCATATGAGACGTGATTTATGATATAGAGTGCATTTCTAAAAATGTTTTCAGCATATTGTCTTTCTTTTAGATTAAAGTATCTCTTCGATCTGAAAATATCTTTTGCCTCGTCAACATTAAGTGCCGACTTTTGTATCAACTCGATTGTTAATTGAACATTCGAACTAAACGAATCCTTTGATTCCCGATACCTTTTACAGCACTCTTCGACATGTCTAAAAGATAGGAGGTCATCGTAAAATTCCACGTTTAAGTCAACAATGTCAACTTTGTATTGTTCAACCTCTTGAAGATATGACTTCAAAACAGGCAAGGCAAGATACGGCCCCACTGGACTCCATCCTGGGGGAAATACTAAAAGCGTTTTAGGCATATCAACGTCACATCTTTCGCAAATAATTCAATTGAAACACAACTACCATCATAATTGAAAATACACCAAGTCCTGTAACGAGAATTGAGAACATCGCGATGCTCGTGAACAGCGAAACAAGAAGTGTTGAAATAACAACAGCAACCGATTGCAAAGACTCCCTAATTGAAAACAGGCTTATCGATTCAGATCCGTCTCTCGCCAAATCCTGCAGCGATGTTATGAGAAGCACATCTTGAATGGCGTTTCCGGCACCGACGATAAAAAGGAAAATAAACGATATCCCAGACGCATAGCGATAGCCAAACGCCAGATACGCACCGAGCGCAAGATACGTCACAAAACAATATGATTTAACGCAATCGGAACCACTGATTAAACGACCATATATTGTATTTCCGAACAACAGTCCGATTGTAAGACTACTCTGAAGGAATCCGTATTGTATCGATGACGAGTCAAATTGCAATTGCGCTATAGCTGGCAAAAGAGAATTCAGAGAGCCGAATGCCACACCACTAGAAATATCGATTAATAGGAAACCAATTGCCAAGTGCTTCGCGCTAAGATCACTAAATGCAGTCCTGTTTTTTTCATTTTTGCTTATTCCCTCTTTATCATTAACCTCGATAACCGACGGAACATCTCGCAGCAACCAGAACGACGCGGCAAAAGAAAGCGCGTCTAATGCAAGAACAGCCTCCGCCCCAAATTGAGCGACAACAAAACCGCCGGCAACTGGCCCCAGAACCATCATCAAATTCTGCAGGAACCCAAACGAATTATTAATTACGTCGCGATTGATACTATTCGTATTGGCTCTTAACAACGAGTAAAAGCAGGGCATTTCTACCGTTCGGCAAAGCGATACCGCGCACGTAATAGCAAACATACTCCATTTACTATCAACAAAAATATAGCAAACGAATAATCCCGCGCGAATTAAGTCTGCCAATCTCATGGCCTGCAGTGTCCCGATACCCATCTTCTGAGGCAGCTGCGCGAGCGCAACTGAAAACAGAGAGGGGGCAAATCTGCAGCAGACCATCAAAGCAGTTGCAGAAACATCGTGAGTTACCTCGTAAATCAGCATTGGCAAAGCAATATTCGCACACCAATTGCCTATTTCGCTTATCCCTCTAGCAATATATAGGACCCGAACCGGACGGCTAGCTCTCAATACCGTGAACATCACGATTAACCTCGTATTTCAGGCCTCGTTCATCCCTTAATAGGAATCCATAATCAACCAAGTACCGCCTCAACACGGCATAATCAGGATAGAGCTGTGACAGCACATGATTAACCTGAAGCTCCGTATAACTTGTATTTAATTCAAAGAAAGAGACGGCCCATAGCAGCATGATTCTTTTATAGCTTTCCTTTTTTGGAATTGAAACCAGCTCGCCATTCTTGAGAAATCGTTTCTTAAAGTCTATTAGCTCATCCATTCACATCCTCCATTTCATACGCATCTAATACTAAAAATGCATACGCTTTAGGTCATCGCATTCAGCTTCTTTATTCGAACTAAACTCGAACTAATCTAAATTATTTGCTCAGACACTCTTCGAAAGCTCGTTTTTCACTCTGAGTAAAATGCCCTTCCCAGTCAGTCCAGGAACAGGAAGGCAACTCACAACGAGCGGAGTCGAAGCCCTCTGCCGTCGGTCGTTCAAAATGCACGATAACCTTTTCGATATCGCCATCTGTAATCAGGTCAGAATGAATGACCTCGGTACCGTCTTCGAACGTCATATACGGGTACATCACGTAAACCACCTCGCAATCGTAAATCCAGTTTAGCATCAAGCTATTGCACCAAAGACAGCAGGCCCCCTTGATGAGTTGATGGTATCTGTTAAATGTCATGTACGATTCACATCTGGTGGGTACCCTGATGGCTAAACGAAACGAAGCAGATTTACACCGGGAGGACCCCGTATGACAACCAAGTACACCGACGCGCCGCGCACGCGCGTCATGACACCGGCAGCGCTCAACAACGGCGTGCACGAGAACCATTCCATCGGACAAACCATGGCCATCGCGCCCAAAAAGGGCCTGTTCGACGACATTTCCATTCCCCAGATCATCGCCGGCGCCGCAGCTGCCGCCACGAGCGTGGCGCTTGCTTCAAAGATCGGCATTGCCGGCTCGGTGATTGGTGCCGCCGTGAGTTCGGTCATCACCGTTGTGTCCTCGCAGGTCTACCGCCACTTTATCTCTGCCAGCGCCGAAGCCCTCAAAGGTACGCACGTCGCCGACGACTACCCTGCCGGCGCCTATGAGCCCGTTGAGTTGAATGCCGAGGAGCACCTGGGCGGCGCCGCGACTACGCAGGAGATGCGCCAGATTGCGGGGCGCGCGACCACGGCGCG
>CAJMOP010000056.1 GCA_905215115.1 uncultured bacterium | reverse complement strand
CTGGCTTGCGCTCTCGCGCTCTGCGGCAGCGCCCTCGAGCTTGGCGTGCAGCTCGGCAAGCTCCGCATCGCGCTTGGCGAGCTCTTGCGCCAGCTGTTGAGCTGCGGCGTTCTTCTGCTCGACAAGCTGAGCATCGCGCTGAGACTCTGCCCTTTGCAAAGCAGCCGTCGAGCGTGAGCGTTCAAGCTCCAACGCCTGCTCGCCCTCGCGCTGAACTGCCTTCACACGCTCGTCCAGGTCGCGCGAGAACTCGGCATCGCGCACCTGCTTGACGATATCCGCATAACCGGACGCATCGACCTTAAAAACTTCGCCGCAATGCGGGCACTTGATCTCGTTCATGGCAGCTCCTCGATGGACGCAAATTTCAACCGCCTACACTCTACCGCGCCGCACGGACAAAAAAGGCGCCGCCGCCATAATGGCAACGGCGCCAGATCCACCGCAAAGGGGACAGGCACCTTTGTGGTGGCTTGTGTGGTGGTTTGTGTGGTGGTTTGTGTGGTGGTTCGAGAATTACAGCCCAAAGAAGTCAAGGATTTGATCACGGCTTACGGGCTTGTAATCGTTGGCATCGAGACCGACATCATAGCGAAAGATAGGGCGCTCGCGATCGCGGTTGCGCGCGTTGGTGCGGTCTCCCCTGCTGTGGATATGCCCGTGCAGCATGATGGCGCCGCGCGCCTTGCCATTCCAGCTGAGCATGGGGTAATGGCTCATAACTAGACGATGGCCCTTCGCGTAACCGGGAGCGATCTCCAGATAATCGCGCACCTCATCCCAAATGTGCGGCGCGTCCGGATCTTCCCAATCGCCGTCATGGTTGCCACGGATGAGCGTTATGTTCTGGCATTCGATTCGTTTACGCAGGCGCACCGCTTCCGCCATGGGCAATCGATACGTAAAGTCCCCCAGGATATAGAGGAGGTCGTTCGCAGCCACGCACTCGTTGATGACATCGATGACCTTGCGATTCATCTCCTCGACCGAGTCAAAAGGTCGATCCATGTCGTGCAAGATATTCGTATCGCCCAGGTGCAGGTCGGCGGTAAACCACATCATCGTCTATGCCCTCATTTCGCAACGCGTCTAACACGTGCCTAGTATACAGACGCAGCGATGCGACAGTTACCCAAAGAGCCCGCCGAACAGACCTCGGCGGCGCTTGTCCTTTTTATTCGAACCTTTATCCTGGGTGTTCTTATCCTTTTGCTTTTTGCGATCCTGCTCCAGCTCATCGTCATCGAGCAGCATATCCCACTCAAACGGATCGTCCGTCAGATCGAACAGGTCATCGTCATCAAACATGACCGCCTCCATTGCCGATTAGCGAGCATCCACCACATAGAGACCAACGCGCACCTGATGCCACGGGCTGCGCTCGGGAGCAACCTGTTGCACGCGAGCCTCAAATACGTCCTCGTGGCCGTAATACATCATCAAGGACAGCGGGCCGACCTCGTTTCCCGGAACATACCCAAGCTTGGTGTTGCCGTAGTAGATCGCAACCGCCTCGGGATCATGGGGGTTATCGCGCTCGGCACACAGCGTCAGTTTATCGCCCACTTTAAGATCGCCCAAGACCAAGGCGCCATCGGCATACTGAAATCCTGCAATATGAAACGACAAAAGAACACGTGAAGGCTCGTACATGGCAACTCCTCTAACGACCGAATAAACCGGCACTTAACCTTACTGAGAAGCTTACGGGCCCGTGCGGACAAAATTTCACCCGCTCGCACCTTTCGCCCATTTGCCGCAACGCTTGCGAGACAGAGCGCCTGCAGATAAGATAGAGGCACGGATGGCACCCGTTGCAGCGGGTCTTGCCAACTCCAGTACACGTTTACATCGTGAGAAGTGGCCGTCTTCGCTTATGCGGGGGCGGCTATTTCGTTCGGCCGATAAACAGGCCAAGCTCGATAGCCGCGATCAACAACGCCAATAACGAAATAACATCGCTTACGTTCATACCAAATCCCTTCTAAAGGGAGTTGGCCCATCCGTGCTCCATAGCAGTAGTCTAACGCAAAATGCGGGTAATAGGAACATCTGTTCGTATTACCCGCACCCTTTTCTAATGCACAAACATGCGCACGAACTTGTGCTTCCAGCTTGCGTAAGGGGCATAGCGGAACGGCACGTCCAGCCACGTTGCCTTGTTCACGATGCTCTTCTTGTGGCTAAACGTATCGAAGCTCTCGCGTCCATGGTACTGTCCCATACCGCTCGCCCCCATGCCGCCAAAGCCCATATGGCTCGTGGCCAAATGCATAATGGTGTCATTAACACAGCCACCACCAAAGGGCACGTAACGCACAAAGCGCTGCTGAACCTCACGGTCCTGGCTAAAGATATACAGGGCCAGCGGCGTCGGACGATCCGTAATAAACGTCTCGGCCTCGTCTAGGCTCTCAAACGTCAGCACCGGCAAGATGGGGCCGAAAATCTCCTCCTGCATCACGGCGTCATCGGGGGACACGCCGTCCAAAATCGTCGGCTCGATCTTGAGCGAAGCCTCGCGCGCGGCGCCTCCAAGCACGACCTTATCGGGATCGATCAGTCCGCGCACGCGCGCAAAGTGCTTGGCGTTGACGATATGCCCGTAATCCTCGTTGTCAAGCGGATGCTCGCCAAACATACGATGGACTTCCTCCTTGATGAGGCCCAGCAGCTCGTCGTGCACGCGCGCATCGACCAGCAGATAGTCGGGCGCCACGCAGGTCTGCCCCACGTTGAGCCATTTGCCAAAGGCGATGCGCCGTGCCGCGACCTTCAAGTTTGCCGTCGCGTCCACGATGCAGGGGCTCTTTCCGCCCAGCTCAAGCGTCACGGGCGTAAGGTTTTTACTTGCGCGCTCCATGACGAGCTTGCCGACCGGAACGCTGCCGGTAAAGAAGATCTTGTCCCAGCACTCATCGAGCAGCGCTTCGTTCTCGGCGCGCCCGCCCTCGACAACCGTCACCAGGCGCGGATCAAATGCCTCTTCGCAGATTTGCTTGAGCACCGCGCTCGATGCCGGAGCATAGGCGCTCGGTTTGATGACCACGGTATTGCCCGCGGCAAGGGCGCCAGCGAGCGGCTCGAGCGTTAGCAAAAACGGATAGTTCCATGGAGCCATGATGAGCGTGACTCCGTAGGGCACGGCTTGCGTCTTGCACACGCTTACGGCGTTGGCGAGGTCACACGGGCGCAGGAGCGGGCGGCTCCATCGAGCCACATGCGCAATCTGATGACGAATCTCGGAAAGCGATGTGCCGATCTCGCACATATAGGCCTCGTCGTGCGACTTGCCCAAATCGGTCTTGAGCGCATGGGCGATATCGGCCTCGTGCGCCCGTACTGCATTGCGCAAACTCACGAGCGCGCGACGGCGAGCGTCGACATCAAACGTGGCGTGCGTCTTAAAGTAGGCGCGCTGATCGCCGACGATGCGCGCAATTTCCTCGGTGTTCATGAGCCCTCCTAGTTCTCGTCCTCAAACATACCACCCGCAACGACCTCGTACATATGCTCGAGCTCCAAACGGTCCATTAAAAGCGGAACGGGGTACAGGGGATTGGCCTCGGCATCGGCATGCGTCGCCATCTCAGGAATGTCGGAGCGGCGAATGCCTGAAACATATCTGGGGATTCCCAGGGTCTCGTTCATGCGGTCGACCCAATCGATAAAGGCCTCGGCCGCCAGGCTGTCCTGCGCGTTAGCCGGCGCGATACCGGCCATGCGGGCGAGATCGGCAAGCTTGGGAGCGGCAGCGTCACCATAAGCGCGAAGCATGTGCGGCAGGATGATCGCGTTGGCCAAACCGTGTGGAATTCCGTATCGGCCGCCCAGACTGTGCGCGATGGCATGCACATATCCAACATAGGAGCGCGTAAAGGCAACACCCGCCTTATACGCCGCCGAAAGCATATTGCGGCGCGCACGCATGTTACCGCCATGCTCATAGGCCTCCAGCAAATTGTCGTGGATGAGCTGAACCGCCTGACGCGCCATCTTGCGCGTGTAGGACGTGGTGCTACGGCCGATAAAGGCCTCGACAGCATGCGTCAGGGCATCCATACCCGTCTGCCCCGTAATGGACGCCGGCAACCCACGCGTAAACTCGGGGTCGTGCACCGCAAAACGTGGGATGAGTACAAAGTCGTTAATGGGGTACTTGTAATGCGTCTCGTCATCGGTAATTACCGCCGCGAGTGTGACTTCGCTTCCCGTACCGGCGGTAGTGGGAACCGCAATAAGCAGCGGCAGGAGACGGTGGACGCGCAACAGGCCACGCATCTTGTTGATGGGCTTATTTTGCTGTGCGATGCGTGCGCCCACACCCTTGGCGCAGTCCATGGCCGAACCGCCACCAAAGCCGATAATGGCCTGGCAGGCGCTCTCGCGATACAGGGACGCCGCTTCCTCCACGTTTGAGACCGTGGGATTCGCACGCGTTTCGGCATAGACCGTAACGCCAATCCCCTGAGCCGTAAGCGCACGCTCGAGTGATGCCGTGAGTCCCAAACGAGCAATACCAGGGTCTGTCACGATAAGGACCTTCTGGATCGAGCGCTTTTGAAGCACTGCGGGCACATCCTCGGCATGCTCCAAAATGCGCGGCTCGGTATAGGGCAGGATCGGCAATGCGATGCGAAAAACCGTCTGATATGTTCGGCACCAGGCGCGGCGGGCTAGATGCATAAAGGAAACTCCTTCATTTGTTGATAGGTCAACATTTGTTCGACCGATTGTACTCATCGGCGTCCGCATATGGCTTGCAAATCGTTAATCAATCAACATCTTCACATGCCGAAAATTGTTTTATTAAAAATCATTCCTAATAGGCTTCACATTCGGTCGCATTTATGGATAATAGAACTCGTCAAGACGCACGTCCGGAGAGGGCCCTTACGGGACCGGACGAGCGCACCATCGCCATCGATCGAAAGGATCGAATCATGAAGTTTGTTTGCCCCGTTTGCGGTTATGTGGAAGAGTTCGACGGCGACCAGCTGCCCGAGGATTTCAAGTGCCCCCAGTGCGGCGTTCCCGGCTCTCGCTTCCTGAAGCAGGAGGAGGGTCAGCTCGAGTGGGCTGCCGAGCACGTCGTGGGCGTCGCCAAGATGGAGGGCGTCTCCGAGGACATCGTTGCTGACCTGCGCGCCAACTTTGAGGGCGAGTGCTCCGAGGTCGGTATGTACCTGGCCATGGCTCGCGTTGCTCATCGCGAGGGTTATCCCGAGATCGGCCTGTACTGGGAGAAGGCTGCCCACGAGGAGGCCGAGCACGCCGCCAAGTTCGCCGAGCTCCTGGGCGAGGTTGTGACCGACTCCACCAAGAAGAACCTCGAGATGCGCGTTGAGGCCGAGAATGGCGCCACCGCCGGCAAGACCGATCTCGCTAAGCGCGCCAAGGCCGCTGGCCTCGATGCCATCCACGACACCGTGCACGAGATGGCTCGCGACGAGGCTCGCCACGGCAAGGCTTTCGCCGGTCTGCTCAAGCGCTACTTTGGCTAAGCCAGCCGCCTGAGAGATAATCTCTAGCTCGATGAGGCCCGGACCGTATTGGTTCGGGCCTTTTTCGTGCCTCACGAACTTGTTAACGCCCTGAAACAGGACCGCCTTCGGCATCGGCTTCTCGTCAAAAACTAAGTGAGTAGACTTTTTTGAACTTGCCGAGCAGGCCATCCATATCACTTTATAAAGCCGCAGGTAAATGCCTTGTTACAAAACGGCCTGGTCACCAAAGTGCCAAAAGTCTACTCACTTAGAACCGCAGCCGTCCACGATCGAGCTGTTTTGTGTCTAACGGGCATCTTTCCGTCGATTACTCCCAATTTTGTCCAGTCAACGAATAGTTCGGACCGGAGTAATGTCTCAGCCCTTTGCTCATCTGAACTTTTATCACGATATTCAGCATCGAGCATCCTGCATACGGCCTTAACGATCGCGCGGAATTTATCCTCATCGAATATCTGTCTGTGTGTCAGGAGAAGTACATCGTAGCCCATGGCCTGAAGGGCCGTCATGCGGTCAGCGTCACGCAAGCCGTCCCCTGCGCGCCCGTGCGAGGCCTTTCCCTGACATTCAATGGCCACCTGTCGCGCTCCGTCCGGCGAAGACAGAAGCAGGTCGATAAAGACGCGGGACTTTCCCACAATCGCTCGAGCACTTGCACCTAGCCTCACTTCGACATTGAGCTCTATGCCGCAAAAACCTTCGCCCCCTAGTGTTCGCGGCAGTGCAAACAACAAATACGCCTCGACCTCAAAGGGCGATGCGGCGCCCAGCGGAACGAAACGCGACACCGCCATAAATCGCTTGCCGTACCGCATCCCGTAAACATCTGAACAAAAACGGTCGAGGTCTCCGCTCAAAACCAAAGCGTCGCGACGCCATAAATCTGAAGCGACGCCATCCTCGGACGGACAGCGTGTCCAGCCCGAAGTTGTCGGAATCGCGCCCGAATCAATTGCACGCGAAAGCTCCGCCTCGAGTGCCGCCGGCAGGGCACACACCGCAAACAAACCGCACATCTCCGCCAATACCAAAAGAAGCTGAAGATCCGTCAGATGCCGCAACATGATGAATGCCGTCAGTAGAGGAGACGTAATCAAAAACCCATGCTCCGTTTCTAGCACGGATTCCCTGGGGAGCTCACCGAGAAACAGCCGCTGCCTCATGCCGGCAGGGCAAGTCCGCTTGTTTCTCGTTCGAACCAACGTATACAACGGAAAGCCGAGCGCAACCTTAGCCGTCGGGTTACGGACAAGGTCATATCGCTGCCGGTCTTCTTCCGGTCGTGGAAGCGGCGGACACAAAGCAAGGACTTGAGGGGGCAAGCGCCAGTACCTAAAAGCCGATATGTCACAAAGTAGATCCTTCATAGGCACAGGAGAACACGGATTTCAACCCTGGTACTCACGCATTGGCGCGAACGCACCGAAAAGGGCGTCGAACGGACTGTTAAGTTTTCAACAGCCCTCCCCAACTGGCCAAAAGCTTGCCAAGAACTGGACGGAGCGTTGTTGAAAACCCCGCTTCTTTTCTCATGCGGAAGCCTTGCGCGGCAAGTGAGTAGACTATTTAGGACCCGCCGAGCAGACCGACTAAACTGCTTCACAAAATCGCAGGTAGATAGCTTGCTACAAAACGGCCTGGTCCTCCTCACGCTAAAAGCCTACTCACTTAGGTTAGAGGGTGCGCCCATTAGCTGCGATTCCAGGGTATTTAGCTCATTTGGACTCAAATCGTCGTACTGGACAAGGATTCGAGTCGGGTTTGAAGATCCATGTGCGCCATCGGGACACCAAAAACAGTCATTGATATCGATGTAAGGGATGCTCGAGCGCGCGAGGGCGCGTGTAAAAGAGTTTCCGCCCGTATCGCACTCCGCAACTACGACGCAGTAGAGGCCGGCATCCGCGTGCTCAACCAAAAACTCCCCCGCCGGAAACGCCTTTCGCACAAGCGCCGTCAGGCCATCACGCGCCTCGCGAGCTCGAACGCGCACGCGGTTCACATGTCGCTCGTAATCACCCGATTCCAGCAAGCGAGCCAAAGCGACCTGGTCAACAGAACTCACCGACGAGGCGTAAAAACCAAGGTTGCGCCTAAACCGTTCCATCAGCTCATCAGGCAGGACCATATACGCCAAACGCAGGGCCGACGACAGACTTTTTGAAAAGGTGTTGGTGTAGATGACCGATTGGGCGGCATCGATCGACGCGAGCGCGGGAATCGGCTTGCCGGCAAGGCGAAACTCACAATCAAAGTCATCTTCGATGAGATACCGGTCCGGCTGCTCGGCGGCCCAGCTCAGCAGGGCATAGCGACGCGCAATGCTCGTCACAAGGCCGGTCGGATATTGGTGAGACGGCATCAGGTGAAGGACATCCGCCCCGGTTTTCTGCAGAGCACTCAAGTCCACGCCTTCACCGTCCAACGGGATATGACGCACTTCGCAACCCATAGCCTGATAGATGCGCGTCAGGCGCAGATAGCCCGGATCCTCAACGGCATACACCTTGTCGGCTCCAAGCAACTGAACCAGCATGGTATCGAGCAGCTGGGCGCCCGCACCGATAACAATGTTGTTGGGGTCGACATTCATACCCCTCGTCCCGCGTAGATGGTGCGCAATCGCACGTCGCAGCCGAGCAGTGCCCTGCGCCGGTGCGGGCGAAAAGATTTCGCGCTCGTCCTCGGATGCCAGCGTCGCCCGTAGCGCGCTTTGCCAAAGCCGCGCCGCCTCCAAAGCAGAAGGAGAAAGCGCATCGAATCGCTCGACCTGTCCGTTGACATCATGCACGCTGGGGCCCACAGAGACGGCATCTCGGTCGATGCCCTCCGCAGCCGAAGCCAAAACCGGTGCATCCGGAAGCTCGCAAGCGTAGTAGCCACGACGTGGCATTGAGCAAATATAGCCCTCAGCGAGTAACTGGCTATATGCATTCTCGATGGTAATAACACTGATTCCCAGATGACTGGCAAAGGCGCGCTTGGACGGCAGATGCTCCCCCGCCGTAATGCGTCCAGCTACGATATCATCTCGGATTTGCTGGTAAACATACTCATAGAGCGATGCTTCGCCGCGTTTTTCCAAATTGTAGTCAAGCATGAGTTTATCACCTGACCTTATCGAGCTGTTCAATCTGGTATTAAGCTGACCTTATTATTATCTCGAAAACTGAGTATTTTGCCATGCCTAGCTCCCCGATAGGATGTTCCGTCAAGCAATGCACATGCCAACCAAGGGAGCAACCATGGCAGAACAGACCAGCAAGGCAGATCGCGTCAAACTCAATCGCGAGCTCGCGCAGATGCTCAAGGGCGGCGTCATCATGGACGTCACCACGCCCGAGCAGGCACGTATCGCCGAGGAGGCAGGCGCCTGCGCCGTCATGGCTCTCGAGCGCATCCCGGCCGACATCCGCGCCGCCGGCGGCGTGTCGCGCATGAGTGACCCCAAGATGATCAAGGGCATTCAAGAGGCCGTCTCCATCCCCGTCATGGCCAAGTGCCGCATCGGTCACATCGTCGAGGCGCAGGTCCTTCAGGCCATCGAGATCGACTACATCGATGAGTCCGAGGTTCTCTCCCCCGCCGACGATGTCTACCACATCGATAAGACCCAGTTTGACGTCCCGTTTGTCTGCGGTGCCCGCGATCTGGGCGAAGCGTTGCGCCGTGTCGCCGAGGGCGCCACAATGATTCGCACCAAGGGCGAGCCGGGCACGGGCGACGTCGTCCAAGCCGTGCGCCACATGCGCAAGATTCAAAAGCAAATCCGCGACGTTGCTGCTCTGCGCGATGACGAGCTCTTTGAGGCAGCTAAGCAACTGCAAGTTCCAGTCGAGCTTGTGCGCGAGGTCCATGCCACGGGCAAGCTTCCCGTGGTGAACTTTGCCGCCGGCGGTGTAGCAACCCCCGCGGACGCCGCGCTGATGATGCAGCTGGGTGCCGAGGGCGTCTTTGTCGGCTCGGGCATCTTTAAGAGCGGCGACCCCGCCAAACGCGCCGCCGCCATCGTTAAGGCTGTGGCAAACTTCACCGACGCCAAGCTCATTGCCGAGCTTTCTGAGGACCTGGGCGAGGCCATGGTCGGTATCAACGCTGACGAGATCGAGATCATCATGGAGGAGCGCGGACGCTAGTCCAGCAGAAAGGATCTCACATGAGCGATTATGCAGGCCAGACGGTCGCCGTGCTGGCGGTCCAAGGCGCTTTTGCCGAGCACGAGACAAGACTATCCGAGCTGGGCGCACGTTGTATTGAGCTGAGGCAGGCGGCTGATTTGATGCAGGACTTTGACCGTCTGGTACTTCCCGGCGGCGAGTCCACCGTTCAAGGGAAGCTGCTTGATGAGCTGGGCATGCTCGAGGAGCTTCGCGCCCGTATCGCTGAAGGCATGCCCGTCCTGGGCACCTGCGCCGGCTTGATTCTACTGGCTCACGACCTTGCCGCCCATGACGATAAAGGCACGCCGCGTTTGGCAACCATGGATGTACTTGTCGAGCGCAATGCCTACGGCAGGCAGCTCGGCAGCTTTCGAACCAAGGGGCAAGTAGCCGGCATCGACGGCGAAGCGCCGCTGACGTTTATCCGCGCGCCCCGCATCGTCGAGGTCCACGGCGACGCCAAGGCCCTGGCCGAAGTCGATGGCCGCATCGTCGCTGCCCGCCAAGACAATCAGCTCGGCGTAACCTTCCACCCCGAACTCGACGAAGACACCCGCCTCCACGAACTGTTCCTACAAATGTAGGCATCGAAATCAACAAACGAAACGAGAGCGGATAATCTCCCACTTCAAGCTTGAATGCAGGCTCAAACCGGGAGATTATCCACTCTCATGCTATGTAGTCATTGGGGTCGCTCTTAACCGACTACTCAAACAAGAACGTTCCCAACGACTACATTGCGATAGACAACCACGTTTGCTCAGATAAAACCGACCAAAATAAACCTGCCCCTTTTTGGCAGGTTTTGATCAAGGCAACGCCGATGTTTTGGCAACGCCAGCGAGCGCCGCCCAGGGCGAACAAGTTGGCATGAAAAAGGCAAGGCATAGACCTTCTGGTCATGCCTTGCCTTTTGAATGACAAATTGTCGCTCTGGGCGGCGCGCAGCGTCGATCCGTTACGCGGTTTGGTAAAACCGCGTAACTCCTAGCTTTCGATATAGTCTTTGAGCTTGCTGCTGCGGCTCGGGTGACGAAGCTTGGCCAGGGTCTTGGACTCGATCTGGCGGATACGCTCGCGCGTGACACCAAACTCGCGACCGACCTCCTCGAGCGTGCGGGGATGCCCGTCGACAAGGCCAAAGCGCAGCTCGATAACCTTGCGCTCACGATCGGCAAGCGAGTCGAGCACCTGGGTGAGCTGCTCCTGCAGCATGGAGAAGCTGGCGGCATCGGGCGGAACGATAGCCTGGGAGTCCTCGATGAAGTCGCCCAGCTGGGAATCCTCTTCCTCGCCGATGGGGGTCTCGAGCGACACGGGCTCCTGCGAAATCTTCTGGATCTCGCGGACGCGGTCGGCGCTCATGTCCATCTCGGCACCGATCTCCTCAGGGGTCGGGTCGCGACCCAGGTCCTGAAGGAGCTGGCGCTGCACGCGGACGAGCTTGTTGATGGTCTCGACCATATGCACGGGAATACGGATGGTACGGGCCTGATCGGCAATGGCGCGCGTAATGGCCTGACGGATCCACCACGTGGCGTACGTGGAGAACTTAAAGCCCTTCTGGTAGTCGAACTTCTCAACAGCGCGGATCAGACCGAGGTTGCCCTCCTGGATCAGGTCAAGGAACAGCATGCCGCGGCCGACATAGCGTTTGGCGATGGAGACGACCAGACGCAGGTTTGCGCTGATGAGTGCCTGCTTGGCTTCGAGGCCCACGTTCTCAATGCGCGTAAGACGACGCATCTCGGCACGCGTGAGCTCGAGCTCGCCGGCATCGGCAGCCTCGAGCTTCTCGGTGGCCTCAAGACCGGCCTCGATCTTCATGGCCAAATCGACCTCTTCGGAGGCGGTCAGCAGGTCGACCTTGCCGATCTCCTTGAGGTACATACGAACCGGATCGCCGGTCAGCATCACCGTGGAGGCATCGATGCCACGCACGCGGGAGCGTGAACGGGACGTGCGCACGGTGCGCTTCTTCTTGCTCTTGGAAGAACCCATCTCGGCGTCGGCCTGACGGGCCATCTTGAGCTCGTGATCGTCGAGCGAGCCGGAATCGTGCTCGTCGTCGTCATCAAAATCGTCGGTATCGGTATCGTTATCGTCATCGTCGACGTCCATGGGGGCGTCGTCGTTACCGCTCGCGGAGATAATCTGGATGCCGCTGTTGCGCAGCGCGGAATACACCGCGGTGAGCTGCTCGTCAGAAACATCGATATCCTTCAGGGCGACCTGAATCTCGTCCTCGGTTACCGAAGTCCTGTTTGAGCCGTTGCCCATGAGCTTTGCAACGTAGGATTCCAGCCCAGTACCCGTGCTCTCAGTCTTTTTTGGCACAGATTCTCCCTTCATAGTCCACAGGACTCAATACTTTAGCACACACATTGACGTCTATACCCAAAAAGAGGACTGGATATAGGCGAGAATACGCTGGTTGACCACAACATCTAGGCTTGCTCGGTGCCCGCGGCCTCCAGGCCGATCAAACGGAACGGGTCCGCCACGCCGCCGATCGACTTTTGCAGCTCGCGTTGACGCTGCGAATCCTGCGCGGCCTGCACGGTCAGCGCGCGACG
>CAJMOP010000055.1 GCA_905215115.1 uncultured bacterium | reverse complement strand
GACCGCGCCCGTATCACGCCCGAGACCGAGCTCGACGTGCCCGCCACATCCGTCTATCAGGCTGGCGCCATCAAGCTCGAGGAGGAGCTCTCCCCTGCTGAAGCCTTCGAAACCGGCATGGGCGAGGCTGCCTACGCCTACTTGGCCGAGCACGCTACCAAGCGCATCGTCATCGATGCGCCCGCATACCAGCACGCCACGGTTACCGTGCGTGTGAGCGGTGTCGATGCCGCCGCGGCCATCGCCGCCATCGACATCGTCGCTCGCCCGCACGCAACGCTCGACCTGCATATTGCCCTAGACTCTCCTGTTACCGGCGAGGGTGTCGTGGGCTCCGTGCTACGCGTGTGCGCCCACGAGTACGCCACCGTCAACGTGACCTGCACGCAGACGCTCGACGATAGCTGGATCGCGCTCGACGACACCGGCCTGTTCCTGGACGAGGGCGCGCGCGTCAACGTGCAACACACCGTCCTGGGTGCCGGCGCCAGCGCCACCGGCCTTGCCGGCGACCTGCTGGGCGACACCGCCAAGGTGACCATCGATACCGATTACCTGGGCGCCCGCGAGCAGGTACGCGACTTTAACTACGAGCTGCGCCACCGCGGTCGCAAGACCGAGTGCGAGATCGACGCCAACGGCGTGCTGACCGGCACGTCCAAGAAGGTCTACCGCGGCACCATCGACCTCGTGCACGGCTGCAAGGGCGCAACCGGCACCGAACGCGAAACTGTGTTGCTGGCCAACAAGGGCGTCGACAACAAGACTGTCCCCGTCATCCTGTGCGACGAGGACGACGTCGCCGGCAACCACGGCGCCACCATCGGCCACGTCCGCGACGAGCAGCTGTTCTACCTCGCCTGCCGCGGCCTTGACCAAAACACCGCCGAGGACCTGTTCATCCGCGCCAAGCTGGAGGACGCCGCGCTTTCCGCCACCGATGAGCGCACCCGCGCCGCCGTCGTCCGCCTGGGCAACAACCTGATCGACAACTTTGAGGAGGAGCTCGCATGATCGACACCGAGCACGTTAAATGCGACACCTGTACTGCCCCCGAGCCCATGGAGCTCGACGCCAGCGACGAGGCTTCGCGCGGCTGGCCCACTGTGGACATCGAGACCAACCCCTACAAGGGCCAGTTCCCGCTGTTCCAGCAGCACCCCGAGATCGCCTTTCTCGATAGCGCTGCCACCGCGCAGCGCCCCGCCTGCGTGCTCGACGCCGAGCGCGACTTCTACCAGCGCATGAACGCCAACCCGCTGCGCGGCCTGTACTCGCTATCCGTCGAGGCCACCGACGCTATCGCGAAGGTGCGCCAGCAGATCGCCGATCTCATCGGCGCTTCCCAGGCCAACGAGATCATCTTCACCCGCAACACCAGCGAGTCGCTCAACCTGGTCGCCAAGAGCTTTGCGCCCACGGTGCTGGAGCCCGGCGACGAGGTCGTCATCACCATCATGGAGCACCACTCCAACCTGATTCCTTGGCAGCAGGTCTGCCGCGAGACCGGCGCCAAGCTCGTCTACCTCTACCCCACCAAGACCGGCCAGCTCACCACCGAAGAAGTGCTTGCCAAGGTTGGCCCCAAAACCAAGATTCTGGCCGTGGGTCAGGTCTCCAACGTGCTAGGCGTCGAGAACCCAGTCAAGAACCTCGGCAAGCTCGTGCACAAGTATGGCGGTTATCTGGTCGTCGACGGCGCGCAGTCGCTGCCGCACATGCCGGTCGATGTGGCCGATCTGGGCGCCGACTTCTTTGCCTTTAGCGCGCACAAGGCCATGGGCCCCATGGGTATCGGCTTGCTGTGGGGCAAGATGGACCTGCTCAACGCCATGCCGCCCATGCTCACCGGCGGCGAGATGATCGACTCGGTCACCGAGCAGGACGCCGTCTGGGCGCCCGTCCCCGAGAAGTTCGAGGCCGGCACGCAGGACGCCGCCGGCATCTTCGCCACAGGCGCCGCCCTCGACTACCTCGTCAACACGGTGGGCTATGAAAACATCCAGGCACGCGAGCAGGCACTCGTCCACTACCTGATGGGCGAGCTCATGCAGCTCGACTTTGTCCAGATCATCGGCTCCATCTACTGGGACAACCATCACGGCGTCGTGAGCTTTAATGTCAAGGGCATCCACCCGCACGATGTCGCGAGCATCATGGACATGGACGGCGTCTGTATCCGCGCCGGTCACCACTGTGCACAGCCACTGCTAACCTGGCTGGGCGTCGAGAACCTCGCCTGCTGCCGCGCCAGCGTGGCCTTCTACAACGACAAGGCCGACATCGACAAGTTCATCGCCGGACTGCGTCACGTTTGGAGCACGTTCAATGGGTAATCTGTACACCTCCACCACGTTTATGGAGCACAACTCGCACCCCGACTACAAGTACGAGATGGATGCCCCCACGCACGAGCACGACGGCATCAACCCCAGCTGCGGCGACGAGCTCACCTTGCAGCTGCGTGTCGAAAGCGGCATTATCGAGGAGGCCTCGTTTACCGGTCACGGCTGCGCCATCAGCCAGGCCTCGGCCGACATCATGGCCGACCTCATCACCGGCGAGACGGTCGAGGAGGCACGCCGTCTGGCCGGGCTCTTCCTGGCTATGATCCGCGGCGAGCAGCTCTCCGAGGAAGACCTGGAAGACCTGGACGAGGCCGCCCAGCTCCAGGACATCTCACACATGCCCGCCCGCGTCAAGTGCGCCGAGCTCGCCTGGCGCACCCTCGACGGCATGCTCGAAGGGCAAGCTAACCAGTAGCGGATGCCCCAAATCCAAGGATTTTGATTGCCGGGCCGCCCGATACGGGCGGCCCGGCTTTTTATAACGAGCACACACAGTCCACGCGTCCGGCGCCCCGTCCGTCATTAAACGCACGGCCAACCGCGAACACGGATGTTCTCCACAGCACCAATGGCTTGCGGCAGGGCCACGGACACTCCACGCAACGTCCCATGTCCTGCCCCGCTGGACTCCGGTTCGCTTTGCGTATGCCACAGACGGGTCCCCTAGGGTGCGGCGTGCATTTTTGCGAGTATTCAGCACGCCAAGCTGTGTGTATACGCATCGGAAGTGTTAATCAACAACTCAAGTCGCCTTTACATTGCGATTTAGAACAAGCATCGAGGTCTCAGGGGGCGCAAACATGAGCTTCGGAGGCTCATCGGTAGGTACAAATCGCTTCGGAGGCCGTATGTTTCAAGATTGCGACGGTGCCGACAGTACCACGATGCTGAATACTCCGCTTTTTGCACGGAGTAGACGGGGGTAGGCACAGGCCAAACCTAACTAAGCCGTTATTTTATGCATGAAGGCGACCGTTCTATGCAAATCTAGATGCGCAGTTACCGCACCAAGCTTTTAGAACAATAGTTGTGGCGAATGGGCGACCCCGGCTGCGGTGCACAGGCGACCCTACACCACGTTTCCACCAGTCAGCACCGCCGCTGGCGCACGGGCGCGCACAATGCGAGAAACGGTACTTTTGCCAATACCCGTATACCGCTCAATCTGACGCACCGTAAATCCGGCATCATGCAATCCAAGAATAACGATATTGCGCTGCGCCGACGATGCGGCTTTAACCTCGTGGAGCGGAACCCCGAGACCCTTCGCCAGCTTTTCGGCAAAGGCGTGCCGCTCCCACTCCGTCTCTTCCAGATCGGGCATCGCAGGCTCACAGGCATCGGGCGTCGAAAGCGAATAGGCAATAAAGGCCTTGGCAGAACCAAAAAGCTCAAGCACGCAAGACGGGTCGGAAAATCCCCTCGTCATATCGTTGTCATAGGCCCGTAGATACTCGACAAAGCTGCTCCACGCATAGCGCTCGATTAAGCTGATGCCAGCCTCCTGCGGATCGGCGTGCACAGAGCGAACAGCCCCCATCACCTGCGAGTCGATATCGAGCGAGCGGCGCTCAAAACGTTCACGAAATAGGCAGCCCGAGCGCCCAGTGCGCTTATTGAACCGACGAGCATACGTCAACAGCAGCCGCTGCATGGCTGCGCTCATTTCGTCCTCGTAATCCAAAAGCACCAGATCCACGCAGTCGCTCATGAGACACCACGCCACAATCGTCACCTGGGCCTCGCGGCAGCAGTTGCGCATCAGCTCCAAAAACTCCCACCGGTCGTCATCGGTCTCAAAGATGATCTGTTTTCCGATGCCACGGGCCGAAACATGGTAAAAGCCGGTAACCGTTCTCCAAACGCGCTGCATGGCGCTCCCTTCCCCGGGATCCGCTCACCATCAAATACAGCACGATTGAAGCGCGCCATCAAAACATTCACGCAAAACAATACACTCGCGCGGCCAAAGGCAGTAAACGGGCGGCGAACGGCACCGTTGCAACAGGTCAGACCCCGCAACGCATACAAGAGCTGACCAAAAGCTTGCCCAAGACGAACCCCCTCTACGGAAGTTCGCGACCACAGAACATATAGTTAAACCGTTTCAATTAAAACTTCCGGACTTCTCGCTACGAAAACTGAGCCGTTCGCCGAATATTCCGTGCATTTCGCGGTATTATAGGGACTGCATGTCATGTCCCTTTCGAAGGGTCGCCCGGCAATCGCCAGCCACGACCCCCAGACGGGACGCCAACACGATAGAGAGGAGAGGCATGCAGTACTCACAGGAAGTGGAGAACATGTGCCCCGTTGCCAAGGGTGCATACCACGGCCCCGCACCCATCCCCGAGGAGGGCAAGTGGGTCCAGGCTAAGGAGATTTCCGACATCTCCGGTCTTACGCACGGTGTGGGTTGGTGCGCACCTCAGCAGGGCGCCTGCAAGCTCACGCTGAACGTCAAGGACGGCATCATCGAGGAGGCCCTCGTTGAGACCATCGGCTGCTCGGGCATGACCCACTCTGCCGCCATGGCTTCCGAGATCCTTCCCGGTAAGACCATCCTCGAGGCCCTCAACACCGACCTCGTCTGCGACGCCATCAACGTTGCTATGCGCGAGATCTTCCTGCAGATCGTTTACGGCCGCAGCCAGACCGCGTTCTCCGAGGGCGGCCTGCCCGTGGGCGCCTCCCTCGACGACCTCGGCAAGGGCCTTCGCTCTCAGGTCGGCACCATGTTCGGCACCAAGGCCAAGGGCGCTCGTTACCTCGAGCTCGCTCAGGGCTACGTCACCCGCATGGCTCTCAACGACAAGAACGAGATCATCGCATTCGAGTTCCTGAACCTCGGCAAGTTCACCGACGCCGTCAAGGCCGGCAAGACCCCCGAGGAGGCCATCGCTGGCGCTATGGGCCACTATGGTCAGTGGGAGAACGCTGCCAAGTACATCGACCCGCGCACCGACGAGGAGACTCACTCCGTCGCCAGCGTGTTCCCGGTTCACGAGTAGAAAGGGAGGGAAATAACTATGACTGTTACGTTCGAAGGTTACGAGCGCCGCGCTGACAAGATCAACAAGTGCCTCGCCGACAACGGCATCGCCTCCCTCGAGGAAGCTCTGCAGATCTGCACCGACAAGGGCTTCAACCCGCGTGAGATCGTCAACAACACCCAGTCCATCGCCTTCCAGAACGCCGAGTGGGCCTACACCCTCGGTTGTGCTCTCGCTGTCAAGCGTGGCGCCAAGTCCGCTTCTGAGGCTGCTGCCATCATCGGCGAAGGCATCCAGGCCTTCACCGTTCCCGGCTCCGTCGCCGAGGACCGCAAGGTCGGTCTGGGCCACGGCAACCTGGGCGCTATGCTGCTCTCCGACGACACCGAGTGCTTTGCCTTCCTGGCCGGCCACGAATCCTTCGCTGCCGCCGAGGGCGCTATCGGCCTGGCTCTGAACGCCAACAAGGCTCGCAAGAAGCCGCTGCGCGTCATCCTCAACGGTCTGGGCAAGGACGCTGCTCAGATCATCGCCCGCATCAACGGCTTCACCTATGTGAAGACTCAGTTCGACTACTACACGGGCGAGCTCAAGGTCGTCGAGACCATCCCCTACTCCGATGGTCCCCGCGCTGCCGTTAACTGCTACGGCTCCGACGACGTCCGCGAGGGCGTTGCCATCATGTGGCACGAGAACGTCGACATCTCGATCACCGGTAACTCCACCAACCCCACGCGCTTCCAGCACCCCGTCGCTGGCACCTACAAGAAGGAGCGCCTCGAGGCTGGCAAGAAGTACTTCTCTGTCGCTTCTGGTGGCGGCACCGGCCGTACTCTGCACCCGGACAACATGGGTGCCGGCCCTGCCTCTTACGGCATGACCGATACCATGGGCCGCATGCACTCCGACGCCCAGTTCGCCGGTTCTTCCTCCGTGCCTGCGCACGTCGACATGATGGGTCTCATCGGCATGGGCAACAACCCCATGGTCGGTGCCACCGTCGCCTGCGCTGTCGCCGTCGAGGAGGCCCTCAAGGCCTAATCGCGCCCGCGCGATGCTCAAATAGTTGAGCTTTGGAGCCGCTACCCACCCGGGTAGCGGCTCTTTTTTTCCAGAGGGGTAGCTAATTTGGGACGTGTCTCTCTTTTAGCTACCCCGTCGCAAGACCAACTACTACCGATATATCAGCTGCAGAGGAATATGGGTTGCAGCGAGACGGAACCGTCACGCGCCCATGACGCCCACCTTCCATATGTGCCCTTTACCGATTTGCCGAGTCTTTGCGGCCCCATTGCCGATCACCCGTGCGACAATGCGCCAGACGAGAAAGGAATCCGATGGAATCGACTGATGTACTGGTAATTGGATCTGGCATTGCGGGCCTTTGCGCCGCCATCGAAGCGGCACGCACGGGTGCAACCGTCACTGTGGCATGCGCCGGCAAGACTATGAGTGGATCGAGCTTCTTCCCCGGAACCTGGGGCCTGGGGCTTATCGGACCCGTTAACGAAGACGACGAACAAGACCTCATCGATACCATCCAGACCGTTGGTGGCGGCGTCGCCGACCCCGAGCTTGTCCAGACGTTTGTCCACGGCATTCCCCAGGCAATTGAATGGCTCGAGCAAGACTTGGGCGTTGAGCTTCAGCGTCCGCAAAGCGCCGAAAGCGCTCAGCAAAAGCAGTTTATCCCCTGCTTTGACCACAAGACGCGCATGTGGCGCGGCCTCACCCGCAAGCCCCTTGAGGACGCTCTGACGACCCGGATCGAGTCGCTCGGCATTCGCCTGCTCCCCCGCCATGAGCTTATCGACCTTGTTGAAGATACGGACGGAAAGATTGTCGGCGCCACGCTCTACGACCGGACAAACGAGCGTCTCGTGCCTATGGCAGTCAAGGCCACTATCATCGCTGCGGGCGGCACGGGTGGCCTGTTCGAGCGCAGCCTCACTTCCGCCGACGTGCTCAGCTCATCACAGGCTATCGCGCTGGCGCACGGTGCGTCCCTTACTAATATAGAGTTCATGCAGATGATGCCCGGCTTTATAGAGCCCAAGCGAAACCTTGTTTTTAACGAGAAGACCTGGCGCTACGTCAAGTTCGACCAGCCGGTCGATAACGCCGACGATAAGCTCGACGATCTGCTCGAGCAACGCTCCGGATATGGTCCCTTCACTTCGCGTCTGGATTCTCGCGCTATCGACCTAGCCATCGACCAAGCGGGAGCCGAAGGCCTGGCGCTCCACTACGATTTCCCCCGCGAGGATGTCCCAGAGTTTGTGCAGACCTTTGCCACCTGGCTGCAAGACGAGCACGGCATCGCCCCGACCGACGAGATGCGCGTTGCGATGTATGCCCACGCCGCTAACGGCGGTATCAAGATCGACATGACCGCGTACACGGGCGTTGAGGGCCTCTACGCCTGCGGTGAGGCAACAGGCGGCATGCACGGCGCCGACCGCATCGGCGGCTTGTCAAGCGCCAACGGCATCGTGTTTGGGCGCATCGCGGGCGTCTCAGCGGCTCACGCGGCACTGGACGCTCCCGAGGCGGCCGCTCCGATGGATATCGCCCTCCCTCAGTATGGCATTGCCACAACAGATGCCGAACGCCTGACACACAGCCTTAAGCACACGATGAGCACCTATTGCATGATCGACAGGACCGAAGCAGGTCTATCCAAGGCCCTGCAACAGCTTGAAAGCCTGAAAGACGAGGCAACGGCGCTGAGCAAGCCGCATGCCAATGACAGCGAGATCGCAGCCCTCGCCCGCCTGCAATCGCAGAATCAGCTGGCAACGGAGATGGTCAAAGCCATGCGCAAGCGGACCGAAAGCCTGGGTTCGCACTATCGATCGAATAAAACTGGACACCTATCTAGAGCAGAGCACAACTAATCGATATCTATGGGCCCCGTGACCTCGAAGTGGCACAGGGCCCATTCGTGTCCGCACGGCAGCGTATCCTTATTTTGAGTACAGAGCGTGCAAAGCGCGCATAGACAATAGATCAGCGAGGAGGAGATATGGACAGTAGAGATATCGAGAAGTGGCGTGTCGAACTTGATAGCTACGCCAATGTGGAAGACGGCGTTGAGTATTGACTCGCACGCGATTTAATGGAACCCATGGGATACACTCGATGGGAGAACTTCGCCGAAGTTGTTAAGAGGGCAAAAGTCTCGTGCGAAACAAATAAAACTCCATTTGATTCCCATTTTCGTGACACCACGAAAATGATAACTGCCGGTGTCGCCGCTCGCGCGGTTAAAGACTACAAGCTTACGCGCTATGCATGCTATTTAATCGCCCAAAACGGAGATTCAAACAAGCCAGAGATCGCGCTCGCCCAGGCATACTTTGCCGTGCAGACGCGCCGCCAAGAGCTCATAGAGCAGCGCTTCGCAGAGATTCAGCGCTTACAGGCGCGCCACTCGCTATCCGCTTCAGAGAAACAGCTCTCGGGTATTGCGTTCAAACGCGGCGTGGACTCCAAAGGATTCGCGATCATCAAGTCGAAGGGCGACGAAGCGTTATTCGGCGGCAGAAGCACGGCGGAAATGAAGCAGCAGCTCGGCATACCCAAGAGCGTGGCATTGGCGGACAGGCCAGCCGATGTTCTCATCAAAGCAAAGGACCTTACGAACTCGATGACGGCCTTCAACGCCGAGGAACACGACCTGTACGGTCTGGACCAGATCAAGCAAGAGCACGTCGAGAACAACACAAGCGTGCGTGGCAGCCTCATCGACCGCGGAATTGTCCCCGAGAACCTACCACCTGCCGAGGATACAAAAAAGCTCGAGCGTCGCGTGAAGGCAGACGAGAAGAAACTCAAGGAAGGTACTGACGGTTTTACTGATCCCCAGGGTAGACTCGATCTGTGAAAGCGGCTGTGCCCTTTCGGGTTCGGCCCCATGCGAGGTTAATAAAAAAGACGGCCAACCTTCGCTGACCGTCTTAATCATCTTTGGGTGGGCCGTCAGGGGGTCAGCCTGCTTTGCAGGCGGCCGCTTCGGCGCTTTGCGCCTTGCGCGCTGCGCTGGTAAATGCTTACGCATTTCCTCAGCTTCGCGCCCCGACGGGTTCGACCCCATGCGAGGTCAACAAAAAAGCGACCAGCCTAAGCCAGTCGCTTTAACATACTTTGGGTGGGCCGTCAGGGGGTCGAACCCTGGACCTTGGGATTAAGAGTCCCCTGCTCTACCAACTGAGCTAACGACCCAAAGCTAAAGTCCGTGGTGGCGGACTTTAGAGGAGATATCGTGTGGTGGGCCGTCAGGGGGTCGAACCCTGGACCTTGGGATTAAGAGTCCCCTGCTCTACCAACTGAGCTAACGACCCGATATCAACACGAAGCAAGAACTGGGGTGGGTAAAGGGACTCGAACCCTCGACCTACGGGACCACAACCCGTCGCTCTAGCCAACTGAGCTACACCCACCGTGTCCTGTGCGCTTCGCGCTCGACTATTATTGCAAGGAACGCCACGCGATGCAAGCCCCAATTTTCAAGAATTTTGAAAAGAGTTTTTCGAGACCATTTCGAGCATTTCCCACCGGTTTCATAGGAGTAAACTTGCCCCACTGCAAATGCTCGAAAGGACCGGCATGAAAGAACTCTCCAACCGCACGGCAACGTTTACCGATTCGGTCATCCGCCGCATGACGCGCATCTCCAACAAGTATGGCGCCGTCAACCTGTCACAGGGCTTCCCCGACTTTGATCCCCCGGCGCAGCTGCTCAATAGCCTCAGCACCATCGCCACCGACCCCAAGCCGCTCTACCACCAGTACTCCATCACCTGGGGCTCCCAGGCCATGCGCGAGGCGCTTGCCGCCAAGCAGGAGAACTTTATGGGCATGCCGATCAACCCCATCGAGAACATCGTGGTCACCTGCGGCTCCACCGAGGCTATGATGGCCGCCATGATGACGGTCACAAACCCCGGCGACAAGGTCGTCATCTTCTCGCCGTTCTACGAGAACTACGGCGCCGACACGATCCTTTCGGGTGCGGAGCCCATCTACGTGCCGCTCAACCCGCCCACCTTTGACTTCGACCGTGGGATCCTCGAGGCGGCCTTCCGCGACAACGATCCCAAGGCGATTGTCCTATGCAACCCGTCCAACCCCTGCGGCAAGGTCTTTACCCGCGAGGAGCTCACCTTTATCGCCGACCTGTGCAAAAAGTACGACGCCTACTGCATTACCGACGAAGTCTACGAGCACATCGTCTACGCGCCCCACGAGCATGTCTATATGGCCACGCTGCCCGGCATGTTCGAGCGCACCATCAGCTGCAGCTCGCTGTCCAAGACCTACTCCATCACCGGCTGGCGTCTGGGCTACACCATTGCCCCAGCCCAGATCACCGAGCGCATCAAGAAGGTCCACGACTTCCTCACCGTAGGCGCCGCCGCTCCCCTGCAGGAAGCCGTCGTCACCGCCCTCAACTTCGACGACAGCTATTACCAGGAGGTCCTTGACCTCTATACCGCCAAACGCGACCTGTTCTGCCAGGGACTCGACAGCATCGGTCTTGAGCATAACGTGCCGCAAGGCGCCTACTACGTAATGATGGATATCTCGGAGTTTGGCTATGACAGCGACCTCGACTTCTGCGAGGACCTCGCGTCTAAAGTGGGTGTGGGCGCCGTGCCCGGCTCGAGCTTCTTCCGCGAGCCCGTCAACCACCTCATCCGCTTCCACTTTGCCAAGCGTGACGAGACGCTCAACGCGGCGCTGGAGAACCTCAAGTCTCTGCGTGATAAAATCGAGCCGCGCGGGTAAGGACGACCCAGTAACTAAAGGCACTAAAGAAACCTCGCGAACCCGTTGGGTCACGAGGTTTCTTTTTATAGCGACCTCATTTATTTTTTAGAGCGCTATACTTTAGAGAAGGAGCAACTCGTCCCAGAAAGAGGAACACTATGGCGGAGCAGCAGCTTATCGGAGCGCTCGAGGCCGGCGGCACCAAGATGGTCTGCGCCACGGGCTATGCAGACGGTACGGTCCTGAAGCGTGAGCAGATCGCGACCACGACCCCGCAGGAGACCGTCGAGGCCGTCAACGCATGGTTTGCCGACAAGGGCATCGCCGCGCTGGGCATCGGCGCCTTTGGCCCCACCGCAGTCAACCCTGCCTCGCCCCAATACGGCAAGATCCTGGAGACGCCCAAAACGGCATGGCGCTACTTCGACCTGCTGGGCACCATCCAAAACGAGCTCAATATTCCCTGCGGCTACGACACCGACGTCAACGTCGCCTGCCTGGGCGAGGTCACCTTTGGTTGCGCCCAGGGCCTCACTGACGTGGTGTATCTGACCATCGGTACCGGCGTGGGCGCTGGCGTGCTCTCGGGCGGTAAGCTCGTGCACGGCATGATGCATCCCGAGGCCGGCCACATCCTGGTCACGCGCGACCCGCGCGACACCATTGGCGAGCACAGCGCCTGCCCCTTCCATGACAACTGCCTCGAGGGCCTCATCGCCGGCCCCGGCGTTAGAAAGCGCTGGGATGGCAAGAGCGCCGGAGACATGGCCGATGACTCGGAGGCCATGGACCTGCTCGCCGGCTATCTGGCACAGGCGCTCATGACCTACACGCTGTGCTATGCCCCACAGAAGATCATCGTCGGCGGCGGCGTGGCCGACCACACCCCCATCGTGCCGCTTGCGCGCAAGAAGTGCGCCGAGATGCTCAACGGCTATATCGTCACGCCCGAGGTCAACGACATCGATACCTACATCGTCAACAACAGCCTCGAGGGCAAGCAGGGCATTATGGGCTGCCTGGCCCTGGGCGCACAGGCGCTTCAGTAGCAGACGCACTCACAGGACGTGGCGCGCCCGGCAAATCCGACCTACGGAACGACGCCACCACGCCTCATATAAGCTCTCAAATAAAAAAGGGGCTTATAGGACAAAATGTGTGTCCCGATAGAACATCCGTTTCCATCCATTAA
>CAJMOP010000054.1 GCA_905215115.1 uncultured bacterium | reverse complement strand
CGTGCGGCCGCCGGGTCCGACGCCCGCATGAACGGTTGCGCGCTGCCGGTCGCCATTGTGTGCGGCTCGGGCAATCAAGGCATTACCTGCGCATTGCCCGTCATGGAGTATGCCGAGTACCTGCGTTGCGACCACGAGCGTCTGGTGCGCGCCGTGATGCTGTCCGATCTTATCGCCGTGCATATCAAGAGCTATATTGGTGCGCTTTCGGCGTTTTGCGGTGCTATTTGCGCCGCGTGCGGTGCCGGTGCCGCGATTACCTGGCTGTGCGGTGGCACGCGCGAGCAGATTGGCGCGACGGTCTCGAACACGCTCGGCAACGTGGGCGGCATCGTGTGCGATGGCGCCAAGGCGAGCTGTGCCGCCAAGATCTCGGCTGCCGTCGATGCAGCGATTCTGGGCCATGATATGGCCATGCAGGGTCGCGGCTTCCGCGCCGGCGAGGGCCTGATCCAAGATACCGTTGAGCAGACAATCGCCAGTATGGGCTACGTAGGCCGTGTGGGCATGAAAGATACCGACGTCGAGATCCTCAACATCATGATCGGTAAAACCCAGGTTTGTTAAGACAGTTCGTCGGCTACTTGGTGTTCGTAGAAGGCTTCTACTACGGCGTTAAAGTCGCGGGCGAAGTCTTCCATGGTTCCGCGCCAGGTGGCTCGGCTGGGCTTACCTTGGCCCACAAAGGCGGTTTGGATGCCGCAATCGGGGGACGGGAAGTCGCGCTTGGGATCGTTGCCCACCATAAGGACCTCGTGTGGCTCGAGCCCCATCACCTGAAGCTGCTCTAGATAGTAGGTGGCATCGGGCTTGCAGCGGGTGGTGTTTCCCATGTGCGTGACGAGCTCAAAGGGGGCGTCGGCCAGGTCGCCCCAACCCATGCGGCACTCGATGGCCCCCTGCGGAAAGCTGGGGTTGGTAAAGAGCGCGCAGCGCAGCCCTGCGTCCTGTACGGTCTGAAGCGCGGCGTGTGCGCCCGGCATGGCGTGGGCGTTGATGAGTTCGTCATTCTTGTACGGAAGAACTTCGCGGTCGTAGTAGGTAAACGCCTCGTAGATAAGTGGGTCCGAGAGGCAAATGCCGCATCGGCGCTCGACCTCTTCTTGGTAAAACTCAAGATTGGTGCGATTGTCCGTGCTGCTGCGGCGATTGGCGTTGAGGTCGACCAGGATGGTGCCGAGGCGTGCCATCGTGCCACCGCGGCTGCGGCGCCCGATATCCGCGAGCATCGAAGAGACATCCTTAAAATAGCGAAGGATGAACGCGTTGAGGTTGATGCTAAGAAGCGTTTCGTCCATATCGAAAACGACTGCTTTGAGCACGCGGGCACCTTTCTCGAAAAATCGATCTAGAATCGTTGGCTCCGGATACTTTACCCCAAAGCCGAATGCCTGGCTGGTTATCGTCAAGTTGCGGAGACGTGTGTTCATAAGATTACGAAAAAGTCTCCACACGAGTAAAAAATCGCAGTTCACGCTTGAAATCGAACTCATTTCCCCGTAACCTATACGAACGTGATTGCATAAGCGTCACATTAGTATCTGTCGGCTCCCGAGTGTTCCTAAACGTTGTGTGCTTGTCGCACCCTTCTGTAGGTCCTAGCAATCGGGGCCCCGTAGTTCGAAAGGGGTCCACCTTTGAGTGAGATTCAGAACTCGTCCATTTTCTCTCTTGACGATGTCAACGAGGAGGAGATGAACAACCTCATCGACGGTACGATTACCGACTTTGATGAGGGCGATCTCGTTAACGGCACTGTCGTTAAGATCGAGCATGACGAGGTGCTCGTTGACATCGGATTCAAGTCCGAGGGCGTTATCCCGGTCCGCGAGCTGTCCATCCGCAAGGACGCTAACCCTGCAGACATCGTTGCACTCGGTGATCCCATCGAGGCTCTGGTTCTCCAGAAGGAGGACAAGGACGGTCGTCTGGTCCTGTCCAAGAAGCGTGCCGAGTACGAGCGTGCTTGGAACCGCATCGAGGAGAAGTTCAACTCCGGCGAGAATGTCGAGGGCGAGGTTATCGAGGTTGTCAAGGGCGGCCTGATCCTCGACATCGGCCTGCGTGGCTTCCTGCCCGCTTCCCTCGTCGACCTCCGTCGCGTCAAGGACCTCACCTCCTACATGGGCACCCGCATCGAGGCCCGCGTCATCGAGATGGACCGCAACCGCAACAACGTCGTCCTTTCCCGTCGCGTCGTGCTCGAGGAGTCCCGTAAGGCCGAGCGCTCCGAGATCCTGTCCAAGCTCAAGTCTGGCATGCGTCTCCAGGGCACCGTTTCCTCCATCGTCGACTTCGGCGCCTTCGTCGACCTCGGCGGTATCGACGGCCTCATCCACATCTCCGAGCTCTCCTGGAACCACGTCAACCATCCTTCCGAGGTTGTCAAGGTCGGCCAGGAGGTCGAGGTCGAGGTTCTCGACGTCGATCTCAACCGCGAGCGCATCTCCCTGGGTCTCAAGCAGACCACCGAGGATCCGTGGCGCGCACTGGTCAAGAAGTACCCCGTCGGCGCTATCGTCGAGGGCACTGTGACCAAGCTTGTCCCGTTCGGCGCTTTCGTCGATCTGGGCGAGGGCATCGAGGGCCTGGTGCACATCTCCGAGATGGCCAACAAGCACGTCGATCAGCCTTCTCAGGTCACCCATGTGGGCGACAAGGTTCAGGTCAAGGTCATGGAAATCGACCTCGACCGTCGTCGTATCTCCCTGTCCATGAAGTCTGCTGCTGAGACTCTGGGCGTCGAGATCGAGGTTACCCCGCTGCCTTCCGAGAAGAAGGACGAGGAGACCGACGCCGAGTAATTCGGTTTGACGATCACTTGTTTTAAGGGATCCGTCCGTAATGGACGGGTCCCTTTTTGCATTTGGCGCCGAGATGCACAATGCTGCCGGGCTGATCACAGGCTATTGGATTGTCGGTGCATGAAAAAAGCCGACATCCCGCCTCGGGGAGGAGGCGGGAACACACCGAGTAGACGGAGGGGTGCGGAGCGCGGTCGCGTCTCGACTGACGACGTTGCCCATCGACAGGACCATTGTAGTGCATGGCGGTTCTTGGTTTATCGTGTCGAGCGTTTGCGTTGTGCCATTGCCTGCGGTAACGGTGTGCTACACTCTTGCACTGCTGAGTGGGCCAGACGGTCGCGCGATGTGCTGCTTGCGGTACGCGTGAGGAAAGTCCGGGCTCCAGAGGGCGGGATGCCGGCTAACGGCCGGGCGGAGTGATCCGACGGAAAGCGCCGCAGAAAAGAAGACTCCCACCTGCGCCGCAAGGCGTAAAGGGAAAAGCTGAAACGGTGGTGTAAGAGACCACCAGCGTCGTGGCAACACGGCGGCTTGGCAAGCCCCATCCGGAGCAAGCGCGAATAGGAACGCTATGGGCCGGCCCGGTCCGCGTTCGGGTAGCGTGCGTGGAGCTGCATGGTAACGTGCAGACAAGATAAATGACCGTTCACGACAGAACCCGGCTTACAGGCCCACTCAGCACTTTGTTGACGCTGCGAACCCGTCAGCGCGGCAATCTGCCTTTCAAGCCTTCGGGCATGACCATAAGGTCAATGCCCTCGTCTTTCAAGGCACCTTGCTCGCGCTGACGGGTTCTCGCTGTTGGTGACGGCATCATTGGCGTTTCCGTTCTTGTTGGAGAGGGCAACGGTACGGGCTTTGCCGTATTATTGAGGCTGTTTGTTGCTCTGCTTGTTGTTGAGGGGCTTTTTTGGACAGTTATTTTACTCTGCAATTGAATATTGAGGCTTCGGGCGAGTTTGTGGACCGCAAGAGCCGGTTTATTGCCCAGCTGGTCCATATTGAGTCCGAGGACGAGGCAAACGCCTTTATCGAGATGGTTCGCAAGCGTCATTACGACGCTCGACATAATGTTCCCGCGTGGATTTTGGTCGATGGACGCGAGCGCCAGAGCGACGACGGTGAGCCGAGCCGCACGAGTGGCATGCCGACGCTCGAGGTGCTTCGCGGTGCTGGGCTCAAAAATGTTTGCTGCGTGGTAACGCGCTATTTTGGTGGCACGCTGCTGGGGCCTGGTGGTCTGGTACGAGCCTATACGGCGGCGACACAGGAGGCGGTGGCGGCTGCTCGGGAGGCCGGGCAAATCGTCGAGATGACAAGTGTCGTGCCGGTTGACGTGTATGTTGCCTATCCGCAGTATGAGCAGGTGCTTCGTTTGGCGCAGGATTCGGGTGCCAAGGTTTTGGATACCGATTACGCGGATGCCGTGACACTTCACTTGGTGTTTAAGGCGGGGGAGCAGGAGCTGTTTTGCGCCAAGATGCGCGAGCTTATGGCGGGGCGCGAGGAGATTGAGGTCGGCGCTCCCGAATTTGCTGAGTTCTAACGGCGGCGGCTGGCGTGCTTTTGGATGAATCTCAAGCGCGCCGGCCGTCGTTTTCTGTTGATATCGTTTACTCGGCGAGCTGCTTTAGCATATCGCAGGCGATTTCGACGGCATCGTCGATGCAACCGGGACAGCTGCGGAGCGGACCCTTGTCCGATCCGATGCCCTTGAGCGTGCCGCAGACGGTCGTCGTGTTCTTCTCGCCAAAGCGCTTGGCAATCTCGCGCGACAGTTTGTAGGTCTGGCCCTTGGTCTTGGGGTTTTCCATGCCATCGCTCATTACAAAGCCCATGATGGCCACGGCGCCCGAGATGGCACCGCAAGTTTCGGTCATGCCGCCCATGCCGGCGCCAAAGCCCTCGGTGAGGGTAAAGGCGACCTGGGGGTCGAGCCCGACGGCGGGCGCGAGCGTGCAGGCGACGGCCTGCGCGCAGTTAAAGCCGCGGGCGTGGTATTCGGCAGCCTGAGCCTGGCAGGTGGCAGTGTTGAGCTGAGTGGTATCAATCTGCTTCATCCGTGTCTCCTTGATTGCGGTGTACCCGCCTATGGTACCCTTGCTGGCGCATTCGCTTATCGAGACCGCAGTGCATATCTCATTGTTTTTCGCCATCGAACACTTTCTTAAGATTTGGGACAAATAAACCTGATTAATTTGTCCCATAACCTATCGGCGGGATGGGTTGAGAGGGGTGCGGGGTAGCGGTATCGTGAACCGAATAAAAACAAAACCCAAGTAAGGGAGTTGGATATGAGCGAGCAGACCATCGGTACTACATGTGTTCAGGGCGGCTATCACCCGGGCGACGCGGAGCCGCGCCAGGTGCCCATCTACCAGTCCACCACGTGGAAATACGACACGTCCGAGCACATGGGCAAGCTGTTTGACCTGGAGGAGTCGGGCTACTTCTACAGCCGTCTGCAGAATCCCACGTGCGATCTGGTTGCCGCCAAGATCTGCGAGATGGAGGGCGGCACCGCTGCGATGCTCACGAGTTCGGGCATGGCCGCGAACTTCCTCGCGATCTTTAACGTGGCCGGTGCCGGTGATCACGTGGTCGCGAGCTCTGCCATCTACGGCGGTACGTATAACCTGCTCGCCCACACCATGGGCCGCATGGGCGTGACTTGCACGTTTGTCGCCCCCGACTGCACCGATGAGGAGCTGGAGGCAGCCTTTGAGCCCAATACCAAGCTCGTCTTTGGCGAGACGATTGCCAACCCCGCCCTTGCCGTGCTCGATATTGAGCGCTTTGCCAAGGCCGCACATGACCACGGCGTGCCGCTGATGGTCGACAACACCTTCCCGACGCCCGTGATGTGCCGTCCCTTTGAGTGGGGCGCCGACATCGTTACGCACTCCACCACCAAGTACATGGATGGACATGCTGCCTACCTGGGCGGCGTGATCGTTGACCACGGCCAGTTTGACTGGATGGCCCATGCAGACAAGTTCCCGGGTCTCACCACGCCCGACGAGAGCTACCACGGCGTGACGTATGCCGAGAAGTTCGGTCGCGAGGGTGCCTTCATTACCAAGGCAACCGCTCAGCTCATGCGCGACCTTGGCCCCATGCAGAACCCGCAGGCGGCGTTCTTCTTGAACAGCTCGCTCGAGAGCCTGCATGTGCGCATGCCGCGTCATTGCGAGAACGGCCTGGCCGTTGCCAAGTTCTTGCAGAGCCATCCCAAGGTGCGCTTCGTGAGCTATCCAGGCCTGGAGGGCGATAAGTACTATGACCTGGCTCAGAAGTACATGCCCAACGGTACCTGCGGCGTCGTGAGCTTTGGCTTTAACGGTGGTCGCGCGGCGGCCGAGACCTTTATGAAGAGCCTTAAACTCGCCCAGATCGCCACGCATGTGGCCGATGCTCGCACCTGCTGCCTGCATCCCGCTAACGCCACGCACCGTCAGATGAACGATGAGGAGCTCATCGCCTGTGGCATCTCTGCCGACATGGTGCGCCTGTCGTGCGGCCTCGAGGACACGGCCGATCTGATTGCCGACCTTGAGCAGGCGCTCGAGCAGTGCTAGGCTAGCGTTCGCACAAGGCGCCGATGCTGGCAGAAAGCTTCGGTGACCTTTAGTTCCGATTCCGTAGGCGGGGCCCCAATCGCGGCTGTTTGCAGGCGATTGGGGCCCCGTTTTTTGCGTTGGGCCACTCGAAAGGATGGATATGGAGAAAACTGCAGAGCAGCTGCGCCGCGAGCACATTGCCCTTGAGGGCGACACCCATGGCAAGAACAAATGGGCGATTCTGTTTACCGTGCTCATCATGACGTTTATGTCGTGTCTGGATTCGACCGTCGTGACCGTGGCGTTGCCCGTGATGCAAAAGGAGCTGGGCGTGGGCCTCGACCGCATCCAGCTGGTGAGCTCGGTGTACCTGCTTGCGACATGCGTGGCTATGCTGCCGTTTGGCCGTCTGGGCGACGTGCGCGGCAAGGTGAATGTGTTTCAGCTGGGCGTCATCGTCTTTTCGGCCGGTTCGATGCTGTGCGGCCTTTCGGCCTCGCTCGAGGTTCTTATCCTGGCACGCATTGTTCAGGGCGTCGGTTGCGCGGCGGCCATGGCTAACAACATGGGTATCATCACCGAGTCGTTTCCGGCGCGCGAACGAGGCCGTGCCATGGGTATTCTCGCGACCTTTGTGGCCCTCGGCATGATGTGTGGCCCCGTGCTGGGCGGCATGCTGGTGGCAAGCTTTCCCTGGGAGAGTATCTTCCTCATCAACCTGCCCATTGGCGTCATCTCATTTATCGTGGGGCTCTATACGCTGCCGCATGTTAAGCCGGAGGCTGACGAGCGCCCCATGTCCCTGATCGAGGCCGCTCGTCGCTGCTTTGCAAATTCGGCCTTCACCATCAACCTCGCCTGCATGCTCATCGTGTTCGTTGGTATTGGCGCATCAGAGTTTATCCTGCCGTTCTATTTTCAGGACGCCCACGGCTTTGGTTCCGACATTTCCGGATTGCTCTTTTTGGCGCTGCCGATGGTGAATGCCTTTATCGGCCCGCTTTCGGGTACGGTTTCGGACCGTGTTGGCTGCGAGGGCCCCACGGCGGTCGGCCTAGGCGTGTACGTATGCGGTCTTTTTGCGGTAAGCACGCTCGACGAGCACTCTTCCATCCCTGTGATCGTGTGTTGCGTCGCGTTTATGTCGTGCGGTACGTCGATTTTCCAGAGCCCCAATAACTCGCTGTATATGGGCTCGGCTCCGCGCGAGGCACTCGGCTTTGCAGGTAGCTTGGGCAGCTTGGCGCGCTATGCGGGCATGGCGCTGGGTATTACGGCAGGTTCGCATATCCTCTATGGGCAGATGAGCGTGGCGATGGGCGAGGCCGTGACCAGTTTTGTTGCAGGCCGTCCGGATGTATTCCTATTCGGCTTTCGCTCGGTGTTCTACGTGCTTATGGCTGTGGCCGCTGTGGGCTTTGCGCTTGCCATGGTGCGTTTGGTGAAGATGCGCGCCCGCCATTAGCGTGTTGGGAGGCTGTCTGCCACGATTCGCGCCGTCCCAAAAAGACTGGTTTGTGGTGCGATGCGGCTTGTGGGGCGGGCGGGGGTCGGTCCGTGGTAGACTATCGAACAACGTTTATTAATCGCGCGGTATCGTTGCCGCGAGAAGGGGTTGCGCCATGCAGGAGCTTGAGGATCGTATTCGCCATGACGGCATCGTAAAGGCCGGTAACGTCCTTAAGGTTGATGCCTTCCTCAACCACCAATGCGACGTTGAGCTGTTCGACCACATGGGCGCCGAATGGGCCCGTCTGTTCGAGGGTGTCGAGATCAACAAGATCCTGACGATCGAAGCTTCGGGTATTGGCATGGCTTGCATTGCAGCCCAGCATTTTGGCGGCGTGCCGGTGGTCTTTGCCAAGAAGGCGCAGTCCATCAACCTCGACGGCGAGCAGTATGCCACGACCATCTATTCCTTTACCAAGCAGAAGGAGTACCCGGTTATCGTGGGTAAGCGCTTCCTGTCCGAGGGCGATAAGGTCCTGATTATCGATGACTTCCTGGCCAACGGCTGCGCGCTTGAGGGCCTTATTAAGATCTGCGAGGCTGCGGGCGCCGAAGTTGCCGGCATTGGCATCGCCGTTGAGAAGGGCTTCCAGGGCGGCGGCGATAAGCTCCGTAAGCGCGGCTTCCGCGTTGAGAGCCTGGCCCGTATCGCCGATATGGACTGCGAGAACGGCGAGATCACCTTCGCCTAAGCGCGCAACACAAGCGATTGGTATGCGATGTGACAAAGGGACTGTCCCTTTGTCACATTTTTTGTATGAGGGGAGGTGCTGATATGGACGAGAACAAGATGGGATGGCGCGAGTATGCGCGCTTTGCCGAGATGTCGGCCGAGGAGCTGGTCCGCGACTGCGAGGTGCAGGTGTTTCGTGCGACGGGTCCGGGCGGGCAGGGCGTGAACACGACGGACTCGGCGGTGCGTATGAAGCATGGGCCCACGGGGATTGTTGTGACGGCGCGCGAGAGCCGTAGTCAGTTTCAGAATCGCGCGAGCTGCCTGCGTAAGCTGCGCGCTGAGCTTGAGCGTCGTGGCCGTCCGCCGCGCCGTCGCGTCAAGACCAAAGTGCCCCAGCGATCGCGCCAGCGCAGGCTCAACGACAAGCACTTCAATGCGATTAAAAAGGCTAACCGTCGCAAGCCGGGCGGGGAGGAATGATCTTCTCAATAAGTTGCGGTGAAATGGGGACTGTTTCGCGGCTTTAACTGCATAAACAGTCCCTATTTCACCGCAACTTAGGTGGGGTTAGCGGGTTGGGTGCCAGACTTGGAGGGCGCCGGGTAGGATGTCGACTTCGATGCGCGAGGCGACGATGGGCTCGCCGTCGGCCTGGATGGGGTAGTCGGGCTCCTCAAAAGTTAGCTCGGCATGGCGGCAGCGGCGCATGCGAACCGGTGGCAACTTGGTATGGTGGCCGTCCTTGGCCGAAAGGAACATAGGCAGGGCTACCGCGCGAGGGACGGGGCCGCAGGCGTAGCAGACGTCGAGCATGCCGTCGCAGGGGTCGGCATCGGGGCAGATGCGATAGCCCGAGCCATAGGTAGGACCAAGCTGAATCGCCATGATGATCGCCCTCACGCGCTCGGCGGGCGCGCCGTCAAAGCTGACTGTCATGGGGTAGTTGCGATAGCGCAGGCCAAACTGCTCAAGTCCCGAAAGGGTGTAGAGCGGAGCACCCGTCAAGCCGGTCTTTTTGCGCAGCTCGGTGGTGCCAAGGCCGATGGCGGCATCAATACCGACGGAGAGCGTCTGGTCGTAATACTCGACGATCGCCTCGCCGCTGCCGCTCGCAGGGCTCCACGAGCGAATGCGCCCGATATCCTGACGCTGCAGCTCGCAGGTGAGCAGCGCGCCAAAATCCTTGCCGGAGAAATCGTCGATGCCGAGCGCCTGGGCAAAATCGTTGCCGGAGCCCACGGGCAGGACGGCAAGAGCGGGGCGGGCGTCCTCCTTTTGCGTCATAAGCCCGTTGACGACCTCGTGAATCACGCCGTCGCCGCCGAGTGCGATAACGGTGCGATAGCCCTGAGCCTGTGCGGCCAGCTCCTTGGCGTGTCCCATACGCTCGGTCAACACCAGGTCAAACTGGGATGCGCGTGCAGTCATGTCCAAAAAGCGTTGCAGGCGCTCGGCAACTTCGCGTGCCGCACCCGACTGGGCGGCTGGGTTGGCGATGATGAGCGTGCGACCAAAATCAGTTGCGTGCATGGGGCGACTCCCGGCGTGTGACATGACAGTGCGGTCGCGCTCAGGTCGAATTAGCCCCGATTGTGGCTGCACGGCGATTATTACATCTACTCTATCAGGTCGTTGTGGCGCTCGATAGCATCCGCTACCGTACCTCCCTCATCCACAATAAGCGAGCGGCGCTTGGGTGAGATGATGCGCTGGGCGGGGTACACGCCGCGGTGTCCGCCGGTTAGGTAGCTGATAAAGGCCACGATGACAAAGAACCCGGCGGCCGTGCCGTGGAACAGGTCGATGGCCATCATACAGGTGGTGATGGGCACGTTGAGGCCGGCGCAGAACACGCCGAGCATGCCGAGAGCCGCCAGAAAACTGGGGTCAAGCCCGGTAAGGCAACCGATCCAGCCACCGAGTGCCGCACCGATGCCAAACAGGGGCGTGACCTCGCCGCCTTGGAAGCCCGCGCCCAGGGTAAGCGCTGTGACGACCAACTTGATGGCTGCGTCCGCCAGGGTGGTGTTGCCTGCAAATCCGGCGCCGGAAAGCCACGTGGAAAGGCCGGCGTAGTCCCAGGCGTCAAGGAGGGCATAGGCGGCCAAAACCACGAGTGCGCCCACGAGTGCGCGAGTAAGGTAATTGGTGATAAAGCGACCGTAAAGGCTTTTGACGGTTCGAACCGACCAGGCAAAGAGGCGTGCCGTCAGACCGAAGATAATTGCGCTGATAACAACGATGACAACCGTCCGCGGTGTCATGTTGGGAACGCTGGCGATGACATTCGCCTCGTACTCGGTTCCCAAGGCAAGTGACGTAAAGTAGCCGGTAAACGAGGCGACCAGGCAGTAGATGCCCGCGGTGTAGTCGATCTTGCCGATAAAGCACATCTCCATGCCAAAGAAAGCTCCAGCAAGGGGCGAGCCGAATACGGCG
Source organism: uncultured bacterium (assembly GCA_905215115.1). Classification (GTDB taxonomy): domain Bacteria; phylum Actinomycetota; class Coriobacteriia; order Coriobacteriales; family Coriobacteriaceae; genus Collinsella. Next base: position 1,326 of record CAJMOP010000054.1, on the reverse strand, counting down.
CCAAAGGCCGACGAGATGCCGGCGAGCATGAGGTCGTGGTGGTCATGTTTTTTGAGGTGGGCGAGGTTCGAGATGTTGCTGGCGATGGTGCCGCCAATCTGCACCGCGGCCCCCTCGCGACCGGCAGATCCGCCCGTTAGGTGCGTGAGCGTGGAGCAGACGAAGGTGAGAACGGCCATACGCATATGGATGAGGCGTGTGCCCAGAGCGGAGTCGATGACCAGGTTGTTACCGCGTTTGGCGGCAAGGCCGTGGTTTTTGTACACCCATGCGGTGGCAACGCCCACAACGGGAAGCAAGGCGTAGACCCATGCATGGTGCTCGCGATAGTCGGTTGCGATATTCAGCGAGGTCAAAAACGCCCAGGCGGCAACGCCCATGGCGAGCGAGACGATGACGACGAGTGTGAGCAACTTGGCGCTCGCGAGTAGGTTGCGGGCGTTGCGGCGCGTGTCGGCGGCCAAGAGATGCTCGGAGCGGGTGAGCTGTTGCCTGCCTGCCATGATGACGTCATTAAGGGAGAAAAAGCCGCCGTCGTCGAGCGACTGGGAATGATCCTGCGCCTCGTTTGCGCTTTCGGGTTTGTCGGTAAAAGCCATACGTTCCTCTTTTGGGTTGCAACACGAGCATTATAGAACGTGCCATACGTGACAAACCGGCAGGTTGGTTTTGGTATTGTTTCGCGGCTTGCGGCCGACAGGTGTATTTGCGGGTACAGGCCAAGTCGCGGTCGCGCGTCGAGGGATTATACTGAGAGAAACATAAAGAATCGGCGCTTTTGTTGCGCGCCGCAGCATGCTAGAGGTGTATATGGCTGAGAAACTCATTCCGTTGGAGGGCGCGCAGGCGATCGTCTTGTCGCACGTGAATCGCACCGAAGTTGTCGAGATTCCCGTGTGGCAGGCCGTCGGTCTTCCCTTGGCCGAGGACGCGGTGGCCGATATCGACATCTCGCCGTTTGCCAACAGCGCTATGGACGGATATGCCGTGCGCTCGTCGGACTTGGCGCAGGCATCTGGCGAGGCGCCGGTGACGCTCGACGTTATCGGACACGAGGCCGCGGGCCATGTGTTTGAGGGCGCAATCGGCGCGGGTGAGACGGTTCGCATCATGACGGGCGCGCCGGTACCCGAAGGTGCCGATGCCGTGGTGAAATACGAGATCGTCGACGTGCTCGACGATGACGGCAACGAGGGCTCGCGTGTGAGGTTCTCGGCGCCTGCCAAGGTAGGGGAGAACGTTCGCTCTGCCGCCGAGGAGGCCCATGCCGGCGACGTTGTGATGCACGCCGGCGAGGTCGTGGCTCCGGCGGGCGCGGGTCTGCTG
>CAJMOP010000053.1 GCA_905215115.1 uncultured bacterium | reverse complement strand
TCACTTGTGTCTGCGCGGTTTGTGACGCCTGCTGGTGGGGCTTTTGGTGCTAGCGGCGTGGTGGACGCCTCCGGTGCGGCGGCACCGCGTGTGGTGGTTGAGCCCGATGTGGCCACGCCTCCGGCGGGGGAGACCGATGGACGCGACGTGCTGGGCGATAGCACGGACAAGTCTCCCGCTAATGTAAGCTCCGCTGCTGGAGAGCCCACCACGGGGCCCACGGCAAATCCCGCGCTGAAACCCGCGGCCACGACAACCAAGACAACAACGACAGTAACCAAGACCACGGTCGCCAAAATCCCCAAGCCCAAGGCTGCCACCGCAACAACTGCGGCACTCCCAAAGACCGGCGACAACTGCTGGATTACAGCATCCGTGGCGCTCTTCCTGCTAGGAACAGTACTTCTAGCTGCCGCATATCGCTGCTGAGGCGGCACGACGCATCTGGCTGCAATACAAAAACACTGTTGAAGTTATGAGAGCAACGCTTCCGGATAGGGAGCGTTGCTATTTTCGTGCATGCAACATCTAACGTGCTAGTCATATGCGTTTTCGCGCTGGGAATGGAGCCGAGTGCCTTTCTTTAAAATATGATCACCCCAATACCTTTCCTCCGGACCGGCGCTAACTTGCACTATTTGGTGCTGTGAGATTCTGAGACGAATGGGCGGCATTCGCACTTGCTTGGGGATCATTGAGGGAGCCGTCGGATGAAGTTGACATCAAGGGCGGAAGCCGCTGTCATCGAGGCTATCAGCAATGACGCTAGAGGCCGATAAGTATCTAACCCGCATCGAGGGATGGGATTAACATAGGGACGAAGGAGTTTTGCTTGAGAGGTTCATATAACCGGCTCATCGACCAAGAGGGGCAATGGGGCCATCTGATATCAACGTTGGGCGATATGCAATTCGCCTGGACAGCATAAGAGGTGCAATTGGAACGCATAGTCACGAAGCCAACCAGAATCGATCTGCATATCCATTCTGCTGCAAGTATCGCCACTAAGGACAAAGGTAAGAAGGAACTTGCCGACTGCGATAAAGACCATGTTGATGCGCTGCTTCGCGGTTTGAAGGCGCATGACATCAACATGTGCGCAATCACCGACCACGACTGCTTCGACAAAGACCTCTACTACGCTTTGAAAGAGAGGGAGGGGGATGGTTGCCTGAACAAAGTGCTTCCTGGTATTGAGTTCAGCGTATCCATTCGCGCCGGTGGCAAGAAGCCGACCGTCGTCCATATCGTTGCCATCTTCGATGACCGGCACCCCGATCTAATCGACGGCATCGCAGAGGTCGTCTGTGATGAGAATGGGAAACCGCGCTACGACGATCTTAATATTGGCGCTTTCACCGAAGACGGTTTCACCAAGGTCTTGAGGGACATCGGCCTCAACGCCGTCCTCATCGGACACGAGAAATCGGCCGGTCAGGAAGCGAAGCGGGACGTGAGCAGTCTCGGCGCGAATTGCGCCAGCGAAGTGATTTTGACCGAGTTTGTCGACGCGGTCGAAATTCGCAACAAGCGGCGAGAACTCGACATCAAGAGACTCATCGAGACCTATCCCAAAGATGCCGTTCCGTTTGTTGTCGGGAGCGATTGTCATGATTGGGCGACCTATCCAGGGAAAGAAGGCGGTGAGATTTCGTTCTCCAGCCTGAAATGCCTGCCGACTTTCGAAGGTCTGCTCATGGCAATCACCGACCCCTCGAGAATCAAGGTCGGCGACTGCTCGTTCTTCAGCGCCAGCTCCTCGAAGCTCGACTCGCTTGAACTCTCAATTGACGGCAAGTGCTTTGACATACCGCTTTCGCCCGGAATCAACGCGATTATCGGCGACAACTCCATAGGCAAGTCGATGATGATTCACCGCATAACCGGTTGCCGGCATGTAGGCGATTCCAAGTTGGTCGACGGATACGAGGCCTATTGCGCGAAAGAGGGCATAAGCGTCGATACTCTTCTCCCAGATGCGGCTGAGTTCAAGTTTGACGACCAAGACAGCGTTCGTAAAACCCTCGAAGAGCTGCATTCGGGGCAGGGGCAAGACGATTATTTCGGTAAGTATTTTCAATCCCACGTTGATGTCAGCTCAATCAAAGAGTCGCTCAAGCGCTTCTTTGACGAGTGCGTTGTCGCCCTAGAGTCGAAAGCGCGCTTCAACGATGCACGCCGTCGACTTGATAAGCATGAGGTGGTTTTGCGGGACCTGCCAAAGTCTGAGAAGCTTACCATCTCCCGATTTTCGAAGACGATCTCTTTTAAGGACATCGATGATCTCTGCTCTAAATTGCTCTCCTGCAGGAGCGATCTTGCCAACGCAATAATAGATTACTCGAAACTTTTCAAAGAGATGGGGCTTGAAGCCGCCGAGGCCCATGCCGATGCAATGGAGGCGATGGATAGGCTTCTCAAACTTCTCGAGAAGCAAAGGCTGGTCTACAAACGCAATGACGCGAAAACCCAAGCAGTCAAGGACGCCGCGAGCGAGGAACGCAGAGTTCTTTCGAAGAGAAAGACTGACGAGCAAAAAACTATCGATGATTATTCGGCGACCCTTGACGAGGTCTCTGCGAAAATTGCCAACGCAGTGTTGCTTGCCGCAAAGCGCTGCGACAGGAAGCTCGAGTATGCCGTTCCTGTTGACATTAGGGTTCCCAATCCTATGGGGAAATTCATATTTGTCTCCGAACTCACTTCTGGTAGTACCGACATAAGCTACTGCAATGAGGTCTTTAGGGAGGTGTTTAACAAGCCTAAGCTATCGCTTCTGCTGAATGGCATTCAGTCCGAGACTGAGCTGACTACGGAGGAAATAGCTGCAGCGGTAACAGGTGAAAAACCTTCCATGGCGACGTGCTACGATCAGATTCGCAACAAGCTTCATGCGGTGGTTGACCGCGTAACCGAGAGAAGGAAAATCACCAACAAGTCCATAGGCATCGACGCCGAACCGTCGCCTGGCCTGTACGGGACCCTGTACTTCGACCTTTTGGCGGAGGAGGACGCTAAACCAGGGGTCTATATTATCGACCAGCCGGAGGATCAGATCTCGCAAGTAGCGATTAAGGAGCACGTCCTTGGCGCCTTTAAGAGGATGAGCGCCAACCGGCAGGTGCTGATGATTACGCACAACCCGCTCTTTGTCGTAAACCTCGATGTCGATAACGTCATCGTTCTCGCACGCGACAAAAATGGAATAATTGACGTGAAGAGTGGGGCTTTGGAATACGAATGCGACGACTACAAGGTGCTCGACCTTGTGGCCAAGACCGTTGAAGGAGGCGCTGACGTTGTCAGGAAACGACTCAAACGCTATGGCTCAGAAGGCATATAAGGTCGGGCTGAAGGATGGGAAGATCGCGATCGAGGGTGTTGACGGCTTTTCCATTGATGTCGAAGACCCGAAGCTGAACGTAGGGAAGTTGTACTCGGCCCTTTTCGCTGGAATCGACGAACCTACGACGATTTCCCTCGAGCCCACGACTGAACTTAAACAGGATCGCAAAGCCTTCTCTTTCTTTGAAAGCTTGAAGAAGATCGTGGACGGCGCTTGCGAAAAGATGAATCCGGGTCTGGCTGATATCGCCAAGAAGGCTGAAGGACTCGACGCCGACGACGTGGCAAAGCGGAGCTGACGCCCTGCTGCTTGTTCGCGAAAGCCAAGGGCAATGGAGACTTTCATGGTAACTATTGTTTGCGATATGCGCGGTAGCGCGATTGGGCATGATGACATGATTGGGCTTGATGACATGTTAGCTGTCTAGGGTAATTTGGAATTGTGGATATGCGCGGCCATCAATAAGTGTGGATACTCAGAGCGTGGGTTTGACGAGGCCCAAGTTTGAAGATACTATTATGATAGTGATTAGGGTCCAGAAACTTTCGATGCCTGGAACCGGAGGGGAGCCTGCGGGTTCCCCTTTTATTTTTCGGGAAGAGCGACGATGCCCAAAGAATTCCTCACCTACCAGCAGCAGATGGAGAAGCTCAGAAGCTCCGGCCTCAGAATCGAGGACGAAGAGGTTTGCCGGAGGGTCCTTGCGGACATCGGCTATTTCCCGGTCGTGAACGGTTACCAGTCGTTTTTCCGAGACCCGAGCACCCGGGTATACCGCGAAGGCGCCACTTTTGGAGACATTTTAGCGCTTTACGAGTTCGACGTAGAGCTCAGGGAGATAATGCTCGATGCACTGCTCAAGGTCGAGGCGAAGATCAGGTCGGCGCTGGCCTACGAGTTCTGCGCTGCATATGGCGAGTCCCAGAGTAAGTATCTAGACGCCCGCTGCTACGCGACATCTAAGGGCGCGAAGCGTGTTCTCCCCAAGCTGCTGAACATGCTTGAATATATCGCCAACAAGGATACCAGCCATGAATACCTCGCCTACTACCGCAGGGCATATAAGAACGTGCCGCTGTGGGTCACTGTGAACGCCATGACCTTCGGACAGATTTCAAAAATGCTCACGGCACTTAGGGACAACGAGAAAGCCAAAATCGCCAAGAGATTCGGGGTCGGAAATCCAAAGGAACTCTCTTCGTTTATCCGCGTGCTCGCCCTTTACAGGAACGTCTGCGCGCATGGCGAGCGCCTCTTCTCCCACAGGTGCCACGTAGAGATTCCTGACACGACCTTGCACGCCAAGCTCGGCATCGAAAAGATTGGGCCGGATTACGTTTGCGGCAAGGTAGACGTCTTCTCGGCAGTGATCACCCTTCGATACCTCCTGCGCGACGACGAGTTCAAGGCATTCAAGGCTAAGCTCGTCAAGTGCGTTAACGGATACTTGTCATTGGATGAGAGCATCGGCGAGGAGCGCCTCCTTGAGGCCATGGGGTTCCCAGCCGAATGGAAGAAGATAACCAGGTATAAAATCTAGATTCGACCCGCCTAAAAGTAAATCACTTGTTTTAGGAAATTATTGACGATGGAATTGAGTGTCAATCCCTTGGTTCAGGCGCGTTGTGGTTATCGGTTGCCATAATGGATGCAAGGCGAGGGGTCGGCTGGCTCGGGCGCATTTTTCTTAACGCTCTTCTTACCTGGCATAGCACTCTTGGGCACCGCATATCGTTGCTGAATGGCCCGATTTTCGGATGTGCGGGTAAAAATTTAAAACCGCCGAGCACAGACTGATTTTTAGCAACAAAACAGCAGATCGCGGAAGCTCGGAACTGGGGTCTGGTCGGCAGATCTCGGTTTCCCCGCACTTTCGGAGATGGCCAGCTGTCAGAGTTCGTCTCTTATAGGAATAATCCAATTCACGCCGCGTTACATCTAGTCTGCTCTTTATACTTGGATATCAACACTAAGGAGGCAGCCGTGCTTTGGAGCTATGTTCAGCTTGATGATGGCACCCAATTTGCCTACTCAGAGACAAGAGAAGACGGAACCGTTCGCGTGGCCGTCGAGCGCCCGGTTGACTTTGGCTTTGACCATGCGGAATGCTTCTTGCCTGCGGTCAAATGGTTCAACGTCGAAGGATTTACTGCTGATGACCTCAATTTCTTGACAGAATTTGTTAGCTCAAACGCCCCGTTTATCTTCGAGCTCGCCGAACGCCAAAAAGCCGGACCGGCGGTTTCGGCGCTGGCCCTCTGACGTTCTACTGTTGAACGGCAAATAACCCATGATCTCGCCTACCGACATATCCACTGCGGTCTCCCGCGTGCTGGCTCGCTACGATGTCCGCGAGGCATATCTGTTTGGCTCGTTTGCGCGAGGCGAACAAACGCCCGATAGCGATATTGACTTGCGCCTAGTCTGCGGCAACACCATGACGTTCGGCGCGCTTCTCGAACTCTCTCATGAGCTCGAGAAGGAACTTGGGCGAAAGGTTGATATCGTCACCAACCCACCAGAGCACATGCGCGCGGCCTTCCGGAAAAGCATCGAGCAAGATGAGATGCGTGTCTATGAAGCGGAGTAAGCAGGATGAGGAGCTTGCGAATATTTGGGTTAGATAGAACGGCTCGCCGCCTTAGGTTAACGAACGCGATTGAGGGGCTTCTTGACTCGTCTTGCATCGTTTTCCATTTATTTATATGCTTGTCCCAGAATTTGGTCGTAAGGCGCGATCAGCGGAATCAAAAGAAAGCCTACCGAGAAGATCTTGGTCGAAGAGCACGACCAGCGCAATCAAAACAATGCTCGCGGAGAAGGCGCCTTCAATCGTTCTGGTTGAAGGCGCGTCATGTATACGTGTTATCGCAAGTAAACGTCCTTCAGCACCTCAACGACCTGTTGCGCCCCAACACCCTTGATCCTGATTGTTTTGGGATCGACGGGGTCCGATTCGTAGGCCTCCATGAAGCGCCTCATGTCAGCAAGAACACCCTCGCTCATGGCGGGACGCTCGTTGCCCGCGAGCAAGGTGGCGAGGCGGCAGATGTCGTTACGGTGCTTCTTTACGCTCTTCTCATCGACTGCCTTTCCATCTGCACGCTTGGCAGACAGGTCGAGCCACGCCTTTGCTTTGAAGGGGATGAGTCCCTCGACCGACAGGACAGCGACGCCGCCCGCCGATGCTCTGTTCTCCACGAGCAATTTGTAGTACTCCTCGTCCAGCAGAATCGCAGAAAGACTAGATACCTCCTCGCCGATGTGTATCGGCAAAAGGCCGGAATCCCCGCCGCGCAGGTTGATGTCGGTGCGTGCAAATAATTCCAGCATGGCGGGGAAGGCCGGGTCCTTCGGCTTAGAGAACCGGTAGAACTGTGGCTTCCCGCTACTCTTTTGTTTGTTCTCGTACCCGCCTTCCCGAACAAAGTCCCAGAACACGCGGCCGAACTCAGGCGTCAGCGCCTCCACCAGTAGGACTAGATCGAGATCTTTCGTTGCCCTGAAATCTTGCCCGACTCGCCGAACAGCAGGTCGCAGGCTCCGCCGCCGATTAGGACATATTCGCCCTCGCGGCCCGCGAAGCGTTCCCTGAATTTATCGATTCCCTTCATAATCAACCCCAAGCACTCGATTCAGGACGTACTCGATCTCGCCCGCGACGCGCGGGTCGTCCCTCACATCGTCGGGAAGGGATAGGATGGCGGAAAGCGGGTCGACAATACACCCGGGCGCTGGCTCGGGCTCGTAGCGCAGCACCTGCACTACGCACGCGGGCTCCTCTGGTTCGTCGAATTCAGCGTTACGTGCACCGGTCGCCAGCCCTAGGACGCGCTCTTGCGCTTTGGTCGCGGTGAAAGTCGGCCAGGGGTAGTCCTGCAGCATCGAGATCTCACTCAGCGCCGAAACTCCTCCTGGCGGAAGGCCCACATCGGGTACGCGGGTCAGGCGATGCTCCCTTGCGACCGGACTTGCCATGTATGGCTCAAGCCGCCGCCACAGCGCCATCTTATTCCGGTCAGGGCGTAGGACCCGTCGGCGCCCTTCGGACACGATGATCGAGGGGTCGACAGCAGCGAGTTCATCGAAAGCGCGCGAGACGGTCATCTTTGCTACGGCGAGAACGTTCGCCGCCTGAGTTACGTTGGCTCCGTCGAGTTCACCGTAGAGCGCCATGATGGCGAGACGCTGCGCTTGGGGCGAGAGCGTCTCAATGCTCACCTGCTTACGGTCGCCCGCATGGCTCTTGCCGCCATTCAGAGCGACTCCCAGGAACGGTAGGTACACCTGCTTGTCTTTAGCTACAAAGGCGAGGCCGGCCTCAAGCATTCGCTCGACCCTATAGCCCGTGGCGCTCTCGAGAGCGAAAGCCACGGGAATCCCCAGAGCTGTCTCCAGCGTGTTGCGGTGTTTCGCCATGGTCTTCACCGTCGCGTTCTCGATGGGGAAAGCCATCACGAACGGCACGCCGAAGGCGGTCCACCGCTCAAGGGAGTACAACCCCCTCAGATACAGGGGAAGCCCCGAGACGTCAACGTGCTCACGCTCGACCCTCGTATGCAGCATCTTCTCAACGAATTCCCGCATGCCTCGCCTCCTTTGTAACATGCTATTTTGAAATGTAACATTAATGATGTTACAAGGCAAACTATTAAGTTACATATAAAGACGCCCTGTGTATGCTACCGTTTCAAATCCGGCAAAACCCAAAGCGAGTGCAAGTGGCGTGTTCTCCACACTCGCCAAGACCGCCGACAGCTACTGGATTGCTCTCTTTCTCTTTGAATACAGGAATCGCCCTAACGATAGCATGTTATACTATCGCTAGAGCGATACTTGTTAGGAGACTCGCGTGGAACTGTGGCATGGTTCTCAGAAGATCATTGAGACTCCCCAGATTGGCCTGGGGAAAGTCCATAACGACTATGGACAGGGATTCTATTGCACAGAGAGCCTCAACCTTGCAAGGGAATGGGCATGCTCTAGGGACGCAGACGGCTTTGTAAATCGATATGAACTCGACATGGCCGATCTCAAGGTACTCGACCTGCTATCGCCGCAATATTCAGTTCTGCATTGGATAGCGTTGCTTGTAGAGCATCGTTCTTTTCGCAAGGACACCGCTATCGCCGTGGGGGCGTGCGAATATCTCCACGATCATTTTCTACCTGACACGAGCGTTTGCGACGTGATAAGGGGATGGCGCGCGGACGACTCGTACTTTAGCTATGCCAGAGCTTTTGTGAACAACACAATCACCGTTGAGCAGTTGGGTCGGGCCATGAAGCTCGGCAACCTGGGAGAACAGATTGTGCTTAAAAGCGAGCGCGCGTTTACGAGCATTCGTTTTGCTGGATTTGAACGTGCGCCACAAGCTCTATATGGCCCATTGGCCAAGGACCGAGATGAGTTGGCAAGGGCGCAGTATCGGGAATTGCTTACCGAAAACCCGTTTGAGGGAATTCGTATCGTCGATATCGTTCGAGAGGGGATGACAGAAAATGACCCACGCCTACAGTGAGATGTATCTCGAGGATGCCATGAGAACGCTGGGCGAGGCAGTCGATTTCGCCCTCTGCGACCAAGGGCTGAGTCCTGTCGAACTAACGACAATCCTATTGAATTCTCTCGAGATGAGGCAATTCGAGCGTGGTGTGGCGCGCGTTGTCTGCGGCATGTCGGGTGACGAACTTGCGCGTGAAATAATTGCCAGTGCAGGACTGAAACCTGCAGAATGTAGGGAGAGCTATCCGCTTGATCGTTCCTCGCAATACTGGGCGGGCTGGGTTTTGGCTTATTTGCAATGGGCGAGCAGCTTGAACTTTAACGAGCTCTTTGAAGTCGCCCCGCTTGATTGGATTATCGGTTCGTATTCCCCGCTTCACGAGGCGTCGGAAGATACATTCGCAGAGATTGTCATCGATAAATGGAACAAAGCCCAGGCAGACAAAAAGGGTCTCAAAGCGGCACGAAAGGCGGCCGGCCTAACGCAAAAACAGCTGGCCGCCCAATCGGGGGTTAAACTTCGCGCTATACAGCTCTACGAACAGAATCAGCTGGATTTACGCCGCGCTTCGGTCTCTTCGGCATTGGCGCTCGCAAACACCCTAAGCTGCGCCATCGAAGACCTCGTCTGGCAACCGATCGCCCTGGAGTACGACTCGCGGGCTATTCCGTCCGAAAGTCTATAGAGGAGGCAGGCATGCCTTGGAACTACGTTCAACAAGATGACGGAGCTGATTGCGTTGCTCAAGAAGATCATTCATCTGCGCTCGAGGTAAATTCAGCATCTCCGAATATGCTCGACGGCGTCACGTCAATCGACGAAGCTATTCGGCAGACCATAGCGGGCATGCCCAACGCGCTCAGGCTCTTGGGGAACTCATGATGGCGGCTATGCAGCGGAGCGCTCATCCGTTCGCGCCGCTCGTGCTCGATGATACCGGTTCGCTCGAAGCTATGGCCGTGGTCGTGATGCGCCTACACAGCACGCTGATGACGGTCGGGCGCTGCTATACAACCGACGCCACAGGCGACCGGGCAGCGCTTGAGCTTGGACGCGTCGAGTCCGTACTTGCGGGTGCATTCTGTACAATATTCGGTCAATCGCCGGCCGATCGCTTCGCAGACATCTTTGACCAGGTCACCTACGTGGCAGAGCACATGGTCAAGGACCACATCTTCGAGGACGGTAACAAACGTACCAGCCTTGTCTATGCATTGTCCGTCTTAAGGTTCGCCGGCACTCCGGTCGTGCTGTCCGATAGCCCCGAGCCCAAAGACAACCAGTACTACGCCTGGATCCAGGACCTCGTATCCGGAAACCGTACGACCAGCGGGCTCGCCGAGGATCTGCGCCGCGGTTGCATTGCGGGCATAGGCGACCCGTCGCACGTATAGAATCAAAGCATCTGCACGCCGGTTATTGAATTGATTGGACACCACATGGAGATCCCCAGCGCCCTGTGCTGCCGCCCCGAGACCTCGTGGATCAAGCGGTAAATGGTGGTTTAGCTGCTGGTTTGCTGGACGCCTTGTTTGTGATGGAACGGCATGTGCCCAAGAATTTGAATTCGAGGGCAAAAAGTTCTTGGTAAACAACGCGAGGCTATGATAGTATCTCTTTTGCCGAAAGGCGACGGGCGATTGGCTCAGGGGTAGAGCATATCCTTCACACGGATGGGGTCACAAGTTCGAATCTTGTATCGCCCACCATCTAAAGCGCAGGTCAGAGGAGTTAAGCCTCTGGCCTTTTTCTTTTTGACATCAAGCTTGACACCAAAACTGACACCAAAATCAAATCGTAGTCGTCTAAGGCGTCATTTTATATCGCACCCTTTTTGCTGACGTCATTGCACGTTTTGTATATAACGCATGCGTATTTTCATTGAATTACCCATATGATACGAGCGCAAATGTGGAGACAGGGACCACACGCCCAGAGCTCCTTCCAGCGGATTTCTATCACACGAGGGATTTTTGGCAGAACTCGTCAAGCTATTGGCCAGCGTTTGGTCAGCTTCCGGTACTTACCCGCATGATGCCCCAGTAGATAATCGGCGATGTCCGCAATCCGCGCGGTCAATGGCCGATACCAGGGGAGACGCAAATGGACGAAATCGTCTGCGCAAACACCGCATTCCGCTACTGGCGCTGCCCACCGCAGGTGCGCGACCTCTACCCGCGCCTGCCCAACACCGAAGACGGTTGGCGAGCTCTATCCCAAGCCCCTTTCGTAACCGACGTCCTCAAGACCCCGATCATCGCTGTTGCTTCGCCAGGTTGTTGTAATCACCACTCGGGATTGCGCTCTACAATTCGCTGGGATGGGGCATCGGATGCCGGCACAACAATCGACACTCATTTTGGCTTTAGTGTCACCAATCCGCTAAACACGTTATTTACTATGACACGCTTTGTGTCTCAAATAGATCTCGTACTGGCTATGTACGAACTTTGCGGCTGGTTTTCTGTTTTCGAGCCGGCTCCCGCTGCCGAAATGCAGTTAAAACTGGCGGTAGAAAAGAATCGCAATTCCAGCACGCAGGATCTGTTCGAACTTGGAGAAGGCGAAGACGAGATTCCCTGGAAACGAGTTTATGCCCGCGCAACCGTAAAGGAGCCAGATAGTGATGGCCAAACAAGCAAGCGTGAGGATGGAAGAGAGGTTACGAAACTCAAAGGTACTTCTCTTTGGATGAGAAAGCCGCTCATCGAACTGAGCGACCTGCATCGTTTCGCCGACAAGGCCAAAAGTCAAATGTGGGGAAAGCAGTTTTATGATGCCGCTCAGCAGGTTATCGGCATTGCTGCATCTCCACTCGAGGTTGCGGGGGTCCTGCTCCTAAGTCGTTCTCGACGTCTAGGTGGTTCAGGATTCAGATACGTGTACCTCAACGATTTAACCCCTCTATCCGAGGCTGCCCAAAGCATCGCAGGTCAAAAGGTCTGCTACGGGGACATCGTGATTGTAAACCCAATGCTAATGAAGGCAGTAATTATCGAGATCCAAGGTGAAGTCATCCATGGATCAGGCGCGGTACTTGACCACGATGCGGAGCGTATGACTGCGCTTCAGAGCATGGGTTTCGACGTGTTCCTGGTAACCCACGATATGCTTAACGACAAAAAGCAGCTAGACATCATAGTCAAAAGCGTTTGCAGCCGTTTGGGGATTCGATATAAAGCCAAATCCGAGGCAATGAAGTGCGCCGAGACGCGACTGCGAGCAAATGTTTTGTGCAACTGGATGGACATCGGAAATTAGCCGGCGATAAGGAACTAGAACGATCTAGTTTGGTTGCCAGTGAATTAGTGTCATTTCAAAACTATGCCGGATTACGGGGCTGGACCCGGACCGGCCGTCCATACCCTGCATTTCACGGAATGCGCAAGTCGCCTACCTGCGGTTTTGATTTTGCCGATTGCGGCATGCTCGGGGCTTCCCGGCCTGGCCCCGTAAACCGGCATGGTTTTGAAATCGCCGGGCGGGCGGGGGCGCGGTTGGACCCGATAGTGGGCCCGGCGCCGGC
>CAJMOP010000052.1 GCA_905215115.1 uncultured bacterium | reverse complement strand
GGCCACCTGCGGCACCGCCGCCTACAACGTTGCCGGCACGCGTGCCGCCGCCGTTGCCGATGCCCCGGCAAGCTTTAAGGTCGCCTTTATCGACGAGCTCTACCGCGCGACCGCCCAGGACATTGCCGATAACCAACTCGAGCTCGAGGAGGCATAAGGCATGTCCGAGCCCGCAACCAATGCCGGCATGAACACCCTGGTCGCCGTGGCCATCGCCCCGTGCGGCACCGGTGACGAGCTATCCGCCGAGGTCGCCGAGGTCGTGCACGTCATTCGCGAGAGTGGCCTTCCTAACCGCACCACCTCGATGTTCACCGAGATCGAGGGCGACTGGGACGAGGTCATGCAGGTCGTGCGCGACGCGACCTTTGTGTTGGCGAGCAAGGGCATCCGCACCGAAGTCGTGCTCAAAGCCGATATTCGCCCCGGTTTTACCGATACCATGACCGGCAAACTCGAGCGCATGGAAGCGCAGATCAAAAAGCAGGAGGAAGCACGATGAGCATCCGCGACAACCTTGATATCTCGGCCTATCTGGTACTCGGCCCCGAAAACACCCTCGGGCGACCCGTGGGCGATGTGGTGGCCCAGGCACTCGACGCCGGCTTTACCTGCATCCAGGTGCGCTCCAAGGTGGCAAGCGCCCGCGAGATCATCGCGCTGACGGGCGATGCCGCGCAGGCTATCGCACAGGCCGGCAAGACCGGGCAGGTCGCCCTGCTGATCGACGACCGCCTTGACTGTGTACTCGCCGCGCGCGAGCAGGGTATCGCTGTCGACGGCGTGCACGTGGGCCAGAGCGATATTCCCGTCGAGGTCTGCCGCAAGCTTCTGGGCCCCGATGCCATCGTGGGTCTTTCGGCCCGCTGCGAGGAGATGCTCGAGTACGTCAAGACCGCCGACATGAGCCTGGTCGATTACCTGGGCGTGGGCCCGCTCCACGAGACCGAGACCAAGCGCGACTGCGGACGCGCAGCCGACGGCTCCATCATCACCAAGAGCTTTGAGGACCTGGCTGCCCTCCATGCAGCAAGCCCCGTGCCCATCGTGGTGGGCGGCGGCGTCAAAACGGCCGATCTGCCGCAGCTCAAGACTACCGGCGTCGACGGCTTCTTTGTGGTGAGCGCCGTCTGCAGCGCCGACGACCCCTACGCCGCAGCCGAGGAGCTCGTCGATACCTGGCAGCAAGCATAGACCTATGCCGAGCAGCTGCTCCGCAGCCTCATATCTTCAAGAGCGGAAAGCGCATCCCAGTTTGGACGTCCATTCTGGGATGCGCTTTCCGCATAGAGGACCAGCGGGAAACTGCGTCCCAGTCTGAACGCTGATTACGGGATGCAGTTTCCGGCGTAGTCCCTACCCCGCCAGATACGCTTCCAGCGCGGGCAACGTCGCCTCCGCATCGCGACGGCCGATCTGGTAGATGCGCTCGAGTTCATCGGGCTCGCGGCACAGCGACGGCACCTTCACCGATTCGCTCGGCCGCACCACAAAGATCTCGCCAGCGGCTTCGCGACGCGTCAGGTCATCGAGCGTGGCATTGTAGACCTCGTGCCGATGCTCAAGCGCCGCAACAAACTCCGGATAGTAACGATACACGCGACGCAGCATAGGCATCACGCTATTGGGCTGCTTTACAAAGGCTGCCGGCTGCGTCAGCACCACCACGTTGCGGTCATAGCCTTGCTCAAACAGCCAAGCGCTGGGAATGGAATCGGCAACACCGCCATCCAAGTACTTACGGCCCCCAATGACAACAGGACGCGTAGCCACGGGAATCGCCGACGAGGCGCGGATCCACTCGATATCCCGCTCGTCGCCATAGGGCAGGTCGTGGTAGACGGCCTCACCCGTCTTAAGATCGGTACATACGCACGTAAATCGCATGGGGCAGGCGCGATACGCCTCCAAGTCGATGGGATCGCGCTCGATAGGCACCTCATGATAGGCAAACTCGGCATTGAACATATCGCCGGTTCGCAACCAGCTCGTCACGCTCGCATAGCGCTTGTCGGCGCAATAGGCCTTGTTGTAGCGAATGGCGCGGCCGATCTGGCGCGATTTAAAGTTGTAGCCAAACGCCGCGCCCGCCGAGACACCCACCATATGGTCGCAGGTTAAGCCGTGCTCCATCCATACGTCGAGCACGCCCGCCGTATACATACCGCGGTAGCCGCCTCCCTCGAGCGCAAGCCCCACCGTGCGCGTCGTGTCTGGCTGTGCCATGCGACCATCTCCGTTCCCGTGTTTTAAAGCGGAACAAGTATACCCGCCAACATATATCGACTCAGTCGCATTTATATCGAGCATCGCATCGTCACGCTACCGATTGGCGAATAATAGCCGCCCGCGGCAGGGGCACCCATATACAATCCTCTATTGTTGTTTATACTACTCAATAGTTATCAGCAGCGAACACGGACCGACATATTAAACCAGCGACGCAGCAAGGCGGGGGCCTGGATACACGCAAAGCGTTGAGCAGCAACGCGTGTGTACAACGAGCTCGCCCGACGCAATACACCCCGACCTCAGGAAGCCGCTTACAGCATGGATATCGCCAGCAATTACACCGAGACGCTCGAAAAGACCATCCGTGACCTTCTCGAGCGTCAGGACGATCTGATCAGGACTGCCTTTACCGACGAGCTTACCGGTCTTGGCAACCGCGGCGGCTTTACCCGTTCCCTAGAGGAAATCTGGGAGCAGGAATTGCCCGTAACCATGGCGTTTATCGACATCGATAACCTTAAGCACTGCAACGACATCTTTGGACACGACGAGGGCAACCGCTATATCTTGCAGGTGAGCCTCTATCTCAAGCTGTATATGAAGGTGGACGAGGCGGCATTTCGCCTGGGAGGCGACGAGTTTGCCATCCTGTCCACAATCGCGACTGAGGATGACCTTGCCGAACGTCTGGAGCACTGTCGAGAGGTCCTGCTCAAAAATAACGATTCCGAGATGCCTCACTCGTTTAGCTACGGAGTGTCACACGCCGACCCCGCCCTGGGCGAAGCCTCCAATCGCATGACGCTCGATGCCGACCATCGCATGTACGACTACAAGCTGCGCCATGCCGTGCACCTTGATCGACGCAATATCACGCAAGTCCACGCCGACGATTTCGAAGTTAGCGATCGCATTTTCGACGCCCTTTCGATGCTCAACGAAGGCCGCTATTTCTTTATCGAGAACCTGGACAAACACCGCACCCTTTGGTCACAAGGCGCCCTGCGCGACCTTGGTCTTCCTTCGGAGCATATAGACAACTGCCACGATTACTGGAAAACGCGCGTCCATCCCGATGACCTCGAGGCCTATAGCGACGATATCGGCCAGATCTATAACGGCTCCAAGCACCGTCGCGTCATGCAATACCGCGTACGCAACGCCGCCGGCGACTACGTTCTCTGCCGCGCTCGCGGGTTTCGTATCGACGGCGACGGAAATGTCCCCTCGCTCTATGTTGGCGAGCTCGTCAACCACTCGCTTGCCGAGACCGTCGACGCCGCCACGGGCCTTGGAACGCAGCGCATGTTGCTCAACGCCATCGATGCCTGCCGTCGCGACTGTTGCGAGACGGGGCTTATAGCGGTGCGCGTTCGCGGCACGACAAAGCTCAACGAGCTTTACGGAGCCGAGGCTGTCGACAACATGCTCGCCGAATACGCAGGCCGCATGTTGTCGATCACCCGTGGCAGGAGTCGCGTCTACCGCTCACGAAGCGTCCAGTTTGTCGTGCTCAGCAACGATTTGGACCACGAGGCGTTCGAGCAACTGGTCCGTCATCTAAAAGAAGCCGTTTTCGCCCCTGTTCAAATCGCAGGCGATACCATTACCCCCGTCTGTCTAGTCGTTCCGGCCTTTTACGAGCGCCTAACCAATCAAGCGACCGCCGTTTTAGGCGAACTCGACCGTCGCCTTCGCACGGCCGGCGGACTTGTTCCCAACGACAGTCTCCCCATACCCGAGATAGAGCGCAAAAGCGCCATCGTCGAACGCATCGATATGCTCACGGGCCTCTGTCGACCCAGCGAGTTTATGCGGCGCGCCAACGCATTTCTCCAGACAAGGCGCGACGGTGCCTGGTGCATCGCCACCGTCGACATGGGACACATGCGACTGTTCAATGAATGGCATGGACAGGCCGAGGGCGACCGCATGCTCGCCGACGTGGGCACGGTCCTCAAGGATATCGAGAATGCCGACATGGGCGTCGCAGGATACTGGGGCCAAGACGACTTTTGCATACTCATCCCCTTTGAGCACGACACCGTCCATCAAATCTATAACAGCGTTCGCGAGGCCGTGGCCAAGCATGATGACGGCGTGGGTTTCTGGCCGTCCATGGGCGTCTACCTCATCGACTCCAACGAGGAAATCACTATCGATGCGCAGGCCAAGGCCATGTTTACCAATCGGCGTGCAAAAAACGACTTTAAGGAGCGCATTGCCATTTTCCGCCCCGAGGAGTACGAGCGCGAAATCTCGTTCCACCGCACGCTGACCGAATTCCAGTATGCGCTCTCAAACGGCCGCATTACCTACTACCTGCAGCCCCAGGTCGACATGGAAACCGGCGAGATCACTGGCGCCGAAGCGCTCACGCGCTGGATTGACAAGGATGGCTCCCTCATTTCGCCCGTCACCTTTATCCCCGCTCTCGAGGAAAGCGGTTTTGTGGTGACGCTCGACAAATACGTTTGGCAGGGCGTTGCCTCGTGGCTGCGCGGGCGCATCGATCGAGGGCTTCGCGTGGTTCCGATCTCGCTCAACGTGTCGCGCGTGGATATCCTTGCCTGCGACGTTGCCGAGCATATGGGGGCACTCGCCGACCAATACAATCTGCCGCCCGAGCTCATGCGCATCGAGATCACCGAGACGGCTTATACGGGAGAGTCCGAAGCTGTGGATAAGCTGACGGCCGACCTGCACAACCGCGGCTTCTCGACCTACATGGACGATTTTGGCACCGGCCAGTCCACGCTCGCGATGCTCAAGAACGTCAACGTCGACGTCATCAAGCTCGACCGCACGTTTGTGCCCGTCGACGGCGATCAAGGCCGCAGCGTGCAAATCATTTCATCAATGCTCGAGATGGCGCAGTCGCTCCATCTGCCCGTTGTGGTCGAAGGCATCGAGACAAATGAGCAGGCAAACATGCTACGCCAAATGGGCGCCCGCTACGCTCAGGGCTTCCTCTACTACCGTCCCATGCAGGCGGAGGATTTTGAGGCACTGCTCGATGGTGGCGACAGCAACTAATGCGCTCGTGCGCAAACGCCACCGTCGAGGGAGCGTTTGTTCCCATGAGCTAACTAATACCCCAATCTAAACCGAATTGGGAGTAAGATACAAACCATTGTTCCATCCAAGGAGGTCATCCATCATGAACGAGTCGTATCGCCTGGGCGAGCAATCAATCATCGCTCATCTTCAGCGACTTGCGAACGGGGCCTCAACCACCGAGCTCGATGTTGCCGCGCTGCCCCCGGAGTTGCGTGCCATTGGTGAGCAACTGCAGAAAACGCTCGCCATCCTGCAACAAGAACGCGAGCTGCTTGAGCACGGCGCCTATATCGACTCGCTCACCAATCTTGGCAACCGTGGCGGACTCGACCGCCATGTCGATCAGCTCTGGCGCAAAGGCACCCCCTTCACCTGCGCCTATATCGATATCGACCGCCTTAAGCATTGCAACGATAAGTTTGGCCACGCCGAGGGCAATCGCTACATTCTGAGCATCTGCCGCGCACTCACCGAGACAATGGAGCACGATGAGCTGCTGTTCCGTATCGGTGGAGACGAATTTGTACTTATATCCCCCACGACAGACGAAGCCGAGCTCGAGCAGCGCCTGGAGCGGACGCGTGCCAATCTTATCGAGGCAACATCGGACGGCAAGGCGCCCATAATCGCCAGCTTTAGCTTTGGCTGCTCGCGTGTCGACCCACTTGCAGGCGATACGCGTCGCCAGATGACAAAGGACGCCGACCGCAAAATGTATCGCTACAAGCTCATGTACCGTGTGCAACAACCGGAAGAAGGCGATGCGCTGCAACGCCCGATCACCGAACAACCCCCCCCCTGCAACGACCGAGTGTTCCAAGCGATCTCCATGAGCTCCGAGACACGCTATCCGTTCATCATTAACCTCGACACCGGCGAATCGCAATGGTCGGTTAATGCCGTGCGCGATTTTGACCTACCCTCCCAGCATCCCTACAACTCGCTCGATATATGGCTTGCCCGTGTTCACCCCGAGGACCGCGACAACGTACGTGCCGAGCTCGATATGGTGGTAAACGGCACGTGGCACTTCCACTGCATGCAGTATCGCGTCATGAATACCGCCGGAAAATACGCGCTTTGCGACTGCACAGGTTACCGCCTGGACGGCACCGATACCGAGCCCAACATGTATGTGGGCATTGTCACCAACCGAAGCTTGGCAGATACGACCGATTCCGTGACCGGCCTGGGCGATATCCACGCCCTGGTCAACGCCATTGGCGAGATGCGTCGCGTGGCACGAAACGCGGGCTTGATCGCCATTAAAATCGACGAAATCGCACAGGTCAATGCCCGCTTTGGCTTTGATGCAGGCGACCGCGTTTTGGCAGAAAGCGCCGCCTGCCTCATGGATTGCTCGCGCGGCAAGGGTCGTCTGTTCCGCTCGACCGGACCGATGTTCGTGGCGCTCTTTGACGAGCTTGATCCCGAAGAGACCGACGCGGTTGCAGACGAAATCGAACGGTTCTTGGGATCGCCCGTGCTCTTGGGCTCATTTGAATATCAGCCGCCCCTTCGCGTGGCCACGCTTCATCTGGACACCGTCGACCGACAGCCCGTTTCCATTCTGAACGAGCTCAATGCGTTGCTTAAAGAAGCGCCGCAGATACCGGGCACCAAGCTGGACTAGCGTTATGGGGCGCATGATGGTTAATTTCCGATCTCAACCGAACACATTGGGCAAATAGGTCGTACCCGCAGTTAGCCGAACGTCCCCGCAGTCCCTCCCGGGGCCCGGGGGCACCGTTTCGATACTCTTGGTTTACTTTGCCTGATGCAAATAAGTGCTCAACAAGATAGAACCTATCCCCCGCCACGGATATGCCCTCGAGTAAATCTGTTAAGCCAAGCCTATCAAATTCTATTGACAATTGGCTGCATTGGTCCATTTTGTCGTCCAGCCACTTCCGCTGGCTATCGCCTCATAAACACAAACCTAACGAGCCGCACGAACGACAAAGAGGCCAAGCTGAACAGAAGTAGAACCAAAACTTCAAAAACGCTGGTATTCCAATCGCGTACCCAGCCCTCTACCGCCCACAAGAAAAACAGCAGCCCCATCCATAACGTCACAGAAGAAATCAGCTTTGCGTAAGGGCGTATATCAATCTCGCTCTCCCTTTTTGTGACATCATATCCAGCAATTGAGCAGAGCCATCTTCCTCTTCGGTATTGGATTGAAAGGACAATCAAGGCAATCGAAGTCATCAAGCAAACAGTATCCTCTGTTTCCATAGAGTTTCCTTTGCTTTCCATCCTAGTTACGCATTCACAATCGAATCAAACCAAGTATGAATTACTCGATAGCAACCGCCTTAGTATAAACCATAGCCGCCGCAGCAGCCCGCCTTCCAAGGCCTCAAAGCTCGCCATCGAGGGCGACCCGCCCAGACCCCTTACAATCTGCTCGCACGAGGCCCCGCACTCCAACATCCTCTGGACCGTATCCCGCTCGTACCTGGTGAGCGTGCCTGCCGTGGGCCCTCGGGGCCGGCATCGTGCCCCACGCCATCTGCCCGCTCGTGCGATAATCCTCTGCAGAGGTCACCGACAGCAGAGGGAGTTTGTGATGAAGGTTCTTTTGGTCAATGGCAGCCCCAAGGCAAACGGCAACACGGCCCGCGCACTCGCCGAGGTCGCCGAGCAGCTTAACGCCGAAGGCATCGAGGCCGAGATGTTTCAGCTGGGCGCCAAGCCCATTCGCGATTGCATTGGTTGCGGCCAGTGCGGCAAGCTCGATTGCCGTTGCACCTTTGACGACGATGTGGTCAACGAGTTGATTGCCGCTGCCGAGCAGGCAGACGGCTTTGTCTTTGGCTCGCCCGTCTACTACGCACATCCCAGCGGACGCATCCTCTCGGCACTCGACCGCGCATTCTATGCAGGCAGCAAGGCCTTTACGCACAAGCCGGGCGCCGCTGTCGCCGTTGCCCGTCGCGGCGGCACGTCGACCACCTTCGACGTGCTCAACAAGTACTTCACCATCAACCAGATGCCCGTGGTAGCATCCACCTACTGGAACAACGTCTTCGGTGCCATGCCGGGCGAGGCCGCCCAGGACGCCGAGGGCCTTGCCACCATGCGAAACATCGGTAAAAACATGGCCTGGCTGCTGCGTTGCATCGAGGCGGGAAAGGCCGCCGGCATCGAAGCCCCCGAGGCCGATCGCGAGCGAACCAACTTTATTCGGTAGAACGGCGGAACATAAATATGAACGTGCAAATTTTCGGGACTAAGAAGTCCTTCGATACCAAGAAGGCCCAGCGCTATTTTAAGGAGCGCCGTATTAGGGTGCAGTTTATCGACCTTAAGGAAAAGGAGATGAGCAAGGGCGAGCTCACGAGCGTGATGCAGGCGGTCGGCGGTATCGACAAGCTGCTCAACCCCAAAGCCAAGGACGAGGAGACGCTCGCACTCATCCAGCACCTCACCCCTAGCCAGCGCTTCGACAAGCTGCTCGAAAACCAGCAGGTTCTAGCCGAGCCCATCGTGCGCAACGGCAAAAAGGCCACCGTCGGTTATTGCCCTGATGTATGGGGAGCCTGGGAGTAGCCTGTGTTATTTGTCGGCGCGTGGGTATAAGAGCACGCGTTTGGCATAAGATTCAACTGTAAGCCATGTCTAACAAAGGAGGGCACATGCCCAACAAACCCGTGAAGATCATCATGCTTACCGGATACCTCGGTGCCGGCAAGACCACGCTCCTCAACCACATCCTCGCTAACGACGGCGGCATCCGCGCCGCCGTGATCGTCAACGATATCGGCGAGATCAACGTCGACGCCAGCCTTATCGCCGACGGCGGCCTTTCCGAGACCGACGACCTCATCCCGCTCACCAACGGCTGCATCTGCTGCACGCTTTCGGACGACCTGGCCAACCAGCTGCAGGGCATCGCCGATTCGGGCAAGTTCGACTACATCATCATCGAGGCCTCGGGTATTTGCGAGCCTATCCCCATCGCCTACACCATCTCGAGCTTCTGCGACGAGGCCAAGGTGGGCGGCGAGCCCAAGCTCGCGCTCGACAACATCGTGGCCGTGGTCGACTGCGCCCGCATGTACGACGAGTTCAACGGCGGTCGCGACCTGCTGGCCGAGGATATCGACGAGGACGACATCGAAAGCCTGCTCATCCAGCAGATCGAGTTTTGCTCCACGCTGATCCTCAACAAGACCGATACCGTCACGCCTGAGCAGATCGCCGAGCTCAAGGCCATCGTGCGCAGCCTGCAGAAGGATGCCGTGATTGTCGAGGCTCAAAACGGCGAGGTCCCCATGGAGGAGCTGCTCGACACCGACCGCTTCGACTTTATGCGCGCCTACAACTCCGCCGCCTGGATCGAGGCCATGGAGCATCCCGAGGAGCACGACGACCCCGAGGTGCTCGAGTACGACATCGAGACCTTTGTGTACTCGCGCCGCAAGCCGTTTGACCTGCAAAAGTTCACCGATTTTGTTGAGCAGGAGTGGCCCGACGAGGTCATTCGCGTCAAGGGTCCGCTGTGGCAGACCGGCGATCCGGACATGTGCTACATGTTCGAGCAGGCCGGCCACCAGATGCGCCTGATGGAGAACGGTCTGTTTGTCGACTCTGCGCCCGAGGGCGAAAAGCAGAAGATCATCGACGAGAACCCCGAGATCATGCAGATTTGGGACGACGAGACGGGTGACCGCATGACGAGCCTGTGCATCATCGGCCGTCATATGGACAAGGACGCGCTCATCGCCGCCCTCGATGCCTGCCTGACCGACTGGCACCGCGCCTAAAGTTATCGAGCGGGCATTTACCGCCCACGTAACCGCCAAACCACCACGAAGGTGCCCTTCGTGGTGGTTTTTCATTCTGAGCCAAGGAGATTCATGTTCAATATCGTGCTGTACGCGCCCGAGATTCCGGCCAATACGGGCAATATCGGCCGCACCTGCGTGGTCACCGGTACCCGCCTGCACCTGGTGGAGCCGCTGGGCTTTTCGCTCGACGACAAGACGGTGCGTCGCGCCGGCCTGGGCTACTGGCAAAACTTGGACGTGACGATCTATGCCGGCTGGGAGGATTTCCTTACGCGCAACGACCTCTCCCCCGCCGACGAACGCCTGCACCTGCTGACCAAAAAGGCGCGCCGCACCTATGCGCAAAACACCTACCGCGACGGTGACTATCTGGTCTTTGGCAGTGAGAGCTCGGGGATTCCCGAAGAGCTGCTCGCAGCGGCGCCCGCATGCTGCGAGCGCATTCCCATGCTGCGCGACTGTGATTCGCTCGATAACGCCGAAGTCTGGGAGGCCCACGAGGAGGCGCTCGGGCATACCAAGGACAGCCACGAAGCCATCCTTCGGCAGGATATCTGCGGCAACTTTATCGACCCGGCCGACTACCGCATTAGTGCACTCAACCTCTCCAACAGCGCCGCCATCGTCCTCTACGAAGCCCTGCGCCAGACAGGCTTTCCTGGCATGTGACAAAGGGACTGTCCCTTTGTCACATTGATGCACCAAATAACGAGCCGTCGCTTTTAACCAGAATTAACTAGAATAAAATGGAGTTAAACGGCGATGTGAAAGGAGAGCCTTGTGGAATATCTCGAGAACCCGTTTACCCCCAGTTTTGGTGAGGTTCCTGCCCATCTCGCCGGCAGACAACAGATTATTCGGGATTTGGACCGTGCCTTCTTGAGCCAGCGTAGACGCCCGGAATTGACCTCGATCTTCTCAGGTGCGCGTGGAACCGGTAAAACCGCTCTCATGTCGTCGCTCGCGACAAGGGCAGAATCCCACGGCTGGATAGCCGTAAAGACGACCGCGCTCTCGGGAATGCTTGAGGAAATCGAGTTCGGGGCGAAACGTGCTGCAGGCCATCTCATCGACCCGTCTAACAACTTCGAAGTCACCGGTCTCGGAATTGCACCATTCGGCAGTATCGAGGTCAATCGCGTTCACGATGCCTCGACTTGGCGTTATCGCATGAGCGACATCATCGACCAGCTCAACGAAACGGGCACCGGTCTGCTCGTCACGGTTGATGAGGTCGACCCGACGCTCGACGAGATGATCCAGCTCGCAGCCACGTATCAGCACTTTGTGACCGATGGGAAACGCGTCGCCCTACTCATGGCGGGACTTCCTAACAACGTCTCGACGTTGCTGAACCACAAGACGGTCTCGTTCCTTCGTCGCGCCCAGCAATATCATCTGGGGCGTATCGCCGACTACGATGTACGCGAGGCCTTGATCCGAACGATCCAGGAAAACGACCGTTTGGCGGATGCCGAGGGAATCGATAAGGCCGTTCGCTCGATTTCGGGCTTTCCCTTCCTTTTGCAGCTTGTGGGTTACCGCGCCTGGGATCTCACGAGCAACTCGAGGGAAATATCATCTCGCGACTTTGACCAGGGAATCAAAATCGCACGCGATGAAATGGACGACCGGATCCTCGCAGCGACCTATCGTGAACTCACTGCAGAGGACAAGCGATTTCTCATCGCCATGCTCGATGACGAGGAAGAATCCACCACCGCTGACCTTGTCGAGCGCCTTAAGCGTTCGCCGCAACAGGTCTCCCGCTACCGACGCCGCATGATAGACGCCGGCATCATTGGAGAACGCGGGCGCGGAATCGTCGCTTTTGAATTACCGTTCTTCCGCGACTATCTCGCCGCTCAATGCGTGAAATAGGCATCGGATGTGACAAAGGGACTGTCCCTTTGTCACATTCTGCTAGAGGTAGCGACCGGTGATGCTTGCGGAGCAGGCTGCAATGTCGCCAGGCGTGCCGGCGCAGACGACCTGTCCGCCCGCATCGCCGCCGCCCGGACCCATGTCGATCACGTAATCGGCATTACGGATAAGGTCGAGGTCGTGTTCGATCACGATGACCGCGGCGCCCTTGGCAACGAGTCCGTCAAACACACTCAGCAGTACCTGAACATCGAGCGGGTGCAGGCCGATGGTGGGCTCATCGAACACGAACACGGCATCGTCCTGCACGCGGCCCATCTCGCTCGCAAGCTTAAGGCGCTGTGCCTCGCCGCCCGAGAGCGCCGGCGTGGGCTCACCGAGCGTGAGATAGCCCAGGCCTAGGTCGTGTAAGGTCTGCAAGCGCGCCTGCACCTTTTTGAGTCCCACCGTGGCGTCGAGAGCCTCGTCCACACTCATATCCATGAGCTGCGGCAGCGTAAGTAAGCTCCCGTCCTTGCCCTCGCGATGAATATGCGAAGCCGCGTCTGCATAACGTGAGCCGCGACATGCCGGGCAAACGATCTCGACATCGGGCAAAAACTGCACGTCAAGCGATATCGAGCCCGTGCCATCGCATGTGGGGCAGCGCAGGGCGCCGGTGTTGTAGCTAAAGGCACCCGCCTTATACCCTGCCGCCTTGGCCTCGGGCGTGCGGGCGAAGGCGCGGCGCAATTCGTCGTGAATATCGGCATAGGTGGCCACG